>NZ_JBHXWI010000093.1:0-29845 GCF_042671975.1 Rhodococcus sp. NPDC127593 | reverse complement strand
ATCAGGCGGTGGTCGCCCCATGCCGTGGCGACACGCCGAACAACATCATTACCAACTGCCCCGCGCGATGGCCGAGGTTAAACGACAAGCTCAGAGAATGTGACGGCTCGGCAAGGCCTTCACCCTCTTGGTTGAGGAGGACCGGCAAGTCCTCCTCAACAACATGCCGCGGAGCGGTTCGTAAATCTGAAACCACCCCCACCAAGGGGGTTTTCGCGTTCTGAGGTCTGCGCTTTGAAATTTGGGTTATCGGGGTAGCGCGATGGATACGCGGTCAGGGGCATCGCCTCGCTATGGGCGTGGGTGGGCGCCGATCCACCAGCGCGGTCACCGCGAACTGTGGAGGTTCGCGCGTTCCGCCGAAAGGGATCGGTGAAGGGTGGTTTTGGCCGCAGCCGTGCCAGTTACGCCGACCGCGGTGCCGCCTTCACGCCGAGCAACAGGTGGGCCGCGGCGGCGACCTCACGGATCTGCTCAATCGTGGCTGTTTCGGGCTCCGATGCGACGAGGTCGACGACATCTACGAGCGCGTCGCGTGATCCCGGGCTGAGACGACACCTGCCCGGTGAGAGCCGGATTGGGCCGTGTGTGTCGATGAGATCCGGAGCGGACATCACGGTCGGCGTCCTGGTGTCGGTGACGAGGAGTGCGCAAATGACGCTCTCTATCGCGATGAGGTCCCACGTTCGCCCGTGACGGTCGGTGGCGGTGAGGCCCGTCATGCGACTGCCCCTCTCGTCGGGGGACGGTGCAGACGTGAATCCCATGCCTCGATGGCCGCGGCGACGCACGCCTCGGCGACAGAGCCCGGTTTGGCGGCGAGGTGGGCCCAGAACGCGGCGGCGATAGCTTCCGCACCACTGAACTGATGGCCACTCAGGTAGTCATCAGCATCGACGGTGGTATCGGCGACCGCGGACCAGGCGTAGAGCGCCGCCGACTGAGCGCGGCTGGCGCCGATCGCCTCGAGCCGGTGCACCGCATCCCATCGAGTAGCAAGGGAGTTGACCGTGCCGGTCGGCATATCGCGGCACAACATAGCGATCTCGCATCCCACGGATACGGAGAAGCCGGGAATAGTGACCAGACCCCACACCGGGTGGGAGTACAGGTCAGCGAGCCAGTTCCACCGGAGGGAAGGAAGCCCCTCGGTGCCGGGACACTCGATCTCGCCGGTCGCCATGAGCAGGACGCGGTCGGAAAGACTGATCATGCCGACGCCCCCCGCTCGACTGCTCGTTGCCCTTCGACACGGTTGCAGTACACCCGGATCTTACGATCGGTCGCGATCACCGTTCCGTCGTGCCGACACACGACACCCGCCCAGATCATGGAACGCGGCGTGTCCCCCGCGGACGCCACCGTCGCGACATCCGCGCGACAGGCCTCCAACCGCGGGCAGTGCAAGCAGTCAAGCTTCGCATCGAAGGTGACCCGATTGGGACCCTCAACCACATTCGACGCCAAGAGTTCGACGTTAGTGGCCTCGTGGAGGCGGACGGGGTAGATCTGCGGCGCCGTCAAGATGCCCACCCCGCTGGCGCCGACATCGTGTGCGGTACAGGTAGTGCGGTGACCTGCGACGTCTGCTTCTGGTCGCGCAGCCGGATGCCGTCCCGCGTTCGCACCCACGCGGACAGCCCAGAGATTCCGATCGGCTCGCCGTCGCGGTCGTAAGCCACCGCGGCCCACACCATCGATCGTGCCGGGCCTTCCTGCGCCTGTTCCTCGCAGGTCGCTAAGAACGGGCAACTCTTGCACGCGTCGATGGCGGCGAGGAGTTGACCTGTGCTGGCGACGTCAGTGTCCCATCCGCGGGGATTGCGCGTGCACGGGAGTCGCTCATCGGTGGCCTGCGGCCCGTCGACGCGATCGGGGAGGTTTGTGCTGACCCGGCGGAAGAAGGCTTCTTCATGCGCTGCTCGGTACACCGCGCACCGCTCTGTACCTGTAGAGCATCCGCATGTCCAGTCGTGGGCACGAATGAATCGTCGAATTTGAGTGGTTGTCCAACTCAACACGTCAGTCTCGTCGACACTTCCGCCGACGTCGCCTATCGTTTCCATTGGCAGATCTCCATTCTGCTAGCTGAAGAAACACGCTGACCAGGGCGGCAACCCTGTTCGGTTCAGGCCCCTGTCCGGCGGTAACCGGGCGGGGGTTCTTCTGTTAGATCACCAACCCCTTCGTCGATTCGATTACTCGGCATGACCTACGCATATTTGATCTAAAACTGTGACCTGAAGTGATCGTAAGGGAGATGGGGCAAGGTGTCCAGAAGTGATGGACGGAGTGTTTCGGTGAGCCGACGGGTGATGCGCGGATTCGACCCTGCCCGGCTGAAATTGCTGCGTGAAAACTCCGGCCTGAGTCGGCCCGAGCTCGCTCGCGCGGCCGGCATCGGACACGCGACCCTCTACCAGTGGGAAACGGGCGCCACGTCGCCGCAGGTAGATCTCCTCAAGCGGGTCACCGACGCCCTCGGGGTGCAGATCAGCGACGTCGTCGTAATCCCCGAGGATGAGCGCCTTCCGGGGGACTGGCGTGTCCTCGCGGGTTTGCTGCAGCCGCAACTCGGGAAGCTGGCCAATCTCAGTACCACCACTGTGGCGCAAGTCGAGCGCGGGCAGGCAGCTCTGACCGACGAGACCGCGCGAAAGGTTTCCGCAGCCTTGGGGATCTCCGAAAGTGTCTACCGCGCGGCCTACGAGCGCGCGCGAAGTCGCCCGCCGGGCACCCCGGCGTGAACTCATCGAAGAGCTGAGCCTCGGGGGCAGGGTCTTGGCGACCGTGGCGGTGCAGTAAGCAAAGTGAGTAATCATTCGACCTCTCGCGAGCATGACGAAAAGCCCCTTCGAGGAGGGGCTTTCTGCGTGCTGCGCGGGCAACGCGAAAAGGTCGCGCCGCAACCTCGGGTGAGGTGCGCTGACGTCGGCCGACCGGGCACGTGCCAGAGGGGGCATCGCGCAGTCAGTCCGCTTGGCGAACTCTATGTCGAACCAACGTCGGAGGGGATATTACATAGCTTCCTCGGATTGGTGGTCGCGCCATGCCGTGAGGATGTAGTTGCGATGCCAGGTGGCTTGGGCGACAGCGAGAGCCAAGAGACTTCCGGGTGCGACGAAGACACGCCAGTTGACCCAGGTATCCGTGGACATCGTGTAGGCGACCACGATATTGACGGCGCCGACCGCGACCAGTGCCACGAACCAACTCCAACTCAGGAAGCGCCAGACAGCGTCCGGTGCGCTCACCCATCGTCCGATGATCAGACGCACCGGGTCACGCTTCGCGACCACCAACGACGTCAGGAAAGCGCCGGCAATTAGCCAGTACACCCCTGTGGGACGCCACTTGATGAAGGTCTCGTTGTGGAAGAACAGAGTCGAACCACCGAGGACTAGCACAAGGCATAGACCGATCCACTGCAGTTTGTCGACCCGTTGGCGTCTGGCCACCGTCACGATGATCTCGCCGACGACGCCGGCCATGACCACGACCGTCGCCGCGAAGATTCCGGCGGTCTTGTAGGTCGCCATGAACGCAACAACCAACGCGGCGTTGTAGAACACTCTCCACACGAGCTTTGTCCTCCGAAAGATTTTCTCCGTCAGGAGGTTTCGTCAGGGATGGTTTCGATCTCGGGGGAGATCACCGCGACACCGATCGAGTCGCTGACGAGGGGATCGAGAAGGAAGCCCCGGAATTCGGCCTTCAGCCAACCGCCACCGCCGCGTCGTGCCCGCACCGTTCCGGAGACCGGCCCCTTACGCACCTGCTGGACCCACTCGATGATCTTCGGCCAGTCTTCCTCATGGAGCGCGAAGGTCTGTCCGGTGCTCACGCCGTGTCCGAGACCGGGAACGTGCTCGGTCACCCACTTCAGCCAGTACGGGTACTGATACGACAGATCCCCAACCGCGATGTACATCCCCGATGTCGATGCCAACATTGTCGACAACCACGCGTCGAGCATCGATTCGTGGACAAGGGCTTCGTCGGTGCCCGCATCCCAGCAGATCCCGCGCACGCGTCTACCCGCCGGGCCCTCCACACACCGCTCGGCGTAGCGCAGCTCGCAGGTGACGTCGGTCTCCGCCCGGATGGTGAACGTGCCGTCAAACCTGTCCTTTACCTGGCAGTCTCGGATTTGGCGCACATGCCGCAACGTGTCGGACAGGCGGGCCGAACGGGTGTAGAGATCTGCAGGACCGAAAACCGATCGATCCTGATGCCGGGCGGACATCCCGATGAGCTCGATAGCTCCGGGGTCCAACTGCAACTGCGGTGGGGGCGGGTTGTCCTCCGAACTCAGAACCCACTCCCATGCCCCGACATTGGGGCGGTCCGGCGGGTTCTTCTTCGGGTCACCGCTCCAGATCTGAACTGCTACGACCACGCTCTTGTCGGGAGTCAGGATGGGGTGGGCTGCCCCGACCGGGCCCAGGGCGTCGGCGACCTTGCCCTCGAACGTCTCGATCTTGAGCTCGCGATCGGCTATGCACTTACGGATCAACCCCAGGACAGCGGTGCGGGCAGGTTCGCGAAAGACATTGCCGATCTTTCGCCAGTCGCGGTGTTTGGGGCCTTCGGCGACGACCTGGTGCTCGTCGCCGGTGCCGACGAAGACGGTCGTCCATTCGCGGATCGGGTGGGTGGGTTCGGCGGGGGCGTGCACGAGGGCATCAGCTGTCATCGGTTTATCCGTTTCTCCCGTACTGGCTTTCGGGTGGTCAGGTCAGGTTTACTGGCGTCTCAGTGGGGCCGTGAGTGCGCCAGGTATGTCGCCGGTCGAGTGTTTCCCATGGCTTCACCAGGGATAGGCCCGGGTGGCGTTGGAATAGGCGGCGAGTAGCGATGTCAAGCTGCATCACGGCGAGATCGGCGCCGAGACAGTAATGAGGTCCGCGGCCGAAGGCCAGGTCCGGGCGCTCGCCGCGGGCGGGGTCGTTGGTCGCCGCGCGCAGGGAGAGATACAGAGGACTGCCGGCGGGGATGCGAATGCCGCCGACGGTGATGTTCTCAACCGGGAATCGCCGTATCGCGTAGGACCCGGGCGCGGCGTCGAGGACAAGCTGCGTCACCCGGGCGCGCCAGAGCTGGTCGTCGGCGATTTCGACGAGTAGCTGGTCCCGATCAAGTCCGGCGAGAATGCCGATGGCATTGGCGATCTGGTAGACGGAGTTCTCGAATCCGGCGAGAAACGTCAGGAATGCCAGGGAGATGAGTTCCTCTTCGGTCAGCCGGTCTTCGGCGTCGCGGGCGGTGATCCAATCGGTGATGACGTCGTCACCGGGCGATTTCCGTTTGGCCGCGATCACACGCATGAGTACGAGAACGATCGTGGTCATGGCCGGGATGCGAGGGTCGTCCGCGGTGGGTTCGCCAGGATTCATTGCCATCACGGTCGCCGCGGCGGTACGGAACTCGTCGGCGTCTGCATCGGTCACGCCGAGGATCTCGGCGATGATGTCAGCAGGCAGGGGAGAGGCGTAGGCAGGGAAGAGGTCGACAACACCGGTTTCGTTCGGGTCGAGGTCGTCCAGGAGTCCGTCGACACGGGCGGTCACCATCTGCCTCACCGCTCCGATTCGTCGCCGTGAGAACGCGGGCGCTGCCAGAGCGCGGACGCGGCGGTGATCATCGGGGACCATATTGAGCAGGTTGCGGGCCAGTGCCGGTGGTAGGGGAAGGCCCGGGCTGCCTGACGGGCCGCCGGGACGGACATTGACGATTCCGGGGTCAGCGAGCAGTCGAGCAACGTCGTCGTACCGGGTAATGATCCAGACGCGCAGTCCGTCGGCGTCGGTGGCCTCGACAACTGGGCCGGCAGCGCGAAGGCGCTCATGCAAGCGATCGGCCTCCGCGACACTCAGGCCGGCCGCAAACGGATCGAGCACCAGGTTCCCTTCTCCGATGTGGCAAATACCTCAGGACGAAGATACCGGCTGACCGGGATTCTGCATTGCTCCGGCAGCTAGGGTGCGCTACGTGAGTGCTCAGGTCGACACCGTACTGGATGAAAACGTGAACAAGGCGGATGCCGCCGACCGTCGGGGGTGGAGGAGATCCGCAGCGGTCTGCACTCTCCTCGCGCTCGGCTCGTGCCTGCTCGCCGTCGCTGTCTTGGTCCCCACCTACGGTGCCGCCCGGTTGAAGGTCATCCCGCTCGACGTGCAATCGGCGACAGTGTCGGTTGCGGAAGACGCGGCGGTGCTCAAGGCCACCTCGGTGGCTATGAAGGGTCCGCTGAAGACCGACCGGGGTGTCCCGCTGCGGATTCAGGTGTACGTGACGACAGAGAATCCAGTTTCAGCCGATTCCACAACTCTGCAAGCGGCACAAAAGACGGTCCGGACCGACTGGGGCGACGGGTTGGGCCTGGTCTCGGCAATGGTCGATCGCGTCACGATCGACCGACGATCAGGCATGCCGCTCGCCGAGCCCATACCGACGACTCAAGCCGAACTCGGCAAGCCCCCGACGGAGACGCCTCGCGCCGGAATTCAGTACAAGTTTCCGTTCGACGTCGAGAAAGTCAGCTACCCGTACTACGACGGAACGGCACGTGAGACCCATCCGATCGAGTACGTAGACGACGATCGCGTGGTCGACGGCATGCGGCTGTATCACTTTCAGCAGACAATCGGCCCTGTGAACCTTGGGAAATCGATCGGCAGTGTCGCGACGACGACCTTGCCCGCTGAAAAGTGGGGGCTACCTGGCACGGAGCCGACAACGATGGATCTGCACTACTCCACCACGCGCGATGTGTGGGTCGAGCCTACCTCTGGTGCGATCGTTGCTGTGGAGGAGCAGCCGAGGCGATGGCTGGCGCGGTCGATTGACGACCCGAATGCGGTGACCACGCTAGAAGCGCACACCCACTTCGACGACGAAACGATCAACGGCCTTGCCCAACAAGCGAAGGACGCCCGTACCGCGATCCTGTGGGGAACCCGCTATGGGCCCGCCCTCGGTGCCGTGGCCGGCATCGTGTTGGTGGGGACCGCGCTCATCCTCGCGCGCCGCTGGTCACGCCGCTAGCTAAACTGGTCGAAAGCCGCACGTGCGTAGGGGAGTGCCTCGGCGTATTCGTTGCGAACCTTGTCCTCGGTGCTGAGGTAGGACATGTTGTCGTCGTAGGCTTCGCGGTCTTCGAAGTACACACGGCCGCCCGAGTGGTCGGACAATTGGATCGCTACGGCGTAGTCGACCGGATTGTCGTTCTTTGCGGCATTCTCCGGGCGTTCCGCACCGGCATAGAAGTTCTCGATTGCGTCGGTGACTGCTCCGTCGTCGAGGGCAGGTCGGTTGTCCCACATCTGGCTCCAACCGAAGAGGTTCCGCCCTCCCGATCCGGAATGGTGAACCCGCCAGAATCCTTCAGCTCGTGAGGCGACGAGCGCCGCGATGATGGCGTTATCAGGCGCTTTCCGCTGGTTGCCGAGATCGATGATGCGGGTTGCGGTTTCCTTCTGATGTCCGTCGGCGGTGTCGTCGACGAAGGGATCGAGAACCTGGGTAGTGGCGTCGCTCGTGGATGCTGGTTGTGATGCGGTGTCGTCGTCGGAGTTGTTGCCGCACCCCGCGATCACCGCGGTGGTGAGCACCATGACCGTCAGAGCTGTGGTGATGCGGTAGTTCAAGGTTTCCCCTCTTTTGTTCGGTTGTGTTCAGTAGGTGAGGTTATCGATTAACCATCGCCCGTCTGCTTCGGTGAGGGTGAGCCAGACGGTGGTGTCGGGTTCGACGGGGCGGGTGGTGTCGTCGGTGACCGCGGTTTGGGTGATCGTGGCCACCCGGTGTGCGGTGGTGTCGGTGTCGGGTGGGCAGCCGGAGCAACCGATGGCGACGTCGGCAATGACTCGGGCGTTGTCGTTGATCCATTGCTGCCATTGCAGGCTGGGTCCGCGCTCGTTTCGCGCATCGGAGGTCAGGCGTGCAGCGAGGTCCGGTGTGAACCATTGTGTCGCGCGCCGGAATCCGCTGGTAGGGCTTTCGTCGGTGGTGGGGGCCCAGGTGAATGCGACGGTCATGGCTTGGCGGGCCAGTTCTTCCGGCGATGTCGGTTGCGGTCGCTGAGGTGCGCTGGTGCCTGTTTCCGGTGCGGTCGTGGTGCTCTGCGGTGTCGCGGTTCCTGAGGGGTTAGCGTTGTCCTGGCAGGAGTAGAGCAGTGCCGCGGTCGCGGCGATGATCACTGCGAGCACGATCAGGGCTTTTCGCATCGTTCCTCTCCTTCTGGGGTCACATACGGCGGGCGCGCATGTCCCCCATTACCGGTGCTTGTTTGACGACGTCACCGGTGGTGGGTGCGTGGACCATCTGACCGTTCCCGGCGTAGATACCGACGTGGCCGGGGCCGCCGGCCTCCCAGGATCCGAAAACGAGGTCGCCGGGTTTGGCCTCGGACAGGGGGATTTCGGTGCCGACCGTCCACTGCTGTTCGGAGGTGCGGGGAAGGACGGTCTTGCCGCCGGTGGCCCGGGCGTAGGCATATTGGGTCAGTCCCGAGCAGTCGAACCCGCCCGCGGACGGGCCACCCGCGCCGCCGCCGCCCCACACGTACGGGGTGCCGAAGTACTGGCTGGCCGCCTCGACGACATTGCTTCCGCCGGCGGCGGGGGAGGGAACGAACTCGCCGCGGCCGCCGGGCTGCTCGAACTCGGGAATGTAGGAGAGGACTTTCTGCACGTAGGGTCGGGTTTCGCTGGAATAGTCACCACCGGAGGGCATCCCACCGGCCTGCTTGATGGCTCCCTCACCGGCGTTGTAGCTGGCGATGTAGAGCGAGAGCGGGTCGCCCTTCACGGAGCCGTCGGCGATCCAGCTGTCGACCGATCTCGCGATCTCGCAGAAGTATCTGCCCTGAGCCATTACGGCGTCTCCGACATCGCCTTGGGAGATCCGGCCGTTGCCGTCGTCGTCGCGGCCGTAGACGGCCCAGGTGCCATCCATGAACTGGGTATAGCCTCTTGCGCCTGCGGGGCTGGTTACAGCGCGGAAGTTGCTTTCGGCTTTAGTGTCCGCGGCCAGCAGCGCCGGGCTGATCTGCGGGCACAGCGATCCGCCCTTGCGGAACCATTCTTCGAATGCCGTTGGGACACTGCCGGGTTTGAGGTCGCCGCCGCCCGGGGTGCCGAAGCCCTTGCCGCAGTCGACGGGGGTGGATGCGGCCATGAGATTGATATTCGATCCCGGTGCGCTCGCGTCCTGTCCGGATGGTGCGGGGGCGCCGCCGAGTTTGGTCGTCGGATCGATCGCGGTGCCGCCCTGCAGGCGGCCGCCGTCCCAGTATTCGAAGTGCAGGTGCGGGCCGGTGGATCCGCCGGCGTTGCCGATGTCGGCGATGTGGTCGCCGGCCTTGACGGTCTGCCCGGGTGTGACGTGGATGCCGTTGGCGTACATGTGCCCGTAGACGGTGGAGACCGGGCGGACGTCGACGGCGGAGTCGATGATGATCCAGTTCTCGAAACCGACACCGGGTCCCTCCCCACTTGAGCCGGCGGCGGCGACGCGGCCGTCGAGGGCGGCGTAGATCGGGGTGCCGACCGGGCCGGCGAAGTCGACACCGTTGTGCATCGCCCCCCAGCGGGGTCCGAAACCGGAGGTGAACGTGGTGGTTCCCGGTACGGTGGGTTGCTGGATCGGCCCGGACGGGGTTAGAGCCGCCGCCGGCCGATCATCGGGTGTGCTTTTTGCGCGCGTGCCCCCGGAATCGGAGTGGACGGGCCGGCAAGGTTTGGGCAGGTCGATGATCGCCCCGCCAGTGCAGGCGCTGGCCAGCCCGATGGTGAATGACGCGGCAAGCACAGCCGCAGTCAGACGTCGAGTGGTCATGCGATCGGGCCTGGCAGCGGTGTGTCGAGTTCGGGGATCGGGATGGGGCCGGGGACCGGCACGGGGGCGGGGCTGGTGGCCTGCTGGGCGGGCGGAGCAGGCTCCGAAGCCGACGGGGACTCGGGGATGCGCTGCGGGCTCGGTGCTGTGACGGGTGACGGCGTGGTGGTGGCCGTTGTCGTGGTGGGCGCTGTGGTGCGCCCGGTGGCGGGAGCGGCCGCGGCCACGTCGTCGAGGTCGAGAGTGGGGAGTGGGGAGTCGACCTGCCAGCCGGTGTCGGTGTCGGTGACCGCGACGGTCATGGTCCCGGCGCTCATGTCGATCTCTACGGTCGTTCCGGTGGTGCCGGTGCCTGGCAGGGTGCGTGTCGGCCCGAGAATCGACACCGGTGCGGTGGGCCGGGCCGCCGCGAGGGTGTCGTTGACGCGCTCGGGTTGGGTGACACGGCTGAGTGCGACCGCCCACTGAGTTGGTGATGCGGTGGTGTCGACGAACGCGTGTGCGTAATACATCGCCGCTGTTGCGGGGCTACGACCGATCGACCTGGCCGACATTGTCGCCACCGCGGTTTCGGTGACTTCTTCGGCTGCCGCAGTCGTCGAGGTCACTGGGGTGTTACTGGTGTCTGCGTCGTGGGCGCGCACGTCGCTTCCGCTGTTCTCTGGCCCGGTGACCGCGGTGACCATCAGGCGGGTGAGGTAGAGGACCGCGACCATGATCGCGATCCCGCTGGCGAGCCGGCCGGGACTGCGCAGGACCCAGCTACGGATCGCGGTGGTGATCGGGTTGGCACCTGTTCTCACCAGTTCACTCCCAGGTCCCGATTCGGCCGGTCGAGCACTCCCGTCGATTGCGCCGCCGCGGTGTCCTCACGCAATCCCGCCCGGGGCAGATCACTGCTGGCGGGCCTTGCCGACGACGAGGCCGGTGCGGGACGGGTGATCGACACCCACGGACGCTGCGGCTTTCCGGACGCGTCGGGTTCCTCACTCGGCCGGTAGATGGTGGTCGGTGCGATGACCGCGTCCGGCCCGCCGTCCCACCGGTTCGCGTCCTGATGAGGAACGAAGACCTCGCTGTCACCGGTGTCGAGGGACTCGAAACCGTCGGTGAAACCCGTTGCGGGGGTGTGTTTGCCCAGATCCGCGAGCCCGGTGCGCCCGTTGCCGTCGGCCGGGCCGGCGGTGAGGTTGACACCGGGGAGCCGGGTGCCGGACTCCGGCCCCTCCGGGGACGCTTTGCGCAGGTCCGCCAACGCTCCGCCCGCGCCGCCGCGTAGGGCGGCCAGCTGTGCTTGGCGGGCGCGGTCGCGGTAGTCGTCGGTGCGTGCGGCCGACAGCGCGCGACCTTCCTGCCGGATGATCGGAGGCCTGTTACCGCCGATCATGTCGGACCACTGCCGCCCTGCCGCGTTTGCGACGCCGTTTGCGCCGCCGCCGCCGGCGCGGACGAGTTCGAGGCTCTTCTCGGCCAGCCCCATGGCGGGATTGGTGACCATCGAGCTGGCGGTGAGCAGTTTCTGCTTCCAGGAACCGTGCTTGTGCCGGTCCATCGCGCCGCCGATCATGCCGCGATGCGACTGGGTGATGGTTTGCGAGAGCCGCTTGAACGGACGCAACAACATCCAGAAGACGATGGTGAGGATGACCAGGAACCACAGCCGCCAGGTCCCGTCGACCGCAACATTGCGATACAGCTTGATCAAGATCAGCAGGTAGACCGACATCAGCACCGCGGCACCGACCGCCCACAGATAGATCCCGCCGAGGATGCGCCCGACACGGAGCAGGATCGAT
Organism: Rhodococcus sp. NPDC127593; assembly: GCF_042671975.1. Classification (NCBI taxonomy): domain Bacteria; kingdom Bacillati; phylum Actinomycetota; class Actinomycetes; order Mycobacteriales; family Nocardiaceae; genus Rhodococcus; species Rhodococcus sp. NPDC127593. The sequence goes on along the minus strand of NZ_JBHXWI010000093.1, from coordinate 18,209 downwards.
CCGGAGACGATGGCGAGCGGAACCCACACGGGGGCGGTGATGATCGCCAGCCGGATCGCCAGCAGCGCCGAGAGTTTCAGCACCGAGGAACCGATCCACAAAATGGAGGGCATCGACGTCTTGACCATCGACAGGAACCCGGTCGTGACCCGACTCGAGTCCTTGCCCTGAAAGGTGTAGAACGAGAGCCCCTTACTCTCCAACGGCTCGACGACCTCCCGCCGGAACTTCTCGGCCTTGGCCTCGTCGATCTCCTTCTGTGCCGCGTTGTCGGCCTGGATCCGGGCCTGCTCGTCATAGGTGTAGGCGATTGACTCCCGCAGCTTCGGCCACAGATCGTCGAGCGTCTGCTCAGAGGCGTTTGAACCGAAATACCCTCGCTGCACGTCCGGGATGATGATCCGGTCGGTGATCACCAACCGCGGGTCATCGGTCATGCCCGCGGAGTTGAAGATCTCGCCCTGAGTCTTCGTGATCAGCGCGCTGAACGTGTCGTCGGAGATCTGGATCGCCTTCGCCGGGGCACCGACCATCAACCCACCGATCGCCAGCGCGCCGGCACCGATCGCGAGCTGCCGGAACACCGCCGGGGCATCTGATCGCAGACCGCGGTAGAGGATGATCAGCCCGGCCACCCCCACCCCCAGCCCCAGCCACGGCCCGTACACGGTCGGCCGCAGCGAGTCGGAGACCGCGAGCACGATCTCGTCGAACTGCGCGATCGCCCCCTGGCGGCCGGTCTCGCGGCCCTCGGCGGGGGTGTTGGCCTGCTCGTCGAGCCAGAACGCCGCGGCCGCGAACGATTGCCCGATCGTGAGGAAGGTGTTTCCGACGTCGGTCTTGTTGCGCACCAGCGATACCCCGGTGATGTCCTCGCCGCAGCCGAGGTCGTAGATGTGCCACGTCAGCCCGGCCCAGCCGTGGCCGCCGTACCCGGTGCCGGAGAGCTGGGATTCCGCGGGCTTGTCCACCGACCCGGAGTCGAAGAACGCCGGCGCCGCCGAGTTCGGGGACTGCGGTGCCGGCACGTCCTTGCAGTTGAAGCCCGCGGCGTGGGCGATGCTCTGCCCGCACAGGGCACTGAGCCCGACCAGCATCATGACCGCGCACAGTTGGGTGATCCGCTGCAGCAGGAGTGCGGGCGAGCTGGCGGTGCGGGCGGTGGCGGGCATCGAGAATGTCCTTCCCAAAAAAGGGGTCAGGCGGCGGTGGCCCGGGAGTTCAGTGCTTGCGCGACGTGGGCGATGTGAGTGAAGTTCGTCCAGTTCGCGCGCACCAGTTCGATGTCGCCGCCGAAGCGGACGACGTAGGTGCGGGCTTCGTCGGCGCCGGTCTTCGCGGCGCGCTGTTTGCGGGCCTTGTTCGCGCGCGGGTCATAGGTGTCGTTGCGGCCCCCGCCGAGCTGGTTGGCCAGGATCGTCTCGTACCCCTCACCCTCTTCGAGGCCGAGGAGTGTGAGTGCGTCGGAGATCGCCCGTTCGGACGAGCCGAGTCGGCCGATGATGATCTCGTCGGTCAGCTGCGACTGGTCCTGGTCATCCACGCCGTCCGCCAATCCGAGGAAATCGCCCGCGAGCTGGCTGCACACCAGTGCGCGGGTGCGGAACTTGCGAGTGTCCCGGCCGAGCCGGACATAGAGGGTGCGGCCGGCCCCGGACTGCTTGAGGTACTTGTTCTCGTCCAGGAACAGCAGTTTCGGCAGCGCGCGCGGCTTGTCGTAGACCAACCGGGTCGCCAACCATGCCGCCAGGTGGATCAGCGGCCCGGCCAGGCGTTGGCTGTCGGTGGCCGCACTGCCCTCGGCCTTGTCGTCGATCTGCAGGCCGGGCATGGTCAGGATCGTCAATCGCTCGTCGAGGACCGAGTCGAACAGTTCGGCGGCGGCGTCGTCGCCGGCCGTGGCCGACGGGAACAGCACCCGGGCGTCGCGCAGCTGCGACATCGTGCGCAGCATCGGCCCGATCCGGCCCGCGGCGGTGCGCAGTCCTTCGCCGATGACGGGGGTGTTCTCGGAGCCGTTGGTCTGGCCGTTGGTCGTGCCGTGGGCGACCCCGTGGCCGGTGTAGACCACGCCGGCAGCGATGCGATCGATCGCGTCGAGGACCTTGCCCAGATGGTTGGTCGGCTGGCCCCCGACCATCGCCGCCGCCATCCGGACCACACTCTTGGCATCCCGGTCGCTGCGGTCGTCGGCGTCGAGCATCGAGATCAGCACCCAGGACGCGAGCTGGACTCGTTCGGCATGGGCGGCACCGCGATCGTCCTCGTAGGCCGTTGCTGCGGCGGCTGCCGGGTCGGATTCGTGCGCGTACTCGGGATGGGCGGGGCGGTAGATCTCGTCGGCCGGGTCGGGCTCGGACACGACCCGGTAGACGTTGAGGACGCCGGGCTTGGCGCCGCGGCCGGTCAGCTCGTAGACGCGGGTGAACGGCTTGAGTTCGGGCAAATCGGCGAGCGCACGCAGCGGCCCGGACGGATCCAAAATCACCGCATGCGCGCCCAGGCGCAGCGCCTGATAGGTGATCATCCCCGCCAGATGGGTCTTGCCGGCGCCCTGGACACCGACCAGCGGGGTCATGCCGCCCTTGTCGAAGAAGTCGTGGGCGGCGAACAGATTCCAGGCGACCGGGCGGACCGAAATCGACGCGGTTTCGCCGAGGATGATGCCTTCCTCGTCACCGATCCGGTCGGCGGCCGCCCCCATCCCCGCGGACATGGCGAGGACGCTCATCCTGCGCTTGTGGGCGGTGTTGGCGAGCTTCTCACCGGGCATGAACTCTTTGAGCAGGTGGTACTGGCCGTTCTCGACTTCGAGTTCGACATCCGGCGCATACTGCTGCTGCAGCTTCGAGACACGATCACGCACCTGCTGCGGGGAGGAACCGGACACGGCGATCCGCCACCACCCCGACCCCCGGGTAGCCAGTGCCCCACCGTTCGACATCTCCGTCCGCAGCCGCCGGGACAACCCGTGCTGCGCCGCCAACTCATCGGGTGGGGTTTCGTCGTGCTCGACCGTGTAGTGCCGGTACTGCGACTCGATCGCGTTGCGCTGCTTCTGGATCTCGCCGAGGGTTTCTTCCGGGGTGTGCAGGGTGATCCGCTCGGACCACTCCAAGGGCAGCCCGAGCTGGTCACCGAGCAGCTGCCACGGCATCTTCTGCTCGGGGATGGCCAGTGGTGCCATCCGCCCCACCGTCAGCACCGTCACGTACGACCGGTAAGTGCGGCCGGCGATGGTGCCTTCGACGACGGTGTGTCCGGCGCCGGGCGTGTAATGCATATCCGTCAGGTTGCTCAGCGACAACAGGTCGGACAGGCCCCACCCCGACGGTGCGTTCGCGGTCGCCGGTTCGGTCAACGGCATCCCCACCGCGGCCGAGCGGCGCAGCAGATAGTCCACTTGACCGCTGTCGGCCGGCAGGGCTTCGACACCGGGGGAGAGCATCACGCGCTCGATCTCGGCGATGTGTTCGGCCGCCGCGTCCTGCTCCGCGTGCAGGACCTGCTCGGACCACTTCGACAACCGCGGTCCCACACCCTTCACCCCGGAGCACATGTCGGCCACCGCGACGATCGCCTGCGCGGTCATCGACCGCCGGGGCAGTTCAATGCCCCAGTAACGGCGCTTGCGGGTAGGGGCGGAGTCCAGCAGCGCGACTTGCTGACCGACGAGGTAGTCGTCCCACGCGAGGGCACCGGGAACGTCGGGGAGGCGGTCCTCGGTGAGCTGCGCGTGTGCGCGGCCCCATTCCTTGACCGGCCAGGGCTCGCGCACAGTGCGCCGATGGATACCGGAGATCCCTTTGCCGCGCAGTTCCGCCAGCACCAACGCTTCGTCCCGGATGAACCGCGACTGATCGGCAATCGCCCGCATGCTCCACGTGCCGGGCGATTGCACGAACCACAGCGTGGCGGTGTCGTCGGTGATGGTGATGTTTCCCAGGACCGCCCGCAGCCGCCACTTGGATTGCTTCCGTAACCGCGCCTTGCTCCCACGTTCAGCGGCCGCACAAGTCGAGTGCCCTTCCGGGGTTGGCCGGGACTTCTTCCCGCGCCGCTTGCTGTCCTTGTGGTGGGTGGGTTCGGTGGGCGCTTCAACGGGATATTCGGGGTTGGTGACCGGGGAGGGGTCGGTGAGCAGTGCATCACCCAAGCTCGCTTGCGGTGCGGCGGTTCTTGGGTCGGCGGTCTGCAGCCCGGCTTGGCGCGCCGCGCGCAGCCACGACTCGGGCAGCACCGGCGGCAGTGCCCCGGGGGGTGGGACGAGGTCGGCCGGGTCGAACCGGTTACCGGGATAGCTCATGACCTACCTGCTCGTAGTCGAAGAAGTCGTGTGATCGCTGGCGGCGGGGGCGAGGCGAAGGCGCGCGATCTGGTCGGGGATGGACACCGTCTGCGGCGTGTTCCGGATCTTCTTGTTGCGGCCGGCCGCGGGGCGTGGGGAGGTGAGGTCGTTGATCGCGGACCGGGCCAGCGACCGGATGGTGCGTTCGTGGCCGAGCCCGTCGACGATCCGTTTCGTCCCGAGATAGGTCAACCCCAGCACCACGGTGACGGACCAGCCGCTCCACGGCACCGACAGCATTCCCATGACGAGGATGAGCGAGAGCACCAGCAACACCGCACCGATACCCACTGCCTGCCATTTGACTGGTCTCGGGAACGCCCGTCCCGGAGGGCCTAGCCAGTGCTGATCCACCCGGTAGAGGTCGTCATCGGTCTCGATCACCGCAAGCTCCTCACCGGCGCTCGCTGATGGCGCGGCCGATTGCGAACACGATGGCGGCGGCGATGACCACGCCGAAGATGATCGTCATGGCAGACATGGGATGAGGTCCTCTCGAAAAGGGTGAGTCCGAATGGGGTTGTGTCCGCTACCGGTCACACGCCGGGGACGATCAGCCGGATGAGTCCGGTGCCGACGTTCATCGCCGCGTCGGGGTTCGCCGACAGCCCGAACCAGCCCAACGCGATCAGGGATAGGCTGGCGATGGTGATGACGGCAGACCAGGACGAGCGAATCGCCTTCGCCAGAAGCACAATCGCTCCGACGCCGAGGATCGGAGGGACTACCTGCTCGCGGAGGAACGCTCCCACCCCGCCGGTGTCGATCCCCTCCTGTGCCAGGAACGTCAGCTGCGACGCAGCCTCGAAAGTTTCATGAAGCATGCTCTCTCCCAAAAGATTCGCGGGCAACACCGAATGGTGACGCCAGAACATTGGCACAGGGCGGCTTCGGCACACGAAGACCCCCGCACGCGCTCGGGCGTGTCGCTGCGGGGTCCACTGAGGGTGGGGCCGGTTGGCGGTGGGTCCACGAAGACGGGTCGTGTCGCTGCGGGCTCTGCTGAAGGTGGGAACCGGTCGTTGCGGGCTCTGCTCAGGGTGGGGGCCGGTCGCTGCCGGGGACGGGTGCTGCCCTCCGGGCACGCTCTCTTCGGACAACCCTCGCGAAGAACGTGATTGGCCCCATGTGGGGCATGTGTCGACGATTGGGGGATCGGTGATGCCTGCGCCCCCACTCCCTTCGGGAGACGCCTCCCCCCTACGGGGGGAGGCGAAGTTGAGAATAGCGCCCCGGACCGGTTTCGGCGAGCAGTGGTTCAAACACCACTTGGCAGAGCGTTTTTGGAGATCCCGTCGGGGTTCGCCTCACGGCGGCCTGGGACGCACTCGCAGGGGCGGCGGGCGGGGCGACACGCCCGAGCGCGTGCGGGGGTCCTTGGTGAATCCTCCGGCGAGCGGATTCACTGTGTGCGCATCAACACGACGCAGATGTCCGACCGAGAAGGGGTTTCCGCGATGCCGTCGAATGACCCTGTGGGCGAGTTCTTCCGGGATGTGCTCGGTCCTTCTGGTACCTCGTCGGCCGCCGGCGGACGCAGGCGGCCCGAACAGTCGGGGGAGCAAGAGGCAGCGCGGTTCACCCCGTGGGTGCTCGTCGTCCTGGCCGTCACCATCGCCGTGTGGTGGGCGCCGACCCTGCTGGAGTCCGCTCAGATCACCGAGCTGTGGCCGCGCTCGCCGCTCTGGGCGCAGTGGCTCATCGACATTCGGCCCAGGCTCGTCGTCGCCGTTGCCCTCTTCGGTGCCGGGGACCTAATTCGGTTCCTGCGGTACCGGCAGCGGCGGATCCTGTCCGCGGTGGTGCGGCAGACCACCGGACACAGCCCCGTGCGGATCAGGCTCAGTGTGCGTACCGGGTGGCACAGCACCGCGTGGGCGGCAATCCGCCTGCCGCAGGGAGCGGTCGTCGATGCGAACCGGCAGGAGCGTCTGAATTCGGCAGTCAATGCGTTGATCGTCGGATCGCCGCTGTGGCACCGCCTGCGCGCCGCGCTACCGGTCCTCGCCCCCACCCGCCCCCTGCGATTTCTGCCGCGGAATACGCAGGCGCAGATCCACAGCGTCCCGGTGGGCGAACCGGGACCCGACAGCCTTGCACCCTCGACGCCGAAGGCGGAGCAATGAGCCGATTCCTCGGACCCACAGTGGCCGACTGGAAGTACGTCACCGCCTTCCGGGCCGACAGGAGCACCATCACGATCACCCGCCAACTGGTGCTCCCGGACACCCGCAGCGCACGTCACCGCATGCTCGCCGAGCTGTTCTCCGACGGCAAGGCCCTGCAGGACGTGACGGTGTCGGTCGACTCCTACGCCTACGACGGAACCGAAGCCTCCTACCGCATCTACTACAAGCCCACGCTGGCCACCGGCATGGAAGCCAACCGGCACAAGCTCTCCGAGGCTCTGCTCGCCGCCCTCGGCACGCACGAATCAGGGCAGCTGTGGCGAGTGGACTGGGCGCCGGAGAAGCCCATCATCACCCTCTCGCTCCGAAAGCCGCTCGCGACAATGGTGATGCATTCGCTGAAAATCCCGGCCGCCGACCTTCCTGTTCCACAACTCGACGAACGCGGAATCGCGCGACGCCAGCAGATGCCCTGGCCAGGAAGCGACCCCAGCGTGCCCGGGCAACGCCTGCATGTCCCGTACGCGTCCTGCGAAACCGATGCCGGCGTCGTCGACGCCTACTGGAACATCTCCGACGATTCGTCGGCACCGCACATGCTGGTCGTCGGACCGACCGGCGGCGGCAAGACGGTTCTGCTGACCACCGTGATCACCGAACTCACACTCCGCGGAGTCCCGGTGATCGGTGTAGACCCCAAACGCATCGAACTGCACCAATTCCTCGGCTACCCCGGGGTCCCCGCGATCGTGTTCGAACCCTTGCGGGCCGCAGAGTTCATCTACGCGCTGTGGCGCGAAATGCACGCGCGGACCAAGTACATGCAGACCCAGCGTCTGAAGGCGCGCAACATGCCGCTCTTGGTGGCGGTGCTCGACGAGTTCTTCATCCTCTCTGCGGCCTGGACACAGCTGGCCAAGTCCGGCACCGATGAGGAGAAGGAAGTCATCAAACGCTGTAACCCACTCGGGCGAATCGGCGAACTCGTCGCCTTGGCCCGCTCGGCAGGTATCCGCCTCGCCGTGGGAGTCCAGCGCCCCGATGCGCACCTGTTCGGGCGGGATTCCGGCAGTGTCCGCGACAACTTCCAGACCCGAGCAGCGCTTGCACGGTTGAGCAGCGACGGCGCCTACATGATGTGGGGTGAGACCACTGTCGGCCGCGACATCGACGCCAAGATCCGCGGCCGCGCCACGGTCAGTGACCCCTCCGGCGACCCTGCCCTCGCACAGGTGTGGTTCACCCCCACCATCGACGACCACCCCGCCGCCCGCAGCGACCTGTCCGCCGAGGAAGCACACGCTGTCGACAGCCTGCGCCCGACAAGGGATACCCCGGTGTACTGCTTCTCGGCCGAGCTGGTGCAGTTCATCGCCGACGAACAGCACCTGATCACCACGATGGCCGATGACGTCCGCGAGCCCGTCGCAGTCTCCGGGTCGTCGGTGACATCCCTGATCGACCACATCTCCGATGCGATCCCGGCTGGTGCCCTCGAGGAAGGCATGAACATCGTCCTCGGCCTCGACGAACCGGACGGCACCGGCACCGTCCTGACCGTCGAGACCATCCGCAAGGTCGCCCGCGACAGCGACGGCACGGTCACCGAGGAGGGACTGGTGCGGGTGGAGGTGTCGGTGGAATCCACCGGCCGCCGGCCCGAGGTCCTGATCCTCGAATACAGCGGACTCGACACCGTCTTCCTCGCCGCGGTCGACCTCGCTGCCGCCGCCTGACCCCTGATGTTCCGACTCTATCCGCTCCACCACTGAAAACACGAGAGAGAGGCCACCGATGGCAGTCCGGCAGATCGAACGAGCAGTGATCCTCGAGCCCGAGGACATCGAGGCCATGCACCGCCCATTCGTCAACAAGGGCAACTCCGACCCGGTTGTTCGCGCGTTCCGAGAGGCGTTGCGGGCCTCCACACCCGGGTGGCTGGCCGCCCTGGACACCGAAAGCAAGACCGTCTCCCGCAGCCGTCTCGACGAGCTCCTCACCGCGATCGGTCATCGGCGCGACCTGGTGGGCGCCCTTCCCGACGGCGAGGTCAAGACCGAGGCACTCGATCAGCTCACCAGCCTCGACGAGCTGATCACCGAAATGCTCGCCCAGCTCGACGGCACCACCTCGGGCGCCGGGAGTCTGTGATGTCCGCCCCGCAGATGACCGTCGCCATCGACGACGGAGGACGCCACGCTACGGCGTATGTGCCGTCGCAGGCCGCGACGCTCGACCTGCGAGGCGACACCGAGCAAGACCTGATGACCGCGGTGTTCGCCCAGGCCCACGCCGAAGCACGAAACAGCGGCCAGACGATCACCGTCGCGGTCAGCGGCGGCGCCGACACCGCGCCGATGCGGCTCGAGGTCGACCCCGACCAGACCATCCGCCCCGCCCAGGAGCAGGCGCCAGCACAGGAACCCGCCACCCGGGAACGGCCCCAGCGCCGCCCGGCCGGCGGCACTCCCGTCGTCCGGGTTCAGGACGTGGGCAGTGAGCCCACGGTTGCTGTGCGGTTGCCGGCGACCGAGCCGACACCCGCACGGGCAGCCGTATCGGCCGAGCGCGAAGACGGATACGACCGCACACCACCCGCCCGACCGCGGCGGCCGGTATCGGGGCTGGCCGCCCCCGAGATCGCTCCCGGGGCCGGTGAGCCTGCCCGCCTGGGAGTGCGCGGCCGGCTCAACGCCATGCTCGGGTTGAGTCTCGCCCCGAAAGCACAGTCGCCGGAGATGCGGCTGCGGGCCGCCGAGTCGGTGATCACCCGGGCGCTGCCCGATTTCTCGGTGATCACTTTCGCCAACCCGAAAGGCGGGGTCGGTAAGACACCGCTCGCCGTGGCTCTCACTCAGACCTTGGCCGTCCTGCGCGGCGCCAGCACCGTGGTGTGCGCGGATTTCGGCGAGGTCGGCGGCAGTCTCGCCAAGCGGGTCGCAGTCCGTCCGTCGCCGGGCAACGACGTCCCCGCCTTGCTGGCAGCGCATCCCGACCCTGATGTCGCGATCCGACCCTCGGTGCTCTCGCAGCACCTGACCCGTCAACCGTCGGGTGAGGACATCATCGCGGGACGCCGCGGCGACTCGACGTCCGTTCTGAACGAAGACCATGCGGCGCATCTGGCCGCGATCGTGGCCCAGCACCGCGACCTCCTCGTCGCCGACACCGGCAACAACTCCCTCGCGGGAACCTGGCGGTGGGCAGTGAGGACAGCGGACGCCGTCGTCGTCCCTGTTCCGTTGCGCTGGGACGCCGCCGACGCCGCAGAAGAAATGATCACGGAATTGGCGTCGACCGCCACCGATGTTCTCCAGCGCACGATCGTTGTCATCACCGCCGGTCCCGGGGACGCCCCGATGGTCGAACAGGACACCGTCGAGGCCCTCCGGGACCTGGGAGTACCGCTCGTGGCGCGCATGCCGTTCGAGCCGCTGTTCGCCTCCGGAGAACGCCTTGCACTCTCCCGGCTCCAACCCCACACCCGAGCCGCGCTGACCCGACTGGCCGAAGAGGTCATCACGACGATCACCGGCCCCTGACTCGGCCATCACCCACCGGCCGTACAGATCTCGCTCCGCCCTCCACTGGCACATCCACCTTCGCTTCGCATCTGGCCACCTCACGAAAGGCACATCATGAGCAACAACCGCGACGCCCGCCGCGCCCGAGGCCGGCACCACCCACAGAGCGCCACACAGGCAGCCACCACGCTGGCAGTCATCACCGCCGCCCTGGCCTCCGGCATCGCCCTGTCCCCCTCCGCGTTCGCCGACCCGATCCAGGGCGGTGTCAACGGCGACAGCACCCAGGAAGGTGTCACCGGCGGCGACACCCCCAGCGCAACCACCGCCCCCACACCAGCACCCGAGCCCGCCCACGTGCCCGAGACCCCGGCGGAACCGGTGTACTGGGTCGAGCCGCCCGCCGAGTACCAGAACATCGAGTACCAGCCGCTCCCGAACTACGACTACGACACAGGCGTGTACGTCGAGCCGGAGAACTACTCGATCGAGCCGGTGCAGTTCGACCAGCTGCACCTGCCGACCCCGGTCGAGCCGACCGCCCCGTTCATCGCCCCGCGCGACACCCTGCGCATCGGCGAAATCCATCTCAAACAGCCGAACTGGATCAGCGACGGCGACCGGGACCGCACCAACAACACCCTCTCCGTGGTCCAGGCCGGGGGTTCGACGGGTTGGCGCTCGATCGGTGTGGAAACATCTCGGGCCGACCGGATCGCCGCCGCGCAGGTCGGTGCCGGAGCCGCCGGGGCAGCGCTCGGCGCAGTCACCGCCGGCGGGGCGGCAGCCACCACGGGCGCACTGGTCGGTGGCACCATCGGCGGCCTCGCCGCAATGACCGCAGGCAACGTCTTCCTTCCCGGACTCGGATGGGTACCCGCCGGGATCGTCGGCACCGCCGCGGGTGCCGGCCTCGGTGCCGCGGTGGGTCTCCCCGTCGCTGCGGCCGGAGCGGTCGTCGGCGGTGCGGTCGCCGTCGCGGCGGTGACCCCGATCGCTGCCGGCGACAAGGGCGAACCGAAGGAGATCTCGGTACCGGACATCGACTCCGAAGCAGTGACCGCCCAGACCGAGACCGTGCTCACCGACTGGGAGAACTCCGGCCCGGTAGGGCAAGCGGCCGCCGACGCCGTACAGGACACGGTCGAAGCTGCGCCCGCGATCGACCAGCAGGCCCGCGATTTCGTCGCAGCCCAGCCCGGCGGCGAGCAGATCATCGAGCAGGTCGACACCACCCTGAACTCGTTCTTCACCGACGCCACGCCCGGCCTGGCCGGAAACCTGTTGTCGGGCGCCATCGGCGGCGGCATTCCGACCGCGAACTGAAACCACGAAGGCGGGTGCACACCATGAAGAAGCCGACCCTCGGCCGATCGACGCCGCGACATCCCGCCGTGATCGACCTTCTCGGCAACACACCCACCGTCGACCACCCGCCGGGCGCCCGCACCATGGCGCCCTGCGGCCCGGCCACACCACCGCCCCCATCCCGGTCGCCTCTACCGCCGGCCCGCGGCGGCCGCGGGCCGGGAAAGAAAACGGTGGCCGCCGTCGCGGCGGTCGCCATCGCCGTGGCCGGCGGGGTCGCCGTCAGCCACCTGCGCAGCGGAGACAGTGAAACCGCTACCGCGGCCACAACCAGCGCCACCGCAGCGGCTGACGAGAACGGGCCGCCCATCCTCAACCTGCCCGAACCCGAACGGGCCGAACAGACATCCGCGTCGGACGGGGACTGCCGGGCCGACCGCGGTGACCAGAAGAGCGGCGCGGGCGTGATCGCAGCGTTCAACCACGCGTACTACAGCCTGCGCAACGGCGAATCTGCCCGCGGCCTCGCCACCTCCACCTCATCGGTGCTGCCAAGTCCCGAGCTGCAGAAGGTCATCGACGCGGTCCCAATCGGCACCAACTACTGCATCCGCACCATCGAACTGTCCGACGGGGTTTACCTGGTCGACCTGTCCGTGATGCAGCCCGCCCAGCCGGTCAAACGCGGTACCCAGACCGTCACCACCCAGAAGATCGACGGGCGCTGGTACGTCGATGTCTTCACCTGAGTCCCTAGCTCCGAGGCGGAGTGCTAGCCAACGGACCCGACCGAACGAGGACGTATCCGTGCAGAGCACGCGCATCATCAGCACAGCCGCAATTACGTCGTGGCGCAGGCGTTCCGCACACGATGTGCTCGGTGGCAGCGCTGACGATCGGCGGGCCACCGTGCGCCAGAACGTCGTCGCCCCGACTCCGACGCACCCGACCACGGACGCGGCCGTTGCTGGCAAATGGGCGAACAATGCCACCTGTGATAGCACGCATTGCCGCGTGGGGAGCGGCGCCCCGGCGGACAGTGCAACACCGCAACACCCTCCGCAACACCGCAACGACAATCCGCAATGCCACACAGGAACCCCACCGGCAGCAACCAGCGGGGCTCGTCGAGTGAAACCCCGTGAAAGGAGACCCCCGAGCATGACCGACCTCAATATCCGAGCAGCACGAATCCAACTCCACGCCCTGATAGCAGCCCTCATCGTTGCGATCGCCATTGCGATCGGCATCACCACAGGCGCCTTTGTACTGTCCTTCGCCGTGCAACGTGACCTGGCGTTGCAGGCGGGCATCCCGCAATACCTCACCTGGATCTTCCCGGCCATCGTCGACGGCGCAATCCTCGGCGCAACGATCGCGGTCGTTGCATTGAGCAAAATCGGCGGCAGCACAACGGGAAAGCGGTTCTTCCTCGGGCTCGCCGTAGTCGTGGTCTTCATCAGCGTCTTCGGCAACGCCTACCACGCACACCGCTCCGGCCAAGCCGCCGCAAGCAACATTGCAGCCGGCATCGACCTCGGTTACGCCCCGCTGTCGCCGGCCGGCGCCTCGTTCATTGCAATCATTCCGCCGCTGCTGGTGTTGGCCTTCACCCACGGTGTCGGCATCCTCATCAAGGCCATCGGCACCGCCCACACCGAGTACACCGCGGTCGTGCGCGACGCCCGACACCGTGAACAGCAGCGGTCCGACGCGGACACCGCGACCGACTACCGAATGCCAGCCCCAGGGCCGACGTCGTCGGTCGACCGCAACGCCGGACGCATTGCGCCGTCAGTCGACCCGACCGTTGCACCCATCGTCTTCGCTGCGTCGGCACCCGATTCATCCGCTCTCGACGACCGTACGGAGACCACCGCTCCGGAACCGGAGGGTCGTCCTGCTGTTGCGGACGCCCCACAACCGACCACTGCGAATCCTGGCGAGCTCACCGATGCTAGAGCCCACGCCAAGGAACACGAGGAGCACCTTGCACGCAATGCAACGGACAGTCGCAATGCCCACGCACCAGAAATCGGCAATCCGCCGAAGGATTCGCAGGAGCAGTTCGTGATGCCGGATAAGGCCCAGACCATCGACAACCTCCTCGCCTTCATCGATACCTGCGCCGACTTCGAACCGGTAGTCAAGGAGACGGCCCGGCTGCGGATAACCGAGCAGCGCAGCTACGCCGAGATCGCCACACTCACCAAAGCCAAGGCCGCGAGCACGGCAATGCGCCGCTTCGACAAGGTCGCGCAACGCGCCGTGGAGGCCGGTTTCCGGAGGCCTCCGTTGCCCGAGCATGAGGACATCGCCGAGGAACGCAATGCGGCAACGCTTGACCACCAGTACACCCTGGTGGGGGCACGGTGATGACCTGCCCCTGTAAGTGCGATAAGGACCAGTTCCTGCGCTTCAACCTGATTGGGAGAAGGCCGATCAATCGGCGACAGAAAAAACCGCCAGCACCGGTGAACAGCGAACCGCAACACGTCCAGGAACCTCTACCTACGGTAGGCAGTGTTGCAGACCAGTCGGCTGAGGTCGTACGAAAACACAAGAGAGTGCAACGCAACGTCGGTGACGAGGCCGAGGCCGCAATGCCGGATCTCGTTGCCGACAGGTACCGGCGTTGCGGTGCGGCGCAGGCACCATCTCAGCGGTGTGGGAGGCCGTTGCCGGCGGGGGAGGAGGTCAGCTTGCACGCAAGCCCCTGTCTGACCGCATGTTTCGCCGGAGGGTGCAACAGGGCAGCAGTTTGCATGCCGACGTTGCCGAGTGGACGCAACGCCGCGCTGCATACGGCCCGTCAGGGTGGTGTCGATGCCGTCGCCGCGCTGATCGGCCGCTTCCCGCTCAACTGTGAGCGGGCTCGCGAAAACCCAGAATCTGCATGGGCCGGCCAGCGAGAAACTCGACCAGGCCCGCGTAGGAGTCCTCGAGCGGACAGGCCTTCGGCCGGACGGTAGCGGGGAGAAGGCCGTATTCTGAGTCAAACGTGATGTCGCCGTGCACAACGGTCCGAGGTCGGGCATGACTACCGCGTTCCAGTCGCGAACTCCGACACCACCTTAAGAGCGAGGCCGGCGAACTTGGCATGCCTCCCAACGACGCCAGTGCCCTCGTCATTACGGTGCTGGGAGCCGCACGCCACCCTCGACTACCCCGCAATGGCTTCGACCTGGCACAGCGGCAGATCAGCCGATCTCTGGGCCGCCGCGTCGACCACGACGGCCGGGCGCCCGACGTTTCGTCGACTTCCACTCAGCGGATGTGGGCGCCCAACCGCCGCAATTCAGAACGGCGCTCCACCGACACGCCCGACCGCGTGTGGGGGTCGTTGCTGGTAGACGGACTGCAACCGAGACTGACAGCCGGAAGGCACAGGCTGCAGCGTGATAGGAGTCCGCACATGGCATGGTCAGCGAGACGTGGGCTCGCGGCGGTCACAACCACCACCATGCTGTGCGGGACTGCGCTGCTCACCGCACCCGCGATCGCCAACGCCGCCCCGACCAGCTGCGCGTCGACGTTCAACTTGTTTATCCCCGGCACGTGGGAGACCAACGAGAACGCCGACCCGACCCGGCCGGTGGGCATGCTGGCCCCGGTCGCGACGGCAATCGAGGCACAGAACGGTGCTCGCGCGCAGATTTACACGCTGCCGTACATGGCGCGCGCGTTCGACAACGGCCACACCTACGCCGACAGCAAGGCCGACGCGGTCACCAAGGCCACCGCCGTGCTGACGTCCTACGCCGACAAATGCCGGGGCACGAAGATCACGATCACCGGATACTCCCAGGGTGCAGACGCTGCAGGCGATCTCGCGTCGGCGATCGGAAACGATCAAGGCCCGGTCGATGCGGACCAGGTCCTCGGTGTGGCGCTGATCGCCGACCCGGGTGCCGGCACAAAGGGCGCCGCGACGGTGGGGCCGAAGACCTCCGGGGAGGGGATCGCCGGTCCCCGGTCGCAGGGCATGGGCACGCTGTCGGGGCGGGTCGCGTCGATCTGCGATCCGAAAGACCTGTACTGCTCGATCCGCAAGGGCGCCAACCCGTTCCTCGGATCGCTCGGGTCGATCCTGTCGAAGACCCCCGGCAACACCGGTGCCGGCGCCGGTGGAGGTAACGCGGCGGTCGCCACCGCGCTGACCTCGGATTTCGCCGACGCCGACCTGCCCGGTCTCGGATCGGATGTGGACGCGCTCGGAAGGCAACTGCGCGGCACCGACACCGGCGGCTCGATCGATGTGCACCAGGTCGCCGACACTGCGACCTCGCTGTCCAAGACGCTCAGCCCACTGGCCGACCTGCTGCAGTCCGGGGCCGCGAACGCCGCCGCCACCGCGGGCCTGGCCGCAGCCCCGGTGGGCACACCGGAACACGCGGCCGCACAGGTCCTCACCACAGCCAGCCACGCGGACCTGTCCGGTGCGCTCGACTCGGTGGCCACGATCGCGAACACCGCAGCCAAGCTCTCGAACGGTGGCACCACCACCCTGCCCGCCGCCGCACCCGAAATCTCTCAACTCTCTAATGCGGCCGCGACGCTCGGTAGCCAAATCGCACCCATCGCCGCCACCCCGGCAGATGCCCTCTCCTCCGCCTCGAGCGTGCTGTCGGTCCTCAAACCGACAGTCGTCGTCGACCAAGCCCTGAACGTCGTCACCGGCGTAACCGCACTCGATATTCCGAAGATCCTGCACAACCTGATCGTGCTCCCGCACAAGATCGCCGCCGGCGATGTCCGCGCCGCCCGCGATACCGCCCGAGAGCTGAACGTGCAGTTCGCGCCGCTGGTGAAGATGGCCGCCGGCGTCGACCTGAAGTGGGTCTCCCACATTCTCGCGATCATCCCGGACCCGTCCGGTTACACCCAGATCGCGGCGCTGGTCACCAACATTCTCAGCAATGTCGACGTGATCAAGCTGGCCAACATCGCCGGCCAGGCCCAGGAAATTGCGTGGGCCGCCGCGGACAAGCTGTTTCCCCCGCCCGGGGTGTTACCCGACCCGGTCGGTGCTGCGGCGCAGACTGCAGCGTTGATCCCACTCGGCCTCGACCTCGCCTCGGTGGCCGCGAACATGCTCACCGGCAAAGCCAGCAAGACCGACCCCGCGCTGCTGGGCAAGCAGGCCAACCCGGTCGGGAACGCGATCGCCACGCAGGCGCAGGCCCTCGACCTTGCAGGACTCGCCGGGTCTGTGTCGACGATGGCGCGCTCGCGGGGGGCCGAGGATCTCGCCGCGGTGGTCGGGGAGGGCCTGAACGCGGCCAGCTTCTTCGCCTCCGGGGCGCACCAGAGCTACCAGAACCTGGTCGTCGACAATGCCGGTCGCAATGCCATTCAGTGGGTCTCGGATTGGCTGAACCTGCAGATCACCCGTGCCGTCTGACGATCCGACCGCGTCCGAAGTCGAAGAGGAGCACCGGAAAATTGGCCGCTCGAGTACACCGCCCCACCTCCTGTTGGGTGACCTGCCCGCACTGCGACAAACGCACCTACTTCACACGCAAGGATGCCCGCGCAGCACGCACCCATCACGAGAAGCGACAGGGCCTGTCGATCTACCCCTGCCCACACCAAGACCAGGACGGCGACGGCTTCCACGTCGGGCTCCGGCCAGAGGGACTGGGCCGCAGCGCCATCGACCGCGACACGCTCGCGGACAATCAGCGGGGAACCCTCTCCGAAGGCAGGTTCGCAGCCGGGGGTGCGCGGTGACACTGATGAACGCCAAGGGATCACCGACCACCCCGATCCCACTCGACCCCGTCGCCCCTACACCGTCCGCGCAATCTCGGAACACTTCGTCATCTGCACCCGCCATCGCGACTTCGCCACAGGTGACTTCGTCTACACGGTCATCGACTGGCGGAACGGAATCCGCGGCCCTGTCAACGTGATCGGGCAAAGCGCGGACGTGAGCACCGATGAGCGGTGCCGCGACCTCCTTCACGAGCTCGAAGTCGGCCGGTGGGAAATCAGCCACCGCAATCTTGTCCAGCTCGACGACAGGGGCGAGTCATGAGAGGAGCACACCCTCGAGCAGCATTCTCGCGGTGCTGCGTCGAGACTGGATGGCATGAGGGGTGGAGACAATCCAGCACCTCGTCGTCTCATCGTGTGCCGGACTGGTGGGTGTGGTCGTCTGATCGGTCGGTACGATCCGCATCGTGTTCGTCGGGGAACGGGCACGGAGTTCATCGGAGGGGATCGTCGATGTCAATGTTCGCGGGCTCGCCAAGAGGCACACGTCTGAGGCGACCGTCCGTACTGGCTGTCGCGGTGTGCGTGAGCGGGATAGTTCTCACTTCCGTGGCCGCATCCATCTCGAGTACGGCTGCCGCACCCGCCGCCGCCCTGCCTGACGAGATGCACCCGGCGGGCGTGTTGCTCGCCGAGCAGGCGGTCACCGCTGCGTTTCTCCCAGTTGGTGCCGCGGATACCAGCGCTGTCATCCGCTATTTCACGTTGCGTACCGCGACCGAAGCCGGTGAGTCCACAGGATCGGTGTTCCTGCCACAGGGCGCACCACCTGCCGGTGGATGGCCCGTCGTGTCCTACGCGCATGGCAACGTCGGAATCGACGACGAGTGTGCACCGTCGGTCACCGGATCCAGTGACGTCGAACGGGAATTCATCGAACAGTGGCTCGCCGCCGGCTACGCGGTCGCGGCCACCGACTACGCCGGGATCGGCACCGACGGAGTCAACGCGTACACCGACGGACCCGCAGCCGGCGCCAACGCCGTTGACATCGTCCGCGCCGCCCACCAACTCTACGGTGACCAACTTAGCGCCGATTTTCGCGGAGCGGTGATTACCTGAGCTTGGGTACGCGGGGGGCAGTGCTCATGGCGTCGTGAGGATTGGGTGGATTTGTGTAGT
>NZ_JBHXWI010000092.1:0-30338 GCF_042671975.1 Rhodococcus sp. NPDC127593 | reverse complement strand
TGATCCCACTCCACGGCGTGCGGCGCGAGATGCTCGGCCGCGAAGTCGCGGGCGGTGTCGCTGATCGCCCGCTCGTCATCGGTCAAGGTGAACATGGAGTTCCGTTCAGTTCATGGTGGGGATGACGAAATGGTTCGTCTCTTCCTTCTTGCCTGAGGGCCAACGCTGCGTCACGGTCTTGGTCTTGGTGTAGAAGCGGAAGGAGTCGGGACCATGCTGGTTCAGGTCGCCGAAGCCGGAGCGCTTCCAGCCGCCGAACGTGTGGTACGCGATCGGCACGGGGATCGGCACGTTGACGCCGACCATGCCGACGTTCACGCGGTTCGTGAAGTCGCGGGCGGTGTCGCCGTCGCGGGTGAAGATCGCGACGCCGTTGCCGTACTCGTGCTCGGTCGGCAGGCGGAGTGCTTCCTCGTAGTCCGCGGCACGGGCGACGAGCAGGACGGGTCCGAAGATCTCTTCCTTGTAGACGCGCATGTCGGTGGTGACCTTGTCGAACAGGGTCGCGCCGGCGAAGAAGCCGTTCTCGTGGCCCTCGAGGGTGAAGCCGCGGCCGTCGATCACGGCCTCCGCACCCTCGTCGATGCCGATCTGGATGTAGTTGTTCACACGCTCGAGGGCGTCTTTGCTGACCAGCGGACCGAAGTCGGCGGACTCGTCGTCGCTGCGGCCGATCGTGAGCTTGCCGACCCGTTCGGTCAGCTTGGCGACGAGCGCATCCGCCGTCTCCTCGCCCACCGGGACCGCGACGGAAATGGCCATGCACCGCTCACCCGCGGAGCCGTAACCAGCACCGATGAGGGCGTCGGCCACCTCGTCGAGGTCGGCGTCGGGCATGATGATCGCGTGGTTCTTCGCGCCACCGAAGCACTGCGCGCGCTTGCCGTGGGCCGCGGCGGTCTCGTAGATGTACTGCGCAATGGGCGTGGAGCCGACGAACCCGACAGCCTTGACGCGGTCGTCGGTGAGCAGAACGTCCACCACTTCCTTGTCACCGTTGACCACGTTGAACACGCCTGCAGGCAGACCGGCCTCGAGGAACAGCTCGGCCAGACGCAGCGGCACCGACGGGTCGCGCTCGGACGGCTTGAGGATGAACGCGTTTCCGGCGGCCAGCGCGGGACCGGCCTTCCACAGCGGGATCATGGCCGGGAAGTTGAAGGGCGTGATGCCGGCGACGACGCCGAGCGGCTGACGCATCGAGTACACGTCGATGCCGGTTCCGGCGGATTCCGTGTACTCGCCCTTGAGCAGGTGCGGGGCGCCGAGGGCGAACTCGATGACCTCGAGGCCGCGCTGGATGTCACCCTTCGCGTCGGGGACCGTCTTGCCGTGCTCGGACGACAGGAGGCGCGCCAGCGAATCCATCTCCTCCTGCGCGAGCTGGAGGAACTTCATCAGGACGCGGGCCCGCTTCTGCGGGTTGAACAGCGCCCATTCCCGCTGAGCCTCCACCGCGTTCGCGATGATCGCCTCGGTCTCGGCCTTGTCGGCGAGAGGCACACGCGCCTGCACCTCACCGGTGTTGGGGTCGTAGACGTCGCCGAACTTGTTGGAGGCACCGGGGACGCGCTTGCCGCCGACGAAGTGGGATAGCTCTTGAACCATTGTGCGGACCCGTTTCTTACTCGATGATGAGGGAGTTCCGAATATGTAGCCCATCCTATAGTTGGATGTCCATGTATGTCCAGACCGTACGATCGGGTCATACAGCCCACTCTCCCGAGGAGAGGAACTTCCTCCGCATCCTCCGGACCACCCGATAATCCTGCGCCCGAATCCCGCCCTCGCCCCGCGGGCGGTGTACGAATCCAAAGCCGCCCGGTGGCAGAAGGAATGGCCCCAGTCAATGCTTTCGCACGACGTGCTCGGGCTCGCCCGGTTTCCAAATCGTGATGTCCATGTGGCCGTCGCCGACCTCCACCGCCGAGCCGCCGACCAGGTCGGCTCGGTAGCAGTGATCGAACTCCTGCCCCCGGATGTCGAACCCGGAATCGTCGAACAGTGCCTGCGCGAAACGCTGATGCAGGGCCTTGTCCTGGACGTCGTCGACGACACCCCACAGTTTCGCGTCGCCCTCCTTGACCTCGGTGTCGACGGTCGCCGTGTGCAGGCAGAAGCGTGGGTCGCGAGCCAGATCCCGGAACTTCGTGGTGTTCGGCATTCCGGCGATCCACAACTGGTTCTCGAAGAATCTCGGCTCGACCGGGCTGATCCGCGGAAATCCGTCGGAACGAAGCGTGCCGAGCATGCAGAGGTTTCCGGTCGCCGCGTGCCTGCGGGAGAAGATAGCGGCGATCCGCGGAGCAGCTTCGGCGAACTCATTCCAGCTGGCCATGCACACGACCCTACGACGATCCGCATGGCCGCCGGGTCAAGACGCACGCAATTGTGCGATCAGTACCGCCTCGACTTCCGACTGTCGTGCGGCTGCCGGGCGCGGCGGCGCCGCAGATCGGTAGTGGTGCCCGGTCGGGGTGCCCAGGTCGAGGAGGTGGGTGCGGCCGGGGTTGTACGCAGGCGGGCCGTCCAACCGTCGCCTTCTTTCGCGTAATTGCACGCCTCACAGAGCCCGGACCCGTTGTGCGCCGTCGTGGCACCACGCCGCCGGCGGGAGCGGATGTGATCGTGATGCCGGACAGGCGCATCGCACCACGGGGTGCGGCACGTTTGATCCCTGAGGTCGATCAGCTTTCTCAGGCTTTTCGGGAACGTGCGGGACTGCGATTCCATCGCCGTCAACGACCCCGACTGCGGGCATGCGTAGATGCGCTGCAACGACGTCTCGGTGTCGGCATCTATGGCGTCGGCAACCAGTTGCCGCGCAATCCCCGCCGGCACCGGCCCGAAACCCTGCAGCTGCGCCGCCTCGTGCCCGCCGGCCAACAGCGTTTCGTCCGAGAGCACAAGATTCACCGTCACCGGCACCCCCGACGCCACTTCGGCTCCGGTGCCGCGTGCGAACAACAAGTCCACCATCAGCTGATTGCGGGTACGGCTGCCGCTGTTCCCGGTCGCGATCAGACTGTCCGCGTCCCGGCCCAGGGTCGCCTGCAGGCTCACGGCTTGTTCGACCGGCATCAGCACACTCAGATAGGCCATCGAATCCGGCGGGGGAGGCGTCGTCACCCGGCGCTCCGACACCGCCTTGCGGTGCCGCGCCACGACCGCGGCCGCATCGAGTTCAACCGCCAACGCCTTCGCCTTCGCGATCAGACCGCGGTCGCCGACCCCGTCGAGAGTGGCCGGGTCCGAGCACAACCGGCGGTCGACGATTCCCCGATCGACCGCCGACAAACATGCCGTTTCCCGCACCAACAACGTCGCGCGCCATTCGTTCAACCGACCCGACCGCAACAATTCCAGGGTGTGTGGCATTTCGTGCACCAACGCCTGTGCGAAACCCAGATGTCGACCGCCACGGTTCGGAGACTCCCTGCGCGCCAACGCAATCTGCGACCCAATACCGCGACCCCACTCGGATCGCGGAAGCCTCCGGGCTTTACGATCTTCTCGGATGCTCGTCGCCACGTCGTCAGTGATCACCGCCTGCACCGCACACCCGACCGACTTCAACGTCTCGATCGCATCGAGCAGATCGACGCCCAATCCCGCATCGCCACTCGCCGCCTCGGCACATTGCAACCGCGCCGTGAATGCGCGTAAATCCTCGAGCAGTATTGCCCCCACAACCAACCTCCCCCAAGGTCATTCGAAACTTTGTTCGATTCTAGCAGCCGAACTGCCCCACCGGCAATAGCCGATGGAATCACGGCCCCAGCGCCGCCGCGGCGGCCAGGGCGAGGTTTTCGTCGACGGCGTCGTAGCCGCCGGACCCGCCGCCGGGACCGCCGCTGTCGGCGACGGTGCGGCGGGCGGAGAGGTGCACGGCATCGACGCCGGTGCCTGCGACCGCGGCGATGTCCTCGACACGGATCCCGCCACCTGCCATCACTTGGATCCGGCCGTGCGCGTGGGCGACCATGCCGGACAGAGCCTCGAGGCCGTCGATGCAGCGCGGCGCTCCGCCCGAGGTGAGAACCCGGATGACGCCCGACCGCGCTAGTGCATCGACGGCGGTCGCCCTGTCGTCGACGACGTCCATCGCACGATGGAACGTCACCTCCACCGCGTAGGGGTCGATGCCGTCGAGCAGGCGGCGCAGAGCATCTCGGTCGACGGACATGTCGGGCGTGAGTGCGCCGACGACGACCCCTGATGCTCCGGCACTCACCGAGGCCCGGACGTCGCGGGCCATGACCGCGATCTCGTCGGCGTCGTAGACGAATCCGCCGGGCCGGCAACGGATCAGCGGGTGCACCGCGATCCCCTGGGCCGCGACCGCTTCGATCATGCCGATGCTCGGTGTCAACCCGCCGGTCGCGCCGAGTGCGGTGCACAACTCGACGCGCACCGCTCCGGCGCGTCGTGCGATTCGGGCGCCCGCGACGTCCTGGACCGCCAATTCGAGTACGGGTGTCATCTAGAACGACTGCCAGGAAGGCTTGTGTTCCAGCGCATACCGGTAGTAGTCGGCGAGTTGCAGCTTGCTCGCCGCGGCTTCGTCGATCACGACGGTCACGTGCCGGTGCAGTTGCATCACCGACGCCGGGCAGAAGGCCGACAGGGGCCCCTCCGCGGCGGCGGCGATCGCCTCGGCCTTCCCCTTGCCGAACGCGATCATCACCAGGTGCCGGGCGTCGCTGATGGTGCCCAGACCCTGGGTGAGGACGTGGTGCGGGACGTCGTCGACGCTGTCGAAGAACCGCGCGTTGTCGAGGCGGGTCTGCTCGGTGAGGGTCTTGACGCGGGTGCGGGAGGTCAGCGCGGAGCCCGGCTCGTTGAAGCCGATGTGGCCGTCGGTCCCGATGCCGAGAAGCTGCACGTCGACGCCGCCCGCCTCGGCGATGGCCGCGTCGTACCGCGCACCTTCCTCGGCGATGTCGGGCGATTCGCCGTTCGGGCTGAGCACGCGATGGGGGTCGAGGTTCACGTGGTCGACGAACTCCGAGCGGATCACCGAGAAGTACGACTGGTCATGGCTTTTCGGAAGCCCGACGTACTCGTCCAGCAGGAAGGCCCGTGCGCCCGAGAAATCCAGTCCGGACTCACGGTGCCTGCGTGCGAGTTCCCGGTAACTGCCGAGCGGGGACGACCCGGTGGCGAGGCCCAGCGTCGTCGGACCGCGTCGCACGTACCCTTCGACGATGTCCGCGACGGTCGAGCTGACCTCCGACGTCGTCTGCCGGATTACGATTTCCATGCGAGTCCTTCCGTTTCGGCGGGCATTCCGCCGACGAACACGCCGCGGGGGCGCAGTTGGTGATCGGTCACGACGATATCGGCGCGGCGGCCGGGGGCGAGGGTGCCGCGTTCGGACTCCAGGCCGAGCAGCCGGGCCGGAGTCCTGGTGGCGGAAGCGACGGCGTCGACGAGTCCGATGCCACTGTCGACGACGGCGGTGCGCACGACGTCCAGCAGCCGTGCGGTGCCGCCCGCGATGGCCCCCTCGGACCCGTCGGTGGTCGCGAGCCGGGCGACACCGTGCGAGACGCGCACGTCCAGGGGCCCGAGCTGGTAGTCGCCGTCCGTGACACCGGCGGCGGCCATGGCGTCACTGACGAGGACGATCTGGTCGGGACCGACGGTGTCGAACACCATCGACACGGTTTCGGGCGCGAGATGCACTCCGTCCGCGATCAATTCGACGACTATGTCTCCGCGACCGGCCGCGGCCAGGAACGCCGCCACCGGCCCCGGCGCGCGGTGGTGCAGCGGCGGCATCGCGTTGAACAGGTGTGTGGCGGTCAGTGGACCGCCGGCGGCGTCGGCGATCCTCGCGGACGTGGTCGCCGCGTCGGTGTCGGTGTGGCCGAGGCTGGGAAGCACGTCACGCCGGCGCATCGCGGCGAAGAGTTCGCCGAAGTGCGCGGTCTCCGGCGCGAGCGTCATCGACCGAACGGTGCCGCGCGCGGCGTCGCAGATCCGCTCGAACAGGCCGGGATCGCCCGGCACCACGGACGCGGGATCCTGCGCACCGCACCGGGCACCGGAAATGAACGGACCCTCCAGGTGGATCCCGAGGAGCTCACCTCGTTCCACCAGATCGGCGAGAATTCCGGCCTGCCGGAGCAGGTCCTGTTCCCCTGCCGAGACGAGGCTGCCGAGCAGTCCGGTGGTGCCGTGTTCGCGGTGATGATCCGCGGCCCGCCTCGCCCCGTCGGCGTCGGCGTTGGGAAAACCCGCACCGGCGCCGCCGTGGCAGTGCAGGTCGATCAGGCCCGGCAACAGTATCGACGAAGTCGGTTCCGGCAGCGGCACCTGTCCGCGGTACTGCGCCGCGGAGCCGACCCAGGAGATCCGGTCGCCGTCGGTGATCACCACACCGTCGGCGATGACGCCGTCCTCCACGACGACCTTGCCCCGCAGGATCATCGACGCGCCCCGGGCGCGAGAGCTGCGACCGCCGATCGTGCGGCCTGCGGGGACCGTGCGCCGCGCGCGGCGACCGCCATCTCCCGGCACAGGTCGAGGTCGGTGGCGGCCAGACGGGCACGCACGGCACCCAGCGACGGGACCACCATGGACAGGCTGGTGACGCCCAGCCCCACCAGCACCGGCGCCAGCGCGGGATCGGACGCAGCCTCCCCGCAGACACCGACGGGTGCGCCTGCCTCCGCTCCGGCCACACCGACCAGGCCGATCAGGTCCAGGACCGCGGGCTGCCACGGGTCGAGCAGTGCTGCGAGACTGCCTGCCATCCGGTCCGCGGCACACGTGTACTGACTCAGGTCGTTGGTCCCGATACTGACGAAGTCGACGTGCTCGAGCAGATCGCGGGCGCGCAGCGCTGCCGAGGGGATCTCGATCATCGCCCCGACCTTGGCGATACCGCGCGAGCGGGCGAGCTTGGCGAAGCCCTCCGCCTCCTCCGCAGTCGCGACCATCGGCGCCATCACCCACAGGTCCGCGCCGGTGGCGGCCGCGGCGGCGCCGAGCGCCTCCAACTGGGTGGCCAGGACGTCCGGGTAGACGGTGCCGACCCGCAGCCCCCGCACGCCGAGTGCCGGGTTCTCCTCCGCGCCGAGGTCGAGGAACGGCAGTGGTTTGTCGGAACCGCTGTCGAGTGTCCGGACCACCACCTTGCGTCCCGCGAACTGCTCCAACACCAAGGTGTAGGTGGCGATCTGTTCGTCGAGCGTGGGCGCGATCTGCCTACCGAGGTACAGGAACTCGGTGCGGAACAGCCCGACGCCCTCCGAATCGGCGGTGGCGGCACGCGTGGCGTCGTCGACGGTGCCGATGTTGACGAGCAGCCCGACGGGTGCGCCGTCCCGGGTGAGACCCGGTCCCCGTGAACCCGCGACCCGCACTCGCGCCTCGGCGACCTGCTCGGCCACCTCTGCCTGCCGGAGGTCGCTGGGGTCGACGACGATCTCGCCGGTCGTCCCGTCGAGCACCACCGGCCTTCCCTCGACCAACCGGTCGAGGTCGACGCAGTTCACGATCGCGGGGAGGCCGAGCGATTTCGCCAGGATCGCAGTGTGACTCGTCGGCCCGCCCTCCGCGGTGAGCAGGCCGACCACGTCGCTGCCGCCGAGCACCGCGGTGTCCGCGGGCGACAGGTCCCGGGCGACGAGAACGAACGGGTACCCGGGATCGGGGATGCCGGGCATCGGCACTCCCAGCAGCACCGCCACCGCACGATGCCCGAGGTCACGCAGGTCCGCGACGCGCTCGGCCAGGTACCCACCAAGGGCCTCGAGCTTGGCGCAGTAGCCGTCGAACGCGACGCTCACCGCGTGTGCCGTCGGCATGCCGGCGCGAAGGTTCTCCTCGGCGGCGGACACGATCCCCGGGTCGCGGGCCATGGCCGCCGACACGAGCAGGATCTCGGACGCGACGCCGTCCACCTGCGCGGCGCGCGCTTCGAGGTCGCCGGACACGGTCGCGAGGGCATCCCGCACACGGGCGAACTCCGCCGTGACCGATGCGCCGACAGGGTCTTCGGCCGACGTCGCGACCGGTGTCCCGAACGCGAGCCAGGGTGCGCAGACCAGCCCCGGACTCACCCCGAGGCCGTGCACAACCTGTTCCGTAGCCGTCGACATCAGGCGGCGTCGAGGTCGGAGGCGAGCAGGTCGGCAAGGCGGTCGAGGGCCTCATCGCTGCCCTCCCCTTCCGCAGTGATCGTCACCTCGGTACCGAATTCGGCGCCGAGGGTCATGACCGCGAGCATGCTGCCTGCGTCCACCGGCGCGGACTCGCCGACCGCGATCTGCACTGCGACCGGTACCGCCGCGGCGGCCTGGGTGAATTTCGCAGCGGGGCGGGCGTGCAGTCCGACCTTCGAACCGATGAGGACCGTTCGTGTAGCCATGCTCACTGACCTGCCTTTTCCGTGTCGGCGTTCGTTTCCGTGTCGGCGTTCGTTTCCGCGTCGTCCTCCCGACCGGGAGTGCGCAGGTTCCACTTCTTGATGACGAAGCTGAACAGGACGTAATAGATCACCGCGTACCCGAGCCCGATGGGGATCAGCATCCACGCGTTGGTGGCCTTGCCGAAGTTGAGCACGTAGTCGAAGAAGCCTGCGGAGAACGTGAATCCGTCGTGGATGCCGAGCGCGTTGACGAGCGCCATCGAGGTGCCGGTGAGGAACGCGTGGATCAGGTACAGCGGCCAGGCGACGAACATGAACGCGAATTCGAGGGGCTCGGTGATGCCGGTGAGGAACGCCGTCAGCGCGGTGGAGAGCATGATGCCACCCACGACCTTCTT
Source organism: Rhodococcus sp. NPDC127593 (assembly GCF_042671975.1). NCBI lineage: Bacteria > Bacillati > Actinomycetota > Actinomycetes > Mycobacteriales > Nocardiaceae > Rhodococcus > Rhodococcus sp. NPDC127593. The sequence continues at coordinate 21,560 of NZ_JBHXWI010000092.1, read as the reverse complement.
CTGCGACGGCCGGGCGTTGCGCCAGATCGCCAGTGCGGCAGCGGGAAGGGCGAACATCATGATCGGGAAGAAGCCGGTCATGAAGATGCCTGCGCTCGGGTCGCCGGCGAAGAACCGGTTGAGGTCGCCACGGACCATTTCACCGCTGGCGTTCTGGTAGTCACCGACGAGGAACCACACGGTGGAGTTCAGGATGTGATGCAGTCCGGTCGGGATGAGCAGGCGGTTGGCCATGCCGTAGACGCCGCCACCGACGACGGAGTTCTCGGCGACAGTCTCGCCCACCCACGTCAGCGCGGAATTGAACGCCGGGTACAGGAACGCCATGAGGACACCGACGACGAGACCGGTGACGGCGGTGAGAATGGGAACGAGCCTGCGCCCGTTGAAGAATCCGAGGTAGTCGGGCAGTTTGGTGCGGTAGAACCGCTGCCACAGAATCGCGGACAGCAGACCCATCACGATGCCGGCGAGCACACCGTAGTTGATCAGCGCCTGGTCGCCGTTCGGATCGGTCTTGCCTTCGAGGACGACCGGCGACATGGCCTCGAACACGCCGTTGATGACCATGTACCCGACCACTGCGGCCAGGGCGGTGGAACCGTCGGCCTTCTTGGCCCATCCGATGGCGATGCCCACCGCGAAGATGAGGGGCAGCCAGGTGAACACTGCCTGGCCGGCTGCGGAGATGACGGACGCGGCGGTGTGCATCGAGTCGAACCGGCCGAGGAGGTCGTCCTGGCCGAGTCGCAGCAAGATGCCGGCCGCGGGAAGTACCGCGATCGGCAGCATCAGGCTGCGCCCGAGGCGCTGTAACCCGGCAAACACCGCTGATTCCTTTTTCGGGCTGTCTACGACAGTCATATCGGCCTTCTCTGTGCGCTTCGGTCGCCGAATCGGCGTCTGGTGAGTCCCGAATCCGGCGGCGGCAAGCGCGTCGTCCGGCTTCGGGAAAACTATTGTGGACCAGCACCCCCAACGGGTACTGTCCGGTCATAACCAGTTGCTAGTTTGACCAGGTGAGCACAGGATGTCAACAGGCAAATGTGATCCAGCTAACCCATCCGGCACCATCACCTGCAGCTCGAACGCGAACTACGAGGGAGAACCGATGTCCAAAGCGGACGCAATCATCAGCGGCCTGGGCGGTGCCGACAACATCGTCGAGATCGAGGCCTGCATCACCCGCCTGCGCACCGAGGTCAAGGACGGCGCCAAGGTCGATGAGGCCGCGCTCAAGGCCGCAGGAGCCCACGGCGTGTTGAAGGCGGGCAGCGTCGTCCAGGTCATCGTCGGCCCCGAGGCGGACACGCTGGCCGAGGACATCGAGGACATCCTGTGAGCCTGTCCGTGCAGGCTCCACTGCCCGGCCGCGTGCTCGCCCTGGCCGACGTTCCCGACCCCGTGTTCGCCGGACAGATGGTGGGTTCCGGAGTCGCGATCGAACCGGCACGCGACCGTGGCGCCCTCGACGTGCTCGCGCCGATCTCGGGCAAGATCCTCAAACTGCACCCGCACGCGTTCGTCATCCTGGGCTCGGCGGGCGGTGGTGTGCTGGTGCACCTGGGAATCGACACCGTGAAGCTGAAGGGCGAGGGGTTCACCCTGCTGGCAGCGGAAGGCGATGGGGTCGACGCGGGTGACCCCGTGGTGCGGTTCGATCCGACCGAGATCGACGGCACCGGATACTCCGCCATCTGCCCGATCGTCGTGATGGACTCCAAGCCGGATTCGGTGTCCACCGACACCATCGGATCCGACGTGAGCACCGGCGACGCCCTGTTCGACTGGACGGCGCCGTAGAAACAGAGGGCAGCCGGGCTCAGACGCTGCGCTGAGCCCGCTCCCCCTGAACTTCCATCTGCAGTTGATAGCGATCGGACCGGTACCAGCTGCGGGTGTGCTCGACCGGTGTGGGACCACTGAAGGACACCCGGTCGAAGTACATCACCGGTGCGCCCTTCTTGATGCCGAGCAGGGTCGCGATCTCCTGGCTCGCCCCGTCGGCACTCACGGTCTGCTCCGCCCGGTCGATCGGCATGCCGTACTTGTCGGCGGTCGCCCGGTAGATCGAGCCGGTCAGGTCGAGGTCCAGCAGGCCGGGAAGCAGTGCGGCGTTGAACCAGCCGTCGTCGACGCTGACCGGTTCGCCGTCGGCCAGCCGCAGCCGTTTGACGTGATACGCGCTCGTGTCCGGTGCGATACGCAGCACCTTCGCGGTGGCCTCAGGGGCGGCGTCCTCTTCGCTCTGGAGCACCACCGTCGTCGGCTTGTGCCCCTGCGCCCGCATCTCCTCCGTGAACGACGCCAGGTGGAGTTTCGACTGCACCGGACGATGCGCCACGAACGTGCCCTTGCCACGCACCCGGACCAGGTGGCCGTCGTTGACGAGCTGACCGATCGCCTCACGAACGGTGATGCGACTGACGCCGTAGTCCTGCATCAGTTTTCGTTCACTCGTCATCAGATCGCCGGGCTGGAGTTCCTTTGTGCATTTGTGCAGCAGGATGGCACGGAGTTGCTCGTGCTTCGGAATCACGCTGTCGCGTAGATGTACGGGCATCATTCCGGCGGCTCCAGCTCAGTCATGGGTGGGGACACATCGGATCGGTCAGTCGAACCCAAAGGTCCCGTCCGGTCCGGTCCAACCTCGAGAATACGTGATCCGGACGTTCCGGCCTACCGTGTTACCTCGGCCAACGCCTCGAGGTACCTGCGCGTCATCACCCTCTGGACGACCCGGCCCGCGGGTCCGCCGAGCCGGGTGAACCACCGACCCGGTTTCGAGAACGCCGAGATGGTCGCGAGCACGGTGCCGTCCGGCCGCTGTTCGACGACGAACCTCTCCTCGCCGCGCTCGGGGTGACCCGGCAGCGTCCCGTAGGCGAATCCCTTGCGATGCGGTTCGTCGAGCACGTAGACGACCCGGCAGGAGAACGTCAGCCGAAGCGGACCGATGCCCCATCGCAGTTCGACCGACGTACCGGGCGCGGCCGTCGGGGTGTCGGCCCGCACGTCCAGCCCGGCGCCGCGGTGCATCCCCCACGCACAGAGGTGGGTGGCGGCTGCGTCGAATGCGTCTGCGCCGTAACCGATCACCTTCTGCTCGGTCAGATGGTGATATCCCGCGGGGAATGGAACGTCGCGGCTCGCACCCACCTCGGGGTATGTGAACGCAGGCAGGTCGTCTCGGGAGGCACTGATGGCGGTCGATCCTCTCGGTCCGGAAGTCACGAGCAGGTGGAAAGGCACGTTACCCGGCGCACGACCTCGAGGCCTTCAGGGGTGCCCGGCCAGTGCCGAGCAACGACCTGCGGACCTGCGCGGCGAATCACCGAACGAAGCGTGAGGCCGATGATGATCACGTCGTCGGCGTATCCGATGACAGGGACGAAATCGGGGATCAGATCGATCGGAACCGCGAGATAGACCAGCAGCAGAGCGAGCCGGACGCGCACACCCCGGGGCAGGTCCGGATCGGCTGCGAGCCGGCGCAGGAGACGGAGCAGATCCGGCAGCACCCGGGTCGTCTCCCCGATCCGGGTGCTGTCGGGGCTCGATCGCCACAGCACGAGCGCCAGCACCACCCAGACGGTCAGCAGGCCCGCTGCCGCGCCGATCAGGACGGGCCATGCCGCCGCCAAGACCTGCCCCGGATCCATACGGCCGCGCCTACTGCTCCGACCGGGCCGCGGGACGGATGTTCTGGTTCACGTGGAAGAGGTTGTCCGGATCGTACTTCGTCTTCACCTGTGCGAGCCGGTCGTAGTTGCCGAGGTAGGAGGCGCGCACGCGGTCTTCGCCCTCCGACATCATGAAATTGACGTACGCCCCGCCCGCTGTCGTCGGGTGGAGGGCCTCCCAGTACTGCTTGGCCCAGTCCGTGATGACCTCGGCGTTGGCCGGATCGGGGTCGACACCGACGATCACGCCGGCCCAACCGCCGTCCCGGTACGCGAACGCCGTGCCGTCCTCGGCGACCCGCGTCGCCGCGCCGTCGATGGGATACATGTGCATCGTCGAATGACCGGTGGGCAGCTGACGGCCGAACTCCAGATGGATGTCGATGGCGTCGTCCGAGATCTCCCGGATGAAGTCCGCGCGCCAGTACCACTGCAACCCGGCCGGGTACAGTGCGTCGAAGGCGGATTGCAATGCGGTGAAGGGCATTTCGCCGAGTCCGATCAGCAGTGGGTTTCCGAAGTCGCGGATCGGTTCGAGTACCGCGTCGGCCTTGCCCGGGTCGCCGGTGTAGCACCAGATGATGCCGCACGCCTTGCGTCCCCACAGTTCCTCGGGGAAGGGCGGCGCCGGCGGAATGGTCAGCAGCCCGATCCAGCCGTTGAGTTCCTCGGGCAGCGAGGGCAGGAGTTCGCGATACCAGCGCATCACCTCGGGGGTGTCTTCCAGGTCGTACAACACCGGACCTCCGACGATGGTGCCGTGGTCGCCGATGTCGTGACACGCGAACTGGAACGACGTGACCACACCGAAGTTTCCGCCGCCTCCGCGCAGCGCCCAGAACAGGTCCGGGTGCGATCGTTCGCTCGCCGTCACCAGGGTGCCGTCGGCGAGGACGACGTCGGCGCTGAGCAGGTTGTCGACGGTGAGACCGAACCGGCGTGTCAGGTAGCCGATTCCGCCGCCGAGCGTGAGCCCGCCGACCCCGGTGGACGCGATGAACCCGGACGGGGTGGCCATGCCGAACGGCACCGTCGCGTGGTCGACGTCGCTCCAGGTGCATCCGCCGTCCACCCGCACGGTGTGGTCGGCGGGCGAGACCGTGGTTGCGCGCATCCCCGACAGATCGATCACGAGGGCGTCGTCCCACACGCCGAGACCTCCTGCGTTGTGCCCGCCGCCGCGAACCGCGAGTTCGACGTGATGCTCCCTCCCGAACCGCACGCACGCGACGACATCCGCGGCGTTGGCGCATCGCGCGATGGCCGCGGGTCGACGGTCGATCATCGCGTTGTACACCGCACGCGCGTCGTCGTAGCCGGCGTCGTCGGGGGTGATCAACTCTCCGCGCAGAGACGCGGCCAGTTCCGCGTAGGGCGGCGGTGTCGTCGTCGACGGTGTCGAATTCGTGGTGGTGGTGCTCATGGCCTTCTCCTCGGATCGGCAGGCCCCGGAACGGGCGTAACCTGGTACTTCACACCGTAGGAATCCGGCGTTCGCGCACCGTTCGCGCCGACGCCCCACACGCGAACGGTGCAGCAACCGCACGCAGTCGCAGAACCTGCGGCAACCATCCGCGGTCGTCGTGTTGCTCGGCGGCGATCCGGGCGGCATCGAGCGTCGCGCGCGCCGCATCCATGTCCCCGACGCCGATCTGCACCTCCGCCAGGAGCGAGAGCCAGTACGGCGTGCGCGCGAACGCCCGCTGCCGCCGCAACTCGGCGAGCCCCTCGCGGATCTTCGCGATTCCCGGTTCGCCGCCGAGAAGCCGGCCTTCGAGTATCTGCGCCCACTGGCTGTAGTACGCGAAGTGGTAGCGCTCGCACAGCTCCCGCAACTCGGTGAGCGAGGCCAGCAGCGCGACGTCGTCACCGCTCAACTGGTGTAGCACCGACGCGTATCCCAACGCCACCGCGAGACTGTAGGGGTGACCGCAGGTTCTGCCGAGTGCAAGCGCATCCGCACACGACTGCGCGGCCGCCTGCTCGTCACCGATCATCCAGTACGCGTGCGACTTCCAGGCATGGGCATGCACCTCGAGCCTGGTCCCGAGGATGAAGGAATAGTCGTCGGAGAACGATCCCTGTGCGACGTCGAAATGTTCGATCGCTTCCCTCGGCCGGCCGAGACCGAGGGCTGCCCCCGCCACGGCGAATTGCGCCTGACCCTCGAATTCGGGATCGGCCGCGGACAGTTCGAGGGCACGCACGCCGATACCGTGGGCCTGCGCGGTGTGCCCCTGCACGAAGTGCACCGCGAACAATCCGATCAGAGCCGCGAGCACCACCTTCGGGCGGCGCAGACGCTGCCCCAGCTCCACGGTGCGGTCCAGGGTCTGCTCGAGCTCGGCGGAGGAGTACCCGTACAGGGTGGTCAGCGGCGCCGACATGCCCTGCCGCACGTCCACCTCGTGAGCGTCCCGGTTGCGGCCCACCGGCATCGCCTCGAGGAGATCGAGGCAGTCCCGGAAGTGCCGCAGAGCTTCCGCGTTCGCGAACACGCTGGCTGCCACCTCGGCGGCGCGCTGCAGATAGTGGAGCGCGCGGTCGGGGCGGCCGCCGCGCCGATACTGCTCGGCGAGTTGCGCTGCCACGTCGTCGGTGCGGCCGGCGTGGAGAAGTTCGAGTCCCTGTGCCAGGCGCCGATGCAGGAGCCAGCGTCGCGGCGGGCTGATCGAGCGGTACGCGGCCTCCCGGACCAGATCGTGCACGAAATCGTAGCCGGTGCCCGCCGGCCGGACGATCCTCCGCCGCCACAATTCGTCCACCGCCTGCACGAGAGAATCCGTGTCCAGGTCGCTCGCCTCGCTGAGCAGGTCCAGATCGAAATCCGTGCCGAGCGCAGCGGCGAGGCCGGCGACGTCCCGCGCGGGTTCCGAGCACTGTTCGAGCCGCCGCTGCAGCACCTCGCCGAGGTCGTCGGCGCCCCCGCCGCGCCCGGTAGCATCCGTGCCCGGCACCATCCTGGCGGCCTCCACGACGTACAGCGGGTAGCCCCCGGTCGCGGCGTACAGGACCGCCTCCTCGGAGGGGTTCAGCGCCCGGCCGCCGAGCGACCGCGCCAGTTCCGCCGTCCCGTCCGCGGTCAACGGGTCCACCTCGACGTCCGTGACCAGTCGTGCCGACCGGAGGGCCCGCAGCGCTTCCCGCACATCGTGGCGCGACCGCGCCTCGTCCGTGCGCGCGGTCGCGCCCACCAATACCCGCATCTGGGTGTCGAGTGAGAGCAGGAATGCCAGCCAGGCCGTCGTCTCGGCGTCGCACCACTGCAGATCGTCGAGGACCAGCAGGACCGGTCGGCCGGACGACAGCACCGCACGCGCCGTTCCCTCGAAGAACCGGTGACGCTGCCAGGCGTCGACCATCGCCCGGGACGTCGACGGACGCGGTCCGGACTCGGCGCTCGGAACCAGCCGTTCGACCTCGGCCCGCCACAACGGATTCAGGGAGCCGATCGCGGACCGAAATTCCGGGCTGCGCAGCCACTCTGCGACGGGAGCCAGCGCGACGCGGCCCGGCAGTCCGAAACACCGCGTGGTCGCCACCACCGCCCCGTCGGCGCGGGCGATCTCGGCGAGTTCGGTGGTCAACCGGGTCTTGCCGACCCCCGCGTCTCCCGAGACGAGCAGCAGTCCCTGCCTGCCGTCGAGGGACTGCCGCCACCGCCGTTGCAGCTCCCCGCGTTCACGCTCCCGCCCGATCAGAGCGGGCACCGCGGTCCGGACACGTTCGGGTCGGTGAGCAGCGGCGGCACCGGCCCTCGGGTGCTCCCCCAGCAGGTTGTCGAACAGCCTGCCGGTCGTCGCGCTCGGCGTGACCCCGAGTTCGGTCTCGAGAACGGCCGCGCATCGGTGGTAGGTGGTCATCGCCGCCGCCCGGTCGCCCGACGCGACCTGCAGTTCCATGAGCGTCCGGTACCCGACCTCCGCCAGCGGGTCGAGCTGGATACGCCGGCGTGCGCACGTCGTCGCCGTCTCGACATCACCCGACTCTCGCAGCACCCGCACCGTCGTCTCGCAGAGTTCGACGCACTGCCTGCGCAGCATCTCGCGGTGCTCGAGGACCCAGTCTTCGTACGTTCCGGGCATGAGCTCGCCGCGATAGGCGGCAAGGGCCGTCTCTGCGTGATCGAGAGAGGCCCCCGGATCGGAGTCGGCGAGCGCCGCGAAGGCGGCCGAACGCTCACTCCGGAACGTGTCGACGTCGACCCGGCACGACGGCGAGCCCGTCCACGTGAGCGTCGGTCCGTCTGCCGCGAGCGCACCGTCCGAGCCCAGGAGGCCGCGGAGGTTGTGCAGTTCCCGCCGGAGGTTGGTGCGGGCCTGCTGCTCACTCGACTCGGGCCAGAACAGCCCCGCGAGACGGGTCCTGGACTGAGCGAGACCGGCATGCAGCACGAGATAGGCCAGCAGCGCGATCGCCCGTGACGAGATGGGCCCGACCCTGACATCCTCCGGGTTCGATACACGCTGTTCGCCGAGCAGGTAGACCGTCAACATGACTGACCAGCTCCCGGTCGCGGAACGAGGCGAGCTTCCGCGTCCTCATCATCGCACGGTCAGCGGAAGTGCTGGTACAGCGCTTTCAGCTCCCGGATCGCGGCGTCCACCGCACGCTCGTCCGCACTGACCGATCGGATCGCCTTCCGCAGCAGCATCGGGTCGAGGTCGTCGATCGCCGCCCGGAAGTCGGCGTCGGGCAGGGCGGGCAGCGGGGACTCGTCACCGAACCAGTCGTCGACGTCCGCGTCGGAGGAGTCGCCGCCGACGCCGTCGATCAGCATGTCCAGGTCGACGCCGCGCAGCGTCAGGATTTCGAGTGGGTTCTCGTCGATGCGTTCGGTGGTGAGGTATGCGACCGCCGCCGCATGCTTGCACGGCCAGCCGTCGTCCGGGCAGGTGCAGTCGTAGTTCAGCGCGGACGCCCCGGCGGGCAGCAGCAGGGGCCCGAGAACCTCCGGGACTCCGCCGCCCGCCAGCATCGCGAGGCTGCCGGGTTGCCGACGCACCAGCGCGACGAGTTCCGCGACCTCCGCGTCGTCGAGGCGATCGATCGAGACGGTCGCGACGAACGGCTGGAGCTGACTGCCCTGCACCTCGCCCGTGACCATCCCACCGGCGATCTCGAGCGAGATCACCTGTCCGCTGCGCGCGTAGCTCCGCCCGCGGCTCATCCGGCCCTTGTCGGCGACGAACTCGATGATGTCCACGAACTCGCGGCCCCACCACGTGCGCCCGAACGATCCGCGCTGGGACCGTGCCTCCAGCCCGCCCGTCACCGGTCGACGCTTGCCGTACTGGCCGAAGTACGGCCCCGGTCGCCGATTCGTCATTCGCCCACCGCCTCGTCGCCGAGTCGCAGCAGTTCACCCAGTTGCTCGGTGCTCATCTCCGTCACCCAGTTCTCACCCGTCCCGACGGCGAGATCCGCCAGTTCCTGTTTGGTGGCGATCATCGCGTCGATCCGCTCCTCCAGGGTGCCGACGCACACGAGCTTGCGCACCTGCACGTCCCGCCGCTGACCGATCCGGAACGCCCGGTCCGTGGCCTGGTTCTCGACCGCCGGATTCCACCACCGGTCGAGGTGGACGACGTGATTGGCCGCGGTGAGGTTCAGGCCCGTCCCGCCCGCCTTCAGCGAGAGCATCATGATCGGCGGCCCGTCGTCGCCCTGGAACGAGGCCACCATGTCGTCGCGTTTCTGCTTGGAGACACCCCCGTGCAGAAACGGCACGGGGGTACCGAAACGCTCCGCGAGGTACGGGGTGACGAGATCGCCGAATTCCCGGAACTGGGTGAACAGCAACGCCTTCTCGCCGTCCGCGACCACGGAGTCCAGGATGTCCTCGACGAGCCCCAGCTTGCCGGAGCGGTGCTGCCCGCGCCGCATCACCGCCGACCCGTCGCGCAGGAAATGCGCCGGGTGGTTGCACACCTGCTTGAGTTTCGTCAGGGCGGCGAGGACGGCGCCCTTGCGCTTCATCCCCTTCTTGTCCTTGATCTGGGCCATCATGTCGTCGACCACCGCCCGGTACAGCGCGGCCTGCTCCGCGGTGAGGTTGGCGCGGACCGTCATCTCGAACTTGTCGGGGAGGTCGGCGATGACCGCGGGATCGGTCTTGACGCGGCGCAGCACGAACGGGGACGTGACCGCGCGGAGCCGGGCGACGGCCGTTTCGTCCTGCTCCCGCTCGATCGGCACCACGAAACGCTTGCGGAACATCGCCTCCGAGCCCAGAATGCCCGAGTTCGCGAAATCGAGGATCGAGCGCAGCTCGTCCAGGCGGTTCTCGACCGGCGTCCCGGTCAGCGCGACCCGGTGCGCCGCCGGAATGCTCCGCGCCGCCCGCGCCTGCGACGTCTTCGCGTTCTTGATGTGCTGCGCCTCGTCCAGCACGACGCGCCGCCAGTCCTGTTCCTTCAGGTGCGCGACGTCGCGGGCCAGCAGCGCGTACGTGGTGATCACCAGATCGCTCTGCGTCACGGCGGCGGTGAAGTCGTCACCGCTCAGCCGCTGCGGACCGTGGTGGACGAGCACCCGCAGCGAGGGAACGAAGCGCGCCGCCTCCCGCTGCCAGTTGCCGACCACCGACATCGGGCACACCAGCAAGGTGGGCGTCGCGGCGTTCTCGTGTGCCAGCAGCGCGAGCAATTGCAGCGTCTTGCCGAGACCCATGTCGTCGGCGAGGACCGCCCCGAGGCCGAGGCGGCTCATGAACACCAGCCAGTCCAGACCCCGCTTCTGGTAGGGCCGCAGCGTGGCGTCCAACCCGTCCGGGGTCGGCACGTCCTGAGGCTTCGTGTCGCCGTCCAGCAACGCGGCCGCCCAGCCGGTGGCCGTGACCTCCTCGACGGGAAGATCGGACAGATCGTCCGCGATCAGGTCCTTCAACAGGTCCACGATGGCCCGGTCGCCGCTGGCGTGCCGCTCCGCCACGTAGCGCGCGGCGCGGGAGAGCACCTCCTGATCCGCCCGGACCCACTCACCGCGCAACCGCACGAGGTCACTCTTCGAGTTGACCAGCCGATTCATCTCCGCGGCGGTGAGAACCGTGTCGCCGAGTGCCAGCTCCCAGTTGTACTGCACCAACTGGTCTTTGCCGACGGCCCGGTTCTCCGCGCTCGCCGGAGTGCTCGGCGAGCTCACTCTCAGACGCATCGACGGCGACGCCACACTCCACGCCCGCGGCAGCAGCAGGCTGATGCCCTTCTCCTTCAACGCCACCGCACCGTGCCCGACGAGGTCGATGACCACGGCGGTGGGCAACATCAGGTCCAGGCTGTCGGGGTCACTGGGGACGTCCTGCAGTCGCGGGTAGGCGGCCACGGCCTCCGTCAGCTTGCGCACCCCGATCTGCAGGCGGCTCGCGTCCGTGCGGTGCAAGGGAATCGGCACCGGCGCTTCGCCTTCCGGACGAAGGCAGACCTCCAGTCGCCACAGCACCGTGTCCGGATCCCAATCCCCCTCCACGTCCACGTCTTCCGGCTCGAGGAGCCGCAGCACCAGTTCGGGCTCGTCCACCTTGAGGCTGTCGCGCCAACCGTCCAGCGATCCCGACAGCTGGGCGGTGCCCTCGTCGAACTGGTCGCCGCGCACGAGCGCCGCGATCAGCGGATGGTCCGGGTCGCTGCCGGAATCGTCCGGGTGCCTGCGGTCGAGGACACGGCGGGCGACGGGGTCGGTCAGCTCGGTGACCATGTCGTCGAGCACGGCCCGGGGGGTCGTGCCGTGACGCTGCACCGGCGGCATCGCGACGGCGAGCTCCGTGAGCCATGCACGCTGCCGCTCTCCGCCGAGCAGCCGCCAGCGCGGCCACCAACCGCCCTCCGCGCGGTGTACCTCGGGCACCACCCGGCCGGCCCGAGCCCACCGCTCGACACCGCGGGCGACGTGGGCGAGGTAGCGCAGATCTCCGGCGATCCGGGGGTCGCGGGCCGACACCGACAGCAGGAACTCCGTCGCATCCGGTGGGGCGAGAGCGACCGCGGCCCATTCGAGCATCTCCGGCCCCGACGGCGTCGGCATCGGCACCTTCACGTGATGCCGGAACTTCCGTGCCAGCACCCGCCCGACCGCATCCGTCGGCTCCTCGGCGGCCGGATTCCGGTCCTCCACCCACAGCATGAGGCCCGAACCCGGTGTCCAGAGGCCGTGCAGCATGCACCCATCCAATCAGGCGCCACCGACAGCGGGACAAGTCCCTGCTCGAGACATGTAACCCTCGACGATATTCCACCGATGAACGAGGTGGCGGCTGTCCACGCCGGTAACTCACCGGGATCGCTGCCGAACGTGATCGCAGTGATCGGAGGAAGACAAATGGACATGGCACAGATGTTGCAGGTTCTCGTTCAACTCATTCAGGTCCTCGGACCGTTGATGGGTGGCGGCGGAGGCGGCGGAGGCACAGGCTCCCTGGGCAGCCTGTTCGGCTCCTGAGTTCTCACGAGAAGGCCCACCGACACCGGTTCGGTGGGCCTTCTTCGTGCCCGAACCCCGGCCCCGGTTCGTGATAGGACTGTGGGCGTGAGCATGGCATACGGCTTCAGCGAGTACGGCGGCCCCGAGACGCAGCAGTTCTTCGACGTCCCCGTTCCCTCCCCCGGCCCCGGACAGCTGCTGGTCGCCGTCCACGCGGCCGGCGTGAATCCTGCCGATTGGAAGGTGCGGGCGGGCACGCGCAAGGACACCGTGCCCGTGACCCTTCCCGCGGTTCTCGGCCGGGAGGTCGCCGGTGTGGTCGCGGAGGTCGGCCCCCGGGTGACCGGTTTCGCGATCGGCGACGCCGTGTTCGGCGCGACCGCGACCGGTTTCGGCGGATACACCGAGTACACCCTGGTCAACACGGCCTCGGCAGCGCACAAGCCGGACCCGGTCTCGTTCGCGGACGCCGCAACGCTCCCCGTTGCGGCGGGAACCGCGTACGACGCGCTGACCACCCTGGACCTGGCGCCCGGCAGTCGGTTGCTCGTCGTCGGCGCGGGCGGCGGCGTGGGCGTGGCCGCGCTGCAGTTGGCCGCGGCGCGGGACGTCATGGTGATCGGCGTCGCGAGCGAGAGCAAGCGTGAGGTCGTCGAATCCCTCGGCGCCACCTGGGTCGCGTCCGGAGACGGACTGGCCGCACGCCTACCCGGCCCGGTCGACGCCGTCTTCGACCTCGTCGGCGGTGACGCGCTCGCCGAGGCGGCGCGGGTGGTCACGGATCCGGCGGCGATCATCAGCGTCGGCGACCCGCTCGCGGCGCGCGATCTCGGCGGCGCGGGAGTGGAACGGCGCCGAACGTCCGCGGTGTTCGCGGAGGTGGCCGCGCTGGTGGCCGACGGAACCCTGGACCCGCGGGTCGCCCACCGATTCCCGTTCGCACATGCGGGTGACGCTCTCGCGATGGTCGAGTCCGGTCACACGAGCGGCAAGGTCGTGATCGAGATCGGTTAGCAGGTCTGGCTTTCACCCGTTCCGAGGTAGATGCTGGAGAGACGTAGCTGCCGGAAACTCTCGGGAGTCGGCCATGAGCATCCTGATCCAGGTTCTCGAACAGGGGTACGCGCTCACCACCCCGTGGGAGCAACGGAAGTACGCCTTCGTCGATGCCACGCACATCGTCACGATTCGACTGGACGGACAGTCGGGTGTGTGGCTCGACGGAATGAAACACGGTGAGGCACACCGACTTGCGGTCACCCCCGTCGCCAGCGAGGCGATCTTCTTCCTCCTCCGGACCCTCGACCTGCTCGCCGAGTGCAGGCAGAGCGGAGGTTCCTGGGTGATCGGACACGACGGCATGCACGTGTCCTCGATCGCCGCGGTGCGCCTGCCCTTCAGCTGAGCTGTCGGGGGCCCGGTGCATACTCCGGGTGGTAGGGGGAGATCGGTCGAGCGCCGGGGGACGCATGAGACTTCTGTACGTGGCCGCGTGGCTGGCGGCGATCCTGACGGTCTGCGGTTGCGGGGTGTCGCTTCTCGACCTCAGCGGCCCCGGCCCTGCGCCGGGTAGTCCGCCCCGCGCACATATCGAGGAGTTGCTCGGCCGGGTCGCGACTGTCGAGTCGCGTCCGCACCCCGGCGGATACCAGCGCGGCTGTTCCGGCAAGGAGTTGTGTGTATTCGGCCCGGCCTGGACCGACGACCAGGACGCCGCGGCCGGCCACGACGGGTGCGACACCCGCAACAACGTTCTCGCGCTCGATCTCCGCTCGGTGGCGTTCCGCGACGGCACCCGCGACTGCGTGGTGCTGAGCGGGATCCTCGCCGATCCGTATTCCGGCGAGGTGTTCCCATTCGACCGAGCTGACGCGAAAGCCGTTCAGATCGACCACGTCTACCCACTGGCGGCGGCGTGGGACATGGGCGCGTCGACGTGGTCGCCCGTGCGTCGGCTCCGGTTCGCCAACGACGTCACGTTCAATCTGCTGGCCGTCAACGGTGCGGACAATCTACTGGAGTGCGCGCGAGTTCCCTGACACTCGGATTGGCCCCGAGCGTGCATCTCGACTGCTCGAGGACGTGAAGGACTGGCTCAAGCAGCGGTGTTCGTTTTCGTCATTTACTGATTGATTTCATTAGTTACTCATGTAATCTGCTATCTCGTGGCGGATTCCGATACTCGAGCGGTGTCGATCATCGGTGCGGTCGGAACGCGTGATCACCCGAACGCGGTCGACGCGCCGACGGTGGAGCCGGGCCTCGCGGACGTGGTGACGCTGCAGAGAAGGCGTGCGGAGGTGGTGACCGCCGGCGAGGAGGAGGCGTTGTTCGCCGACACCATCGCGGAGTACCAGTGGGCGCGGGATGCGGCCGGGCTGGCGCCGGGCACGTTGGAACACCTGGTCCAGCCGGTGTTGGAGTTGTGCGATTACTTCGACGTGGTGGCCTGGCGGCTCACACCGCGACAACTCGACCAGTACTTCGCCGGACCGGGTAAGAGGGCACCGAGCACGATGCGGTCGAAGTCGACGAAGATCGATCACTATTTCGCGTTCTTGGAGCAGCGCTATGGGGGAGAGATCCTGCGTCGTTTCGGGGCAGCAGTGGAGTCGCCTATCGACGAGTTCAATCGGCCGATCCACCGCGGTGACTTCGGGTTGCGGGTCCCGCCGTCGCGGCGTGCGATGCGGGAGTTCTTCGGGCGGTGGCGGGAATCGCTGGATTCGGTGCGCAAACCGGTGGTGGGACGCCGCGACTATGTGATGGCGAAGCTGGCCTATGTCTCCGGTGTCCGGGCGGCCGAGCTCTGCGCGGTGAAGCTGGGGGACGTGCACTGGGAATCGGGCCAGTGGGGGCGGTTTCTCGTGCACGGCAAGGGATCACGTGGTTCCGGTCCGCGTCAGCGGCTGGCCTATTTGTTCGAGGAGGGGAGGGAACTGCTGTGGTGGTATGTCGAGGAGGTGCGCGGTGAGTTCGCAGACGACCCGCAGAACATGGCAGCTCCGCTGTTCCCCTCGGAGCGGATCCCGACGGCGGTCGCCGCGCTCAACGTGGTCGTGCCCGGACTGGCGGTGACGCCGTCGACGTTCCGTCGTGCGTTGCGCGCCGCGGGGAAGGCGCACTTGAGCGGCCCGGTCACCGAGATCTATCCTCATTTGCTGCGGCACGCCTGCGCCACGCACAACTACGAGCGGGGAATGGGGTTGTGGGAGGTGCAGAAATTGCTCGGCCACGATCGGCCGTCCACGACGGTCGCCTACCTGTCCACCGCACACGGCGACCCGGAGAAGGCCAGCCTGGCGTCCTCCGACCGCGCGGTGCAGCGGTTGCTGGTCGATCAAGGGAGCCTGCGATGAAGTGGAATCTGCGGATGACCGCTGCCCAACAAGACATTTGGCGTCCGAGTGAATTGCTGATCGCTTTCGAGCGGGTCGGGTTCACTCCGTCGCTGAGCAAGGTGGCGCAGCTGTGGAGTAAGAAGCCGATCAGTCTCCGGCTCGACGAGTTGGACAAGATCTGCGCCGCCCTGGACTGCACCGTCGCGGATCTGTTGGAGGCGGAGCCCGTGGCCGCGACTGACACCGACCGCAGTGCGGGGCGGGAGGCCGTTGGCGAGAACCGCCCAGGTGGTGGGCCCGTCCGGCCGACGCCCCGGACTGGACGAACAGGCGGGCGACGGTCCCTGCCACCGAACTGACAGGGCCGATCACGTGCCCCGACCCCGCCGGTTCGGTGAATGCCTCGGTTGTCACGGCTGGGGCCGCCTCCAGGCCGGACGCTTTTGCCCGCCGTGCCAGGCCTGGAACCGAGGGGGACTTGGTCTGCTGCAGCGCTGTGGGCGCTGCAGCCACAGCTCCCGGGTGAACCGCAACGGTCTCTGCCGACTCTGCCTGCTCTCGATCCGCACGACGGACAAGACCTGGTTGGCCGGGCCCGCGCCGCAGCGTCCGACGCAACTGTTCCTCCTGCTCGACGGGGTGCAGATCACGAACGCTCGCGGACTGAACCGTGGCCTCTCGGCGGTCGCCTCACCGGCGTCGCTGCCGCCGCGGAATCCCACCTGGGTCTGCGCTGCCCTCGAACAGTCCACGGTGTCCAACGACCCGACCATCTGTCCGGCCTTGCCCTCGGGGCAACTGGTCTTGATGCGTCCGCCGCGCACCTTCACTGTCGCCCTGGCCACCCGCATCACCGGCCGCTCCGCCACCGGCTTCGCCGCGGCCGCGGAGGTCGCACGCAACTACAACGCCGAGTTGGCGCGTTCGACACGATCGCGATCGACACTGCTTCGCATCCTGGGGCTGGTGTTGGCTGCCGCGGAGGCTGAGGGTTACCTGCGGGTTCCGCAGGAATGGCTGGCCGACGCACCCCTGTCCGAGTCGATCACCGAGGTCCTCCGCCGTGCGGAGCTGTTGGCTGCAGGGAACGGTCCGCGGCCCCAGCCGCGGCACCGCTCGCCGTCCGGTTTCTTTCCGGGCGAACCGCGGTCCTGCACCGACTGCCACTGCTGGGGCCTGGAAACGCTCTGTTCGGGCTGTCGGTGGTGGCGCAGCACCCGTCATCTCGGGGACTGCTCCCGCTGCCTGCGCACCCATCTGCATGTCGGCTTACTCGACGATGGCGATGAGATGTTCTGCCGGGCATGCACAGTGGTGCTTCGATTCGACGGACTCCACGCATTGCCCGGCGGAGCGACACAGCTGAGCTTGGGTGGCCCATTCGCCCCACGCCTCCACACTCCGGAGGGGATGCTCGGTTATCGCCCCACGAGATGGAAGGCGCAAGACCTGGCCCGGGCCCGGCGTCCGGAACCGCCGCCGGTCTCGGCGCACCTGGTCGATCCGAACCAGCCGGAACTGTTTACGTTGCAACGAAACTGGTTATCGATCACAGTCGACACCGTTCTGCCCTCGCTCACACCTGCCGCCCGCGAGGTCATCGCCGCCGTCACCGAGCACGCTGCAACCAGTCGATGGGCCACGGACTCGGTGCGCGCGATCGTGCGCAGCCTCGAGATCCTGCTGGGTTGGCTCGGTGCCGAAGCGCCGATCCGGGAGGACGATGTCCTCGCGTTGCGAACCACACACGTCCGCACTACCGGCACCCGGGTAATCGCCTTCCTCGCCGAACGCAACCTGCTCGTCCCGTCGGAGAGCAGATCGGTCAGCGCCCATCAACGGTGGGTCACCGCACGGATCGCCACCCTCAACCAATCCATCGCGGCTGAACTGCATATCTGGGTTCAGGTCATGCTCGGTCACGGACGTCGACGGCGACATCCCCGGTCGTGGAGGGTGATCCGCAACTACCTCGCGATCGCAATGCCGACTCTGACCGGCTGGAGCGCCGACCACACGAGCCTGCGCGAGATCACCCACACCGACATCCGCACCGAGTTCCGAGATCTCACCGGCGCGACGGCGCACACCCTGCGCACCGGACTGCGCAGCATCTTCGTCGCGCTCAAGCAGGAACGAGTGATCTTCCGCGACCCGACTCGCGGAATCAGGCTCGCCCGAGTCGAGAACCTGCCCACCCAGCTCCGTGAAGACCAACTCCGGGGACTCATCAACCGCGTCGACCGGCCGTTCGACAAACTCGTCATCGCTCTGGCCGCGATCCACGCGTTGGGCAATCAGGACCTCCGAAACCTCACCCTTGCCGATGTCGACACCGCACAAGGCAGACTCATCGTCCGCCGCACAGGGCGCTCACACATCGTCTACCTCGACGAGCTCACCCTCGGGTTGCTACTCCAATGGCTCGATGCCCGAATCAGCCAGTGGCCAACGAGCACCAACCCGCATCTACTCACCACGACGCTCGGCGCCGTCGCCCTCCACGCACCTGCCGTGTCACACGCGACGATCTCGAACGTATTCCGCACAGTCGGTGTTCAAGGCCGGCACATCCGGTTCGATCGGATCCTGCACGAAGCCCGGACCACCGCCGACCCGATCCACCTCATGCGCGTCTTCGGAATCTGCGCTAACACCGCCATGCGCTACCTCCACGCCGCGCACCCCGAACGCGCCGCCGCACCACCAGCCCTCTGAGATTGAGTACTTCACCCAACGCAATCGGCTCCTTCAGCCGAACACTCCACGCTCAACTCGGCACGCCGCAACGACGCTTGGTTTCGACGAACCCGCACCATATCCTCACCAAGAACGGCGCAAGTAGTGCAAGTTCCGGCATCCAAGACTCGAGAATCCCGGAACCCGCTCGCTAAAGGACAAGGGCGACCAGACCCCGCAGGACTGGCTGCCGCCGAATCCGGCATACCACTGCTTCTACGCGGGCAAGTACCTGTCGGTGGCGGTGGAGTACGGGCTTCCGGTGACGCTGGCGGACCGCGACGCGCTCGCCGAAGTGGCGGAGAAGTGTTCGTGAGCGCCCCCGGCGACGGCGCCTCAGGCCACGGTGAAGGAACGCGTGTGCCAGCCGGTGGCGCCACCCGGAATCGGCGGCGTCCGCTCCTCCACCTGAACGTTGCCGTCCAGATCCGTGGCCCGCACCTGAAGGGTGTGCAGGCCGGACGTGGCCTGCCACTCCCACGTCCACTGCCGCCAGGTGTCGATGGTGTACTGCGGGGCGAGGGTCGCGGTCTGCCACTCGCCGTTGTCGACCCGCACCTCCACCTTCTCGATGCCGCGGTGCTGCGCCCATGCTGTTCCGGCGACGAGCACCGGCCCCGGCGCGGTGGGCGCGAACGGGGCGGGCACGTCGATCCGGGACGCGGTCTTGATCGGACCTTTCGCGGACCATCCGCGCTTGGTCCAGTAGGCCTCCGCCTCGTCGAATCGCGTGAGTTCCCAATCCACCACCCATTTGGTCGCCGATACGTAGCCGTAGAGACCGGGGACGACCTGCCGGACCGGATAGCCGTGCTCGAACGGCAACGGCTGACCGTTCATCGCCACCGCGAGAATCGCGTCGCGTCCGTCACGCAACGCCTCGACCGGGGTGCCCGCCGTGAAGTCGTCGCTACTCGTGGACAGCAGCATGTCGGCGTCGGGGTGCACGCCGGCCTCGTCGAGGATGTCCTTGATCGGGTAGCCGATCCACGTCGCGTTGCCGACGAGGTTTCCGCCGACCTCGTTGGACACGCACGTCAATGTGATCACCCGTTCGACGGGCGTCCTCGCGACCAGGTCGTCCCACGTCAGCGTCAGCTCGCGGTCGACCATGCCGTGGATGCGCAGTTGCCAGTCGTCCGTCGTCAACCGCGGGACCCGCAGTGCGGTGTCGATCCGGTAGAACTCCTCGTTCGACGTGACGAACGGGGTGGCGCCCGGCACGTCGATGTCGGTGCCCGGAGAGATCGGGGCCGCCCGGTCCGTCACGTCGGGAACGGCGAAGGCGCGGCGGTTGTCCAGAGCTCCCGCGGCTTGCTGCCCGAGGTACCGGCCGGCGGCTCCCGCGGCCGCGGCCGTCGCGGCGGCGGCCGCGGCCAGCAGAAGAAACGTCCGGCGCGGCAACCACGAATCCTCGGCATCGGAATCCTCGGGCGCCCGCGCGGCGGTCGTCAGCACCCGCAGAACCGCGATTCCGGCGACGACCCCCACCACGGTCGGCAACGCAAACATCCACGTGGCGCTGGGACGCTGGGTCGAGGCGTAGATTCCCGCCAGCCCGAGAACCGCGAGGATCGCGCTGCCGAACGGGGCGCGGGGGCGCTCGACGATGCCCGCGATCGCGGCAAGGACCACGATGAGGATCGTCATGCCGACGAACAGAGCGGGTTTGTCGTTGGTGCCGAACGTGTCGATCGCGAACTCGCGAGCCCAGGCGGGACTGCGGTCCACCGTCGTCGATCCGACCGCATAGAAAGGCGATGAGTTCGGGTCGATCAGCACCGACAGCAGTTCGCCCACCCCGAGCACGACGCCGGCGGCGATCACTCCGGCGAGCGCGCGGGAGAACAGGTGCCGCCGTCTCCGGGGCGTCCGCGCCGCCTCGTGCCGGTCACCGATCGTCGTAGTCATCGCAGCCCTGCTCCTTTGCCGTCGTCACCGTGTATTCGGAGCTGAGAACGCGCACGGATGGGAGCCCACTACTAGTATTTACCGGATGAACCAGCTCGACAAAGACACCCTTCTCTGCATCTCGCTGTCCGGCCGACCGAGCAACATCGGCACCCGATTCCACAATTATCTGTACGGCGAGCTGGGCCTCAATTTCGTCTACAAAGCCTTCACCACGAACGACCTCCAGGCCGCGGTCGGCGGCATCCGCGCGCTGGGGATCCGCGGTGCCGGCGTCTCCATGCCGTTCAAGGAGCAGATCATCGAGTACGTCGACGTGATGCACGAATCGGCGTCGGTCATCGAGTCCGTCAACACCGTGGTCAACGAGGACGGGGTGTTGCACGCCTACAACACCGATTATCAGGCCATCGCGAACCTGTTGCGCGACAACGCGTTGCCCCACTCGCTGTCGGTAGCGGTGGCCGGGAGCGGCGGAATGGCCAAAGCTGTGGTCGCCGCCGTGCGCGACTACGGCTTCACGGACGTCACCGTGGTCGCCCGCAACGAGACGACGGGCGGCGCCGTCGCGAAGCAGTACGGATTCGACTGGCAACCCGAACTCGGCGCAGCACGGCCGGGGCTCCTGATCAATGCCACCCCGGTCGGCATGGCGGGCGGACCCGAAGCCGACGATCTGGCGTTCGCACTCGACGCGATCGACGCGGCGGAGGCCGTGTTCGACGTGGTTGCCATGCCCGCCGCGACGCCGCTGATCCGTGCCGCGGCCGAGCGCCACAAGACCGTCATCACCGGTGCCGAGGTGATCGCACTGCAGGCCGCGGAGCAGTTCGTCCTCTACACCGGTGTGCGTCCGTCCCCCGAAGAGATCCGCAGGGCCTCCGAGTACTCACGGTCGTGAGGTGAGCACCGAGGAGACACCCGCGCAACGGCTCGCACGCAACTTCAGCGAGCTGCTGCAGGAACTCCGTGTCGCGCAGGCCGGCGTGCAGATCCTGTTCGCCTTCCTCCTCGCGGTCGCGTTCACCGAGGCGTACGAGGAGCAGTCGTTCGGCCTGCGCATGCTCCATCTCGTCACGGTGCTCCTGGCAACGGTGTCCTCGGCCCTGCTCATCGCCCCGGCGGTCTGGCACCGGGTGCTGTTCCGTCAGGGCCGCCGGGTCGACATCCTGCGGAAGGCCAACCTGTTCGCACTGTGGGGTGTCGGATTTCTCGCCGCGGCCATGACCGGCACCGTGCTCCTGATTGCCGAAGTGGCAGTGGGCGGTCCGGTCGCGATCGTGATCGGCGTGGTGGCCGCGCTGATGTTCGCGACACTGTGGTTCGCGTTTCCCCGCCTTTTCGATCACGATCCCGGCGGCGAGGACTAGGGACAAAGCCGTGTAGTTAGCGGGGACGGCTGGCGGTCAAGAATGCGGGTCTTGGGCGTGTCGTGCGCGAATGGGTAGCGGAGCTCCGGTAGAAGAGG
>NZ_JBHXWI010000091.1:0-30369 GCF_042671975.1 Rhodococcus sp. NPDC127593 | reverse complement strand
TGTAGTAACACGACCCCAACGCGGCCGCGCGGCGTCCCCGCACGTCAACACGCCTTTTCGCGGAATCGTGTGTCCATCAGCTGCGGAAGTCCGGTTGGAGGGTTGTGCAGGGTGACGGGAAGTCCGGTGGATGGTGTGGAGGGCAGTTATGTGGGCAGCTCTGTCCCGGACTGTTCGGCGACCATGTAGGCGGCGTACCAGCCGGGCCAGTTCGGATCCTCTGCCCCGGTGCGTGTTTCGTGTTCGCCGTGAGCGATCGCCGCGCGAATCAGCGCATTGGTCAGGTCGGCGGTACTACTGAATGTTGTGGCGGTGGCGTCGATGCGGTCGGGACGTCGGGTCTTCGCGTCGACAGTCGCGGTGGTGCGGGTGTCGGTCGTGCTCATGGTTGCCTTCTCGTCGGGTTCTCAAAAACGAGGTGTCGTCGGATGCGAGGCCGTCAGGCCCTGGTGGGGGAGCGGTTGGTCGCTGCTGGCACCCCGGGGTAGGCGGCTGCGCTACAGCTGGGTGCTGCTGCTGTTCCAGCCATCGAGGAGGATCTGGTCGAGGACGGCGGTTTCGGCGCGCCGGTCCTGCCGCTGGTCACGCTGGCGGTCGTGCTGACGTTGCTGCTGCACGTCGTTGTCGCGGTCGAGCGGGCTGTCGTGGGTGACGACGGCGGCGACGGGCTGTGTGGCGGTCGGCTGTACGGGGGCCGGGGTGGTGGTGGTGGCGGTGGCGGCGCCGACCGGGATGAGGCCGAGTGCGACGGTCGCGGCGGCGACGGCAGCCAGGCGCTTCCAGGAGGAGGTGCTGGTGGCGGAGTGGGTGATCCGGTGAAGCTGTGTGGTGCTCATGGCGGGTGGTCCTCATTCGAGTGCCGCGGGCCCAGCGTCTGCGGCTATTCGAACGGTGTCCGGAAGGGCCGGGAACGTTACACCGGCCAACCCCGATTCAATGTGACATGTGTCACTATCGGAGTGGCCTCGTCGCCACCGCCGCAGTATCTACAGCGGGATCTGCTCCGCCAGCACCTCACCCTGTGCCGCCGCACCGGGGACGCGGACACCGGATCGCAGTTGAAGGTTCCCGCCGAGAAGGCCCGCACCGGGCCCGACGAGCTGGCCGCCCTGGTCCGTGGGATCGCCCCTGCACCAGGTGGCGGCGCTGTCCACGGTCCGGCGCACCTACCGCCTGCTCGACCGGGATCAGCAGCTGCTCGCGGAGGTGGCCGACGACCTGGTGCATGCCACCGTCGCCGGGGACGTCGCCGTGGCCAGCGAATGGCGGGAAGTGGAAGTCGAACTCGGCGGGCGCGGCGAGAAATCCGGGGCTGCCAAGGTGCTGACCAAGGCCGGCAAACGCCTCACCAAGGCCGGTGCCCGGCCGTCACCGCACGCGTCGAAGCTCGCCGCGCACTCACCGGCAACCACCCACCCGCCGTCGACACGAGCGCCACCGCGGAACGGGCACTCACCGAGTACCTCGACGCCAGGCGATCGTCGCCGGCGACGTGTGGCTGCGCCGCGGCCTGGTCCCGATCCATTCCACCCGGGTGGGTATTCGACGGTTCCGCAGCACCCTGCGGGTGTTCAACAAACTCCTCGACACCGAGGTGCGGACAAAGCTCGACGCCGAATTGTCTTGGTACGCGGGTGTGCTCGGCGAGGTGGGGGACCGGCAGGTGCAGCGGAAGCGGTTCGGGGAGAAGGTGGCCGACCTGCCGAGCGAGCTGGTGATGGATCCGGTCGCCGCCCGCATCGAGGGTGATCTGCTCGCCGAGCAACACCGTCACCTGGACCACGCGATGGGGGTCCTCGACAGCGACCGCTACCAGAAACTGATAACAAACGTTGGCGCAGTGGCGAACCGACCCGCCCTTGACCGCCCCGGCCGATTCGCGTCGGCGGTGGGCACCGCCTGCGTCCACGAGGCCGGGCCTGGTGTCCCATTCGAATAGTTGTGGTCAGCGCATTCCGAGAATTCGGCGGATGAAACCGCGCGTGCGCTTCTTCTCGATCGTCGTCGCCAAGCCGATGCGGCGGCCGGTGAGCGGATCGGTTGCGGGGGGACCGCCGAACCCGGCTTCGGACGCGGTCTCGGGCGCTGCGTCGCGGGTGTCCGTGAGGTACTTGTCGGGGAGCGAGAGTTTCGCGATGGTGCGCCATGACTTCCAGTACTGCACCGCGAGTGGGCCGGTCGTGTATGGCAGGTCGTACTTGTCGCACAGCTGCTTCACGCGGATCGAGATCTCGTGGTACCGGTTGGACGGCAGGTCCGGGAAGAGGTGGTGCTCGATCTGATAGCTCAGGTTGCCGGTCATGAAGTCCATGACGGGGCCGCCCGAGATGTTCGCGGAGCCGAGCATTTGCCGCAGGTACCACTGCGCGTGCGTCTCGTTGTCGACGTCCGTCTTGGTGAACTTCTCGGCGCCGTCAGGGAAGTGGCCGCAGAAGATCACGGCGTTGGTCCATAGGTTGCGGACGAGGTTGGCGGTCGCGTTGGCCTTGGCCGTGG
This sequence comes from Rhodococcus sp. NPDC127593, assembly GCF_042671975.1. Lineage (NCBI taxonomy): Bacteria > Bacillati > Actinomycetota > Actinomycetes > Mycobacteriales > Nocardiaceae > Rhodococcus > Rhodococcus sp. NPDC127593. The sequence continues at coordinate 27,873 of NZ_JBHXWI010000091.1, read as the reverse complement.
ACTTCCATGCCTTGCCGGTCAGTGCCGGGTACACGACATAGTCCTTGACGGTCTGCCTGCCGAGCTTGGCGAGCACTTCCCTGCCGCGCGTCTTGGTGAGTTCGCGGTCGTCCCGGCCCCGGGTCACTTTGCCCAGCTCCAGCAACTGGATGGCGAGGCCGTACTGGAACAGCGCCGCGAGGATCGCGTTGTAGGCGAGGTTGCCGAGGTAGAACGGCTTCCAGCGCTGGTCACGGGTGACGCGGAGCAGGCCGAAGCCCACATCGTCGTCCATGCCGAGGACGTTGGTGTATTTGTGGTGTGCGTAGTTGTGGGTGAGCTTCCAGTGCGCCGACGGATCGGCGTTGTCCCATTCCCAGTTCACGGAGTGCACTTCGGGGTCGTTCATCCAGTCCCATTGCCCGTGCATCACGTTGTGCCCGAGCTCCATGTTCTCGATGATCTTCGACAACGAGAGCATCCCGGTGCCCAGCACCCACAGCGAGCGCTTGCGGGAGCCGAAGAGCACCGCCCGGCCGCCGAGTTCCAGGCCGCGTTGCAGCCGGATGGTGTTGCGGAGGTACCGGGCGTCGCGCGCACCGCGGGATTCCTCGATGTCTCGTCGGATCGCATCCAGGTCGCGGCCGATGGCCTCGACGTCGGCGTCCGTCAGGTGCGCGTATTCCTTGATGTCTGATATCGCCATGCACCTACGGTACCGTAAGTTACGGTCCCGTAGGTTACGCGCGAGTATTTTATGATGCGAATCACTTCGACTGGTGCGCAGCGATTTTCGATGTCGAATGGCGCACTGGACGAGCCAAGTGCTGCCTTCCTGGGCCCGCGGCGACGTGGACAGCCGCCCGCACCGTCCTGCAAGACATTGCGGACGGGTCGTTTCGCCGCGGGTCCGGTTGGAACGCGAGGGTCACACGTCGGGCCGGTACGCTCCTTCAGGTGGATCAGTGGGTGAGGAAGGTTGGCATGTGGTCGGTGTGGAAACGGGGGAGGGCGGCGGTGAGGGTGGACAGGTCGTTGCCGCTACTCAGGACGGTGCCGTCGGGCCGGATGATGGCGGCGCGGGCGCGTCCGCGGCGTAGCCAGTGGTGCAGATCGGTGCCGGGTCGAGCCAGCAGGACTGTGCCACCGCGTTGTTCGATGGCGGTGCGTTGCGCCGGGGTCGGGGAGAGGGAGGTGACGACCGCGAACCGGCCGGCGACGACCTCGGCGAATCGGCGACCCTGGTCGAGGTCTGGATTCGGGATCAGGCGGCCCGCTCGGCTTCTACGTAGTCGAGGTCGTTTTATCAGAGTGGAGCGGTGAAGGGCCGGGGTTTCGCCGTCCATGATCTTGTCGCCGAGGCCCGGGATACGGTGCAGCAGTGGTACGACGATGCGCCGGATGAGGTTGCCGACTTCGCCGCCTTCGGTCATGGCCATTCCGACGAGCTTGGCGCGCCGGATCAGTGCGAGCGCGTGGGGCTTGCGTTCGATCTCGTAGGTGTCGAGGGCGCATTCGGGCAGATCTCCGGTGAGGACGCCGGCAAGTTTCCAGGCGAGGTTCATCGCGTCGCGGATCCCTGCCCCCATCCCCTGTCCGATGAACGGCGGTGTGAGATGGGCGGCGTCGCCGAGTAGGAACACGCGCCGGTCGCGCCATCGGTCCGCGATTTGGGCTTTGAAGGTGTACTCGGCCACGCGGACAAGCGTCAGGTCGTCGACCGGCGTGTTCCGTGTCCATGGTGAGAGGAGGGGGTGCAGTCGAGCCATGTCGCGATAGTCGTCGGCGGTCTCTCCGGGTTCGAGCCGGAACTCCCAGCGGTAGCGGGTGTGTCCGATGCGCATGTATGTTGCCGCGCGCACGGGGTCGCACACCTGGTGCGCGCCCTCCCACGCGCCGAGGTCTGTGGTGGTCTCGATGTCGACAACCAGCCAGCGTTGGTCGAACTTCAGGTCCCGCATCGTTGCCTGAATCTGGTTTCTGACCAGGCTGTTGGCCCCGTCGCAGCCGAGGACGTATCTGGTCCGCACCGATTTTTGCACACCGGTGCCTCGGTCGGTGAAGTCGACACGAATGCTGCCGGCCTGGTCGTCGGCCAGCCCGGTGACCTCTACGTTGCCGCGGAGAGAGGCCCTCGGGTGCCGTGTCAGATTGGCGCGCAGGATTTCCTCGAACTGCGGCTGGTCGAACATGTTGGCCTCGGGGTAACCGTGTACGCCCGGGCCGGGGTCTCGGTGGAACTCGGTGAGAACTCGCATGTTTCGGTCCACAAGCCGCAAGCCGAGGCACGGCCTGGAGATCGCCGCGAACTCCTCGGCGATCCCGAGGTGCGCCACGATTCGGTGGATCTCACCGTCGAGGTGGACCGCCCGTGGCTGCGCATAGACGCCCTCCCAGCGCTCGAGTATCAGGCACTCGACACCGTACTGAGCCAGCAGCGTGGCGGCGGTTAGTCCGGTGGGTCCGGCACCGACGATGACGACCGGGACGACCTGCTCGCTCATCGGATCGATCCGAACAGGACTACGAGGTAGGCCACGATCGCTGCGCCGACGACGATGGCGGGCGCCATCTCACGCAGTCTGTCACCGTTCCGTACGTGCGTGACGACGGCACCCACCATCAGGAGCAGCAGCCCGATGCCGGCTGCGACGCCGAGTGCCGGCACGAGTCCGCCGATCAGGAGACCGACGGCACCGGCGACCTCGAGCGCGCCGATGCCCCGATACGTGCTGACGGGCATACCGACGTGGGCTGCTCGTTCCCGCATCGGGGAGGTTGCCGCTATCTTGCCGACGCCGAGCAGGAGGTAGAAGACTGCGAGGCAGAGTGCCAGAACTAGTGATGCGGTGGTCATGTGCGCACCGTGACCTTCCAATTGATCGCATATCGGTTCAAGATCGCCTTGACCGTCGGTTCGCCGGCAGTTCCGTCGATCTCGACGGTGGCAAGGATCGAACCGTCCTCTACGGACGCCTGGATGCTGTCGATCCCTGCGACGGTGGCGAGGGCATGCTCGAGCTCGCGCCGTGTCGCGTCGGCGCGCAGTGCGAGTTTGTAGAGCTTGCCTACCGCCGTGACGGGCAACGCCGGGAGGATCGTGACCGCCTTGGGTGCCGCGGCCCGTTCGGGGACGCGCTCGCCCGCCCAGGCTTGTAGCTCGTGAACGGTGATACCGGCGTCTGCGGCAACAGTGACGTAGGCAACGGGCACTTCGCCGGCGTGGGCATCGGGGCGTCCCACCGCGCTGACCGCGGTGACCTGCGGATGAGCTAGAAGGACGTCTTCGATGACCGCTGGATCGATATTGTGCCCGCCCCGGATGATGAGGTCCTTCGCGCGTCCGACCAGGTAGACGAAACCGTCGCTGTCGACGCGCGCCAGGTCGCCGGTGTCGAGCCAGCCGTCGACCAGTTTGCCCATGCCGTCGAGAACGGGTCCGTGTTCGTCGTGGGCGGCAACATAGCCGGCGAACACGGTCGGACCGCTGATCGCCAGCACTCCGGTCGCGCCGGTGGGCAGGTCTTCCCAGGTGCCGTCTTCACGGACGCGTACCACTTTGACCTGCTGGTAGGGCATCCGTACCCCGACCGAGCCAGGTCGTGGCGCGTCGGGAAAGCTGCGTGCACTCGCGCAGGTTGCCTCCGTCAAGCCGTAGCCTTCGAGAAGGGGCACACCCGTGTGGTCCTGGAACTTCGAGGCGACCGCAGTCGGCAGAGGCGACGCTCCCACCATGGCGAAGCGCAGACTACTGATGTCGGCATCGACCGGGCGCTGCGCGAGGGCCGCATATACGGTGGGCACCGCGCTCATCGACGCGATCCTGTAGTGCTCGACGATCTTCCAGAATTCGCTGGACAGTATCGGGTCGCGATAGCCGAGCGGGCCGGCCCACACCACACCCTGGCCCTTGAACAGCGGCGCCAGCAGCGTGACCATCAAGGCATTGACATGGAACAGCGGCAGGGCAGCGAATACGACTGAGTCCGTATCCCACGACGAGTTCGCGGCCAGCATCCAGGCATCGGCGACCTCGTTGTCGTGGGTGTGGGCGGCCAGCTTCGGAACACCGGTGGTACCACCGGTGTGAAACAGTGCGGCCACATCGAACCCACGGGGGGGATCACCGACGAAGTCGGAGGAATCGATATCGGCCGACAGCGCACTGAGATAGCCGATCCGCACTCCATCGACCTCGGGCAGGTCCGCAGGCGCGCCGGCGGCGCCGGTGGGCCGCAAGACCAGCACAGCATCCACCTTCCCGCTCACGGCAATCTGGTGCGCGGCCTCCCATGTCTGGGGCGCAAGTTCCGGTCCGGCCGCGACGAGTACCCGGGCACCTGAGCGGCGCAGCAATTCAGCGATGTGCTGGTGCGACTGCGCGGCGTTGACGGGAGCAGCGATGCCGGCGAGCTGTGCGGCGAGAGTCGCGGGGATCAACTCGGCGCAGTTGGGCGCCATCACGGCGACCGCATCCCGGCGCCGCACGCCCAGACGATGGAGCAGGTTCGCGTAACGGTGAACATCGTCGCGCAGTTCGGAGAAACTGCGCTGCAACGGCTCCCGCCACCGTGCGCCGTCCGGTAGGACGGTGAGCGCGAGCCGATCCGGCCACATACGGGCCGCTCGGGTGAGCAACGCATAGGTGGACTCCGGAAGCCCCCGATCGCGCAGCGGCACGGCCTCGATCGTCGTCAGATCCGTGGGCGTCGCGTAACGCGGCCACAGCAGGTCGGTGGTCATCGCGCGTACCTCACCACCGTGCGCTGGCGCCCCAAGTCGATGGTCCCGTCGTCTGTGAAGACGGTGGCTTCGATGAGGTCGCCGTCCTGCAGGTAGTTCGGATTCTTGGCCTGGCCCGCGAAGAAGAGCTTCCATTTGACTGCCGGCGGCAGCAGGGAGGAGAGGATTGCGATCGGCTTCGGTGGGGCGCTCAGCGCCGTTCCGACCGGTGTTCCGGTCAGCAGCAAGTCCCCGGCATCGAGGCGTTGGAACCGGGTCAGCGCCTGCAGAGTCTCGGCCGGCTGGTAGATCATGTCGGCAACGGTCATGTTCTGGCGTGGCTCACCATTGACCCAGAGCCGCAGGCGCAGGTCGGTGAACCGCTTCAGCTCGTCGCCGTCCAGGAGTACGAGCGCGGGGCCGACCGGGGTGAACGTCGGATATGACTTGGCTTCGTAGAACTGCGTTTTGGGGAGCTGGATGTCGCGCGCGGAGATGTCGTTGGTGACGACCAGGCCGGCAATGTAATTGGCGAGAGTGTCTGCGGTGATCGACGTCCCGACCGGGATGTCGCGAGCGAGGACGAGCCCGATCTCCACCTCGTAATCCAGCAGCCGGACATGGGCAGGACGGATCACGTCGTCGTTGGGGCCGCTGATCGATCCGGAAGCCTTTCGGAAGAAGGTCAACGGAATGGTGTCGGGGTTCATCCCGGCGTCCTCGACGTGCGAGGCGAAGTTCGTCATCTGTGCGACCACCCGGCACGGGGCGGTGACGGGGGAGAGCAACCGGAGGGTCTCGACGGGCACGGTGCCCTTGCTGGACGCCGCGGCCTCGACGGCCGGTCGGTCGGCCAGCAGCTGGGCGGTGGTGGTGGCCGCGGTGTCTACCCGTGCGGCGCCGGTGGGTGTCTCGACCCACCAGGCGTCGGCGGTGCGGAGGACGGAAATGGTCATGAGCTGGCAACTTTCAGAAGGCCGCGGAGGCGGTGGAGGTCGAATTCGTTGTCGGCGCGCAGCGCGTGGACAACGGCGCGCAGTTCCTGGAGTGATTCCCGACCGGGGTTCACTCCGAGGAAGTCTTTGGTGGCGGGCGGCCCCCACTGGGCCAGTCCGGACGCGGTCATCGGTGCCCAGCCCCCGTCGAGCGTGTCGTCGAAGAGATCGCCGTCCGTGAAGTGCTCGACCATGAATCCGTCAGGGTCGCGCCAGTAGTCGAAGATCTGGCTGCCCTGGATGTGTCGGCCGATGCCCCAGGACCGGCGGTAGCCCCGGTCGAGCAGGTATTCGCCTCCCGCGGCGAGGCAGTCGAGGTCGGCGACCTGATATGCCGAGTGCACATAGCGGTTGGCCGGGCCGAGAACCAACGCGAGGGTGTGATGGTCGGTGGGCGTGGCGCCCCGGTCGCAGCGGATGAAGCTCATGATCGGACCCCCGGCCCGTTGCCCGGGGTAGTAGAGGAAGTCGCTGACGATCAGTCCGAGGTGCTCGAGGTACCAGTTGAGCGTTTCGAGGTACGTCGTCGTCTGGAGCACGATGTGACCGAGCCGTTGCACGGTGGCCGGCGCGCGGGGCGGCCGCTGTGGAGCGTTCACCCGCCCGCCGTCGTGTCCGAAATTCAGGGGGAGCGGGGTCTGGTCGGCCAGCGCCGGCAACTCGAACGTGTCGGACACGACGCGCACTCCCAGACCACTGGGATCTGTGAGATCGACCGTGATCCCGCCCAGACTCTCGGGGAGGGGCACGACCGCACCCCCGACCGCGTCCGCCAGTCGCAGCACGTCGGCCGCGTCGGCCGCCCGGAAGGCGGGACCGACGAACCGCGAACGTGGACCCCGGCGGATGAGCACGCAGGGCGAACCGGGGTCTGTCCCGCGCAACTGCAGTTCGTGTGCGGTGCGAAGCGCCGTCGCAAAACCGAAGGCATGGGCGAACGCCTCCGCCCGATCGAGGTCGGGCTTCTCGAACTCCAGCCATGCGAGGTCGTACACCTTGATGGTCGGCTCGGCGGCCCGCCCCCGGTGTTCGCCCGCCAGCGCGCCCTGCTCACTGTGCAGACCGGTGTGCGGGTCATGGTGGGCAATCATTGACCACTCCCTTCGATTGTTGAGGATATCGTCACTGACGAGGATATCGTCAGTCAAGAGTTTTTGAGGAATTCGTCAATATTGATGACGCGCGGTAGGGTAGGGCCGGGTCAGACGGAGTAGGGCACGCAGGCATGATCGAGCAGATCACCGATGCACCGAACCGCCTGGGCCGGCGCAAGGCGCATACTCGCGCCGCATTCGTACGCGCAGCCCAGTCGGTTACCCCGTTCACGCCGACGCCGACTACTTCGACGACGCCAGGAAAATTACGGACCGCATCCGAGTGGCGCACCAGGCGGGCCCGCGGCCGCGGCCACACTTACCGCGCCAGAACGTCGCGGGCACCCGCGGCGTAGACGGGATACTAATGGCTGGAATGGGATTGGTGCAGCGGTTGCTCGGACAACGCAGATTCGAACCGATTCGCGCGGTTACCGAAGTGAGCGCGGCCAGCGAGGCGAATCGGGAGGAGATTCCCGTGGAGCAGGTCGTCGCGCTCCTGCGGGAGCGTGTGTACGGCGCGATGACGTGTTTGGCGACGCTCGCCGTCCTCGTCCGCTATACGGCTCCCGAGACGAGCCCATGGTCTCGGGTCCTCGATGTCGCGGTGGCCACCGGCGGGCTCTGGGCAGCGAGCCTGCTTGCCGACTGGGTAGCGCACCTCGGCGCGCGCCACACTGCTCCGCGCGGACGGGCAGCGCTGCGGATGCTGCAGGCCTCCGGCCAGATCGTGGAGGCCGCGATCTTGCCCCTGCTGGTATTGGTCGCAGCCGCCGTCGGACTATTGAGCCTATCCACAGCGATGTGGATCGCGATGTGGATCCTCGTCGTCGAACTTGGGGTAATTGCCCTGGTTGCCGTGCGAATGGCCCAATTACGTTGGTGGCAACAGCTGTTCACCATCGCAGGTTTGGTCGGTGTGGGCGTACTTGTGGTCGGCATCAAGATCCTCGGCCATTAGTCAGACCGCGTGTAACTGCTGCTTGCCGATTGGAGTAGCTGCCAAGTATGAGGAATTCGTCAATATTGATGACACGCGGGTAGTGTTGGGCAAGGTCGGACGGAGCAGGAGAAGGGCACGCAGGCATGACCGAGCAGATCGCCGATGCACCGAACCGTCTGGAACGGCGCAAGGCGCGGACCCGCGCCGCACTCGTACGCGCAGCCCAGTCATTCATGGCGGCTGGGAAGCTGACCGCCCCGATACTCGAGATCACCCAGGCCGCTGATGTCGGAATGGGGTCGTTCTACAACCACTTTCAGACCAAGGAGGAGCTCTTCCACGCGGCCGTGGAGGAGGCCCTCGACCGCCACGGCGCGATACTCGACGAACTGACCGCCGATCTGGACGACCCTGCCCAGATCTTTGCGCAGAGCTTCCGTCTGACCGGACGCCTGCATCGCAGAAATCCCGAACTGAGCAAAGTTCTGCTCCGCGACGGGCCAAGTCTGGTCAGCTCGGACAAAGGCCTGGCGCCGAGAGCTCGCCGAGACATCGAGGCAGCCGCCCGTGCGGGCCGGTTCAGCGTGCGCGACCCCGAACTGGCCCTGACAATCACAGCAGGGGCGGCGCTCTGCCTGGGTCAACTGCTGCACGATCACCCCGAACGTGACGACGCGGAGGACACCGATCAAGTCACCGAGGACCTGTTGCGCATGTTCGGCGTCTCGGCCGATGAAGCCCACGAAATCTGCCGACGCCCCTTACCCGACGCCGACGCTCAACCCTGAGGCGCAACCGCCACATAGCCGCTCGAGATCCGCGCCTGGCGCGCGCCGGGCTGTTCAGGCTTTCCGCTGTTGATCGAAATTCTATGACTTCTCATAGTATCTACTACATTCTGCGGCAGTCGGATTGGTGAGGCTGCAGGGTACCTGGGCATGACGGGGGTGCGTTAGGCGGCGTCGGAGGGTCGGTTGCGGTCTCGGCGTATCGGTGCGGGACACCCGATATTGATCGCGCGGATCTGGACGTCTACCCGGGCAGGCCCCGTGTCGGGGTTCGGTGGCGGTGGCGCCCGGACGGGTGGAGGCGCTGGATAACCGGGTGCGGGACTCCACAGGGCACGAGTCATCGCTGGAAAACCGGGTGAAGATGGTGCGGGAGAGTGCCGGTGGTGTGGCGCACCCGGTCTCCGAGGACCACGGCTTGTGGACTCGGGGCAGCGCGCGGGGCGCGGCCGGATGCTCCCGGTCAAACCCACACCACCGCACGGTGATGCGGGTAGCCGTGACACACGTCCATCTCTAACGCCTGCCACACCAGTGGCAGATGGTATGAGATCTACGTAGACGCTTTCAGCTCAGTTTGAGCCCGTATTGAGGACCGAGGCTGGCAACAGCCTTCTTGAGCTTTTCGCCGATATCGTCGAGACCTTCCGCTGCTGACGCGTCGACGGCCGCGCTGATCGCCGCAATCAGACTGCCGTCGGGTGCCAGCAGAGGCGTGGCCACGGCAAACGCGTCCGCGAGCGTGACTCCCCGGTTGAAGGCGATTCGGCGGGACCGAATCTCGGGGAGCTCGGCGAGGACCTCGTGGTTGCCCGGCTGGTCATCGATGGGGCACTCGAACTCGACGTCGGTACGCAGATCAATCTCAGTTCCTGACTCCGGCCGACGCCGCCGACTCGGGTATCTGCCACCTCACACCCGCGATCGCCGCACCGTTGTCGAACTCTTGTGCAACTGCATCAAGCAGTGGCGAGCGGTCGCCACCCGCTACGACGAACTCGCCGTGACCTACCGCGGAACACACTGCATTCGTCTGGCAGATGACCAGGGGTGCTCTTCGGCCCGAGCCCGCGAACTGATCGACCAGGCACCGCACTCGATTCCGTGGCTGACTCCCGGTGGCATCGTTTCAGGCTGGGTTCGCCTGCCGTTGATCTCGTTCCAGACGGTCAAGCGGTCGACCCGAGCCGGCACTCCTCCTTCCCGGCATTCCCGGGTGTGCCGAGCTTCGACACGAAGTCCTCGCGGAATCGGAACAGGTCCATCCACCGGCGAAGCTCCGGCGTCGCGCACCAGCTCTCGACATCGTTGAGTGCGCCGGAGTCCGAGTGGACCTGTTCGATCCGGACGGGTTGAACGTAATTGCTTATTTCCAACAGATGTCGGTTGTTGATCTTCTCGGTGGTGTTGGTTAGGACCAGCCATCACTACAGGCGGCCCCGCACCCGACGCGACGTGAACCGGTGCTGCTGAATTCCCTGTTGTTCATTCCAGGGGGTCCTGTGCCGGTGCGTAGGTGGTTATGGGTGGGATCAACGCGACGTCGGTACTTGCGGGCGTAATGGCGCTGTGACCTGGTGTGATGATATGTCCCCGGGTTGTTATCTTCCGGTGTGAGTGTCGGGGGGTGTGTTGGGTGCCGGCGCGGGGGGTCTGAGGGTGTACGGGCGGGAGATCAGTGTGGTGGCCAGCCCAGGGCGTCGAAGACGGCGATGGGGTCGAGGTAGTCCCGCCAGTGCGTGATTTCGCCGTCGCGGAGTGTGAGTACGGAGATGTATCGGTTGGCGTATCGATGTCCGGTGCCACTTACGTGGCCTTCGGAGGCGTACTCGAGTACCACGACTCCGGTGGTGCTGTCGTGGTGGACGGTCAGATCGAAGCAGCGGTCGAGAACGATGGTGGTGCCGTAGGGGCGGTATAGCTCGGCGACTGCGGAGCGGCCCTCGATGTGCCGTGGGTACCCGGGGACGGTGATCACGTAGTCGACGGTGATGTCCTCTGCGAGGAGGTCGAAGAAGTGTCCGGGCGGGGCCAGTCCGTCCAGACCCTGTTCGATGATCCGAAAGAATGGCTCCAGCGCGGCGAAATCCGCGAGGTCGGCAATGGGCGCCTTCACGATGTGAAGTTTACTTCCACGCCGGAGCGGTCGTGGACGCGAATTCGGTGAAGCTGATCGGTGCCACGCCGGTGGCGGAGAGCTCATCGCCGTTGGCTGGGAGCGGAGACCGTGGCCGATCGTCACGCGGCGAGGCGACGATTTCCGTTATCCTGGCTTGGCTCGAACGGTACGGATGGACCATGCGCTGCGGCCAAGGCTTCGGACTCCGCCGACGACAGCACATCACGATGCGGCGGCCGTGCAGACGCGGGCGAACAGGACGCCTCTGATGCCAGAAGTCAGGAGTGGTTGGGAGCGTGTGGCGCGGGCAACGGCCGGAGACATCGAAGTCGTCGCCGCGGAAAACACTGGCGGTGAGGGCGGCGCGCCCGGAGCGTTGCAGGGCCTGCTGGAAGAGCTGGGAGAAGGGTGCGAACCGCGCCGGGGTGCCGCCGATGATCGCGAGCATCAGCGAGAAGCCGGCCTATTCCCCGATCCCCAATGGTCACTGAGCACTATCGAAGATCGCTCAAACTCTCAAGAACTCCTGGCGTGATCGCACGCCGGTAGCCGCGCTTATCGACATTCACCACCGTCTCCGCGTATTAACGACGATGGCGGTGCATGTCGGGGGCACAACCGGGCGTCCCGAAAACGAGAACGGTCGATGATGGGCTTCCGCTCGGTCGGCTTCGCGCAACGGTTCCTGGCGGTGTTCAGCCGGAGTCGCACTGGGTTTGCTGCTCACCGCCGCCGGATTGGGGTGCGCGATGCTACTGCTCGCCGCGCGGCCGCCGCGGTCATGGGATTCTCTCGCGTCTACGTCGGCGCCCACTACCCGCACGATGTGCTCGTCGGCACACGCCCACCGAGTAGGGCCGAGGCCCTACTCAGTTCCTGAGGTCGGCGACTTCGATCGTCCGCGCGAGCCGGTAGCTTCGGCACGACCCGGATCGGCCCGCCGTCACCTGGCGTGCAATCCCGCGACCGCCTGCGTGAGGTTCGCCGCGGGCACAGACCTCCCCGCCGCCGGCGGTGCCGCGCGGTGTCCACATACGCGGTTGCCTCGACCCCGGGTCGGGTGCGCTCCCAGACCCGATCGAGCGCCGCCACGTCGGCCAGGACCGAACCGGTCGGCGGCGGCGACATCGACCGGAAGCTGGCGTGCCCACAGTGCGAGACGGGCCAGGTCGACGTCGATCACCCGCTGGTGCAGCAGCCGCAGGTCGAGCTCGTTCTGGGCGATGCGCAGCGCAGCCGATTGTGCGGACCCCCAATCCCGATCGCCGACGGCGCGGGTGAGGGTGTCGATGTCGCGTTGCATCTGCAGCTCCGTCTGAGGCGGAATGCCCACGGTACGAACCGAATCCCATGCCCGATCGAGTGCCGTGGCGGCCTGCCTCGCGCGTTCGGAGTCGGCGGCCGCGACCGCCCCGAAAATATCGCCGACGGCGATTGACAGCGCGCCGAACTCCGGCGGAGCCGGACCCGGCCGAGTGTCGGTGGGCGAGGCCAGCGACACCGCCTCGAGGTCACCAGCGGGGCGTCCGGTGGAGAACTCGCCGTATCCGGGAGCGAAGACCTTTCCCTCCCGCGTCCCGTCCATGTGCAGCTCGCTGACTTCCATGGCGCCGCCGATGTTTCCGCTGGGGCCGGGGATATTTTGGTCGATCTTCTCGACGCGGACCTCCTCGAACACCACCTCCGGGGCGTTCTCCGGGCAGTACACGTCACCGACGCGCGGCTGCGCCGGCATGATCATCGCGGCCGGTATCTGGTCGCCGGCCAGCCAGGTCCCCTCGATTTCGGCGACGCGCCCGTTCTCGAAGTTGACAACGTCCTCGCCGAAGTACCACACCGACCCGTCGTCGGCCTGGGCGAACCAGTCGATCGCCACCTCGTGGATGCGCCCGTCCAGGTAGGCGACGTACTGGACGATCACCGTCTCGACCGGCGTGCCGCGCCACTGGATTGTCTTGGTCCCGGGCAGCCGGGTCACCTCGATGCGGAACGGCTCGCCGCCCACCTGACCGCCGTAGATCGCCTGCGTGAGCGCGCTCGTCGGATGCAGCCGGTTCGTGATCGAGGTCGGTGTGCTGAAGGTCGGGGTGCCGAGGTCGACGCGCGCACCGTCCGACGCGAGTTGCAGGCACTCGTCGGTCGGGTCGCCGGATTCGTCGACAACCCTGATGCAGGCCGTGGGGGCGGAGTCGTTGCCGCACGCGGCCGGGGCGACACCGACTACCGCGCAGAGCAACATCGCGGCGAGGCGGCGCACGGGGCCGGTGTTCATCCCGGGGCCCTTTCAGTTGCCGTCGTTGTCCGGTACGTCGTCCCCGTCGTCGGCGCCGGGCCCGTCGGTCTTGGTGCCGACGACGGTGAAGTTCTCGTCGAGCTGGACGTCGACCTGGTTGCCGTCGGGCAGGGTCACCTCCACCTCGCAGAGGCTCTCCTCGTCGCCGACCTCGGTGCCGGTGACGGTCCCGCCACCGGTGTGCGCCACCGCGACGGCGCTGGCCCTCGCGAGGGCGTCCCCGGTGATGGGGATTTCCTGGTCACCACTCGAGGCCACCGCGACACCCGTACCGATCGCAACCGCGACGCCCACGGCGGCCGCCGCAAGTCGGACGTGTTTGATCCTCATCGCACAACTTCCTTCGCTGAAACTCCTCATGCGATCAAGGCTGGCCCCGGCCACCTGACGGCAGCCTGAACGCTCGTCGAAACATGTTCAGCCATCACCAGCGGGCAATATCACCTCGACGCGCACGCCGCCGAGCGGCGATTCGGAAATCGACACCGACCCGCGGTGTGCCCGGACTATCTCGTCGACGATGGCCAGGCCCAGACCGCTGCCGCCGGTGTCGCGGGAGCGCGCGGCATCGAGCCGGACGAACCGATCGAGCACCCGCCGCCGTTCGGGTTCCGGGATTCCCGGTCCGTCGTCGTCGACCGTCAACAGCACGTCGCTGCCCCGCTCGGCGAGCGTGAAGTCGATCCGGCTCTGTGCGTGCCGGGCGGCGTTGGCTCCGAGGTTGCGGAGGACGATGCCGAGTGCCTCGGCATCGCCGTGCACCCGTGCCGCCGTCACGGCCGCCGTGTCGACTCGCAGGGAGGTGGTCGCGCGAAGCCGGCGCGCCTCGTCGAAGACGAGGTCGTCGACATCGACCGGCGCACTCGGCGGCCGGACGTGTTCGTCCGCGCGGGCCAGCAGCAGCAGGTCCTCGACGAGGTGCTGCATCCGCAGGTCCTCGGCGAGCACCACCTCGGCCAGCTCCTCGGTGGTGGTTCGGTCCGGATGCGCGAGCGCGACCTCCGCGTGCTGGCGGATCGTGGTGATCGGGGAGCGCAGCTCGTGCGAGGCGTCGGAAACGAAGCGCCGCTGACTGTTTCGGGCACGCTCGAGGCGGGCCAGCATCCGGTTCATGGTCGACGCCAATCGCCCGATCTCGTCGTCGGTCCCGGGCTGCGGTACCCGGTGGTGCAGGTGTGCGGCCGAGACCTCGTCGACCTCACGCCGGATCGCCTCGACCGGCGCGAGCGCTCTGCCCACCGTCAGCCAGGTCGTGCCCGCCACCACCAACAGCAGTATCGGCAGTCCGACGATCAGCAGCTTGGTGATCAGGCTCGTGGTTTCGAAGACGCCGATCAACGCCCTGGCCACCACCACCGTCCGCGGCCCGGCGGGGGTCTGCGCACCCGCCGCGACCGCGACGAACGGGTCGTCGTCGAGCGGCGTCACGACGCGCGCGGACTCGTCCGGCTCCAGTCGCACCACCGCGGCTTCGCCGGTGACGTTGCGGCTCGAGGCGAGCACCTCGCCGTCCGGGCCGAGCACCTGAATCAATTGCTCATCGCTGCCGGCGACCTCCAACGTCGGCGGTCGACCGGATTCGAGTTGACGCGCCACCTCGTGTGCCTGCGCCCAGGCCGTCTCCTCGACCTCGTCGATCAGCGTGCCGCGCAGCGCCACGATCAGCGCGGCGGCGCCCACGACCAGTGCGACCGCGACGATCACGGTCGCCACCGCCGTGGTGCCCGCCCGAACCGTGCCGACGCGCGCACGTGCCCGGCGGATACGGGCGGGCGTGCGGTCAGTCACCATGGGCGACCAGCCGATATCCGGCTCCACGAACGGTTTCGATCACCGGCGGATCCGTCGGCCGCGCCAGCTTGGTGCGCAGCCGCCGCACGTAGACCTCCACGATGTTCGGGTCACCGTCGAAGTCGAAGTCCCAGACGTGGCCCAGGATGTCCGTCTTCGGCAGCACCTCGCCGGGATGGCGCAGCAGGAACTCCAGGACCGCGAACTCACGTGTCGTCAAATCGATCTGCTCGCCGCGGCGCCACACCCGGCGGGCCGACGGATCCAACCGCAGGTCCCCGACCTCGAGCACGGTGGGACGCGGCCTCGCGCCCCGGCGCAGCAGCGCCCGCAGCCGGGCGAGCAGCACCGCGTACGAGAACGGCTTGGCCAGGTAGTCGTCGGCGCCGGTGTCGAGGCTCTCCACCTCGTCCCAGATCCCGACCTTGGCGGTGAGCATCAGGATCGGGGTCCAATTGCCCTCGCTGCGCAAGGTTCGGCACACCTGGTAACCGTTCACCCCGGGCAACATGATGTCGAGAACGATCGCATCGAACGGGTTCTCGCGCGCCATCCAGAGGCCGTCGGTGCCGTTGTGCACGACATCGACAGCAAAACCTTCCGCCTCGAGCCCCTTGCGCAGCCCGGCGGCAAGGCGCCGCTCGTCTTCGACCAAAAGTAGCCGCATCGTGCAGTCCATGATCGCAGCCGGAAACTGACTCACGGCTGAAAACAGATCGGACGTGTCCTGCGATTTCGGTGCCGCCGCTCCGGCATCGGTCCTGCTGTTGTGGGTGCAGACCTGGGTCCGTGGTGTCGACGCAGCGTGAGCGGGAAGACAAGTATGAGGCGGGACCGGAGTTCATCCTGGCCGATCTCACTGATGTGATGACCGGGCCGCTCCGGGGCCACCACCGAGCGGCCCGGACTGCAAGCGCTCCTCGGGTACGTCCGCGGCGGCGATGTCATCGTGGTGCACACCCTCGACCGGCTGGGCCGCACCGTCCGCGAGACCCTCAACCTGATCCACGACCTGCACCAGCGCGGCATCGGGATCCGGAACCTGGCCGACCCGTTCCGGATCGACTCGACCAACCCCGACGACCCGGTGGGGCTGCGGGCGGTGGTGGCGCTGTTCGGGCAGATGGAACGCACCTACGCGGTCAAGAGAGCAGCCCATGCCCTTCTCAGTGGCCACCGAGAAGGGCGGCCGTGTCGGCCGGCCGAGAGTGGTCACCGACGCCCAGCTCGCCTACGCCACCGAGGGCTACGACTACGCCAAACACCGCCGGTGGCTGTGCGAACAAGGTATCGTCCCGCGGATCGCCCGACGCGGGATCGACAGGAACGACCGGCTCGGCCGATACAGGTGGAAGATCGAACGCACCATCGCCTGGCTCACCGGTTACCGACGCCCGACCATCCGCTATGAACGCCACGGCGAGCACTTCGCCGGATTCCTCCACCTCGCCGTCGCGCTCACCTGCTTCAAGAAACTCCCCACATGAGACATGCTCCTTAGATGGGCCGGTAGCCGGCGCCGTACCCGCCTGTTGCGTTCATGTCGGCGACAATCGAATTGATGTTGGTGCCGATCTCCGGGCCGATGCACGGCGCGACGAGGTAGGCGTTGACCATCGCTACCAGCGTGGTGCCGACGACCACCGGTGCACCCGAATCGCCTTCGACGACGCACGCCTGCGTCCAGGTCTCCCCGGTACCGAGGAGGTCCCCGTACACGATGCCGCACGTGTTGCCGGTGGTGCGGCCTTCCTTGCACGCCACCTGCGGGAACCCGGCGGGTGCGCCGATTCCCGTGATGGTGACGCTGCCGACCCGGTTGACGGGAACCACCTCGCCGGGATCGAACTGGATCACCGCGTAGTCGAGAGCCGGATTCGACGCCACGAACTGGCCGACCACCCCGCTGTCCTGACTGGCCTCCGGAACCACGGACGCACCGACGTCACCGCAGTGCCCCGCCGTCAACCCGACCAGCCGCCCCGCATTGTCGTGCCCGATCGTCGTGAGCGAGCACACCAGTTCGTCGTTGACGACGATCCCCGTCCCGCCGCCCATCACCACCGGCGGCGCAGCCGTCGCGACACCCACGACGACGGTTCCCAGAAGTCCGACTGTCGCTGCCACAACCGCCGCGAATCGTGTCAACATTGTTCGAGCCTTCCCGGAATGACCCCGACGGTCGCATCTGTCTCTACCAGGATCCGCACGCACACCGTGGCGTCCGTGTTGGAGATCTCGATTCCCGCGCACCGCGGGTGCACCACATCCATCACCGACCACCGTTTCCCGGGCTGGGCCCGATACGCATTCGCTTGTGTGGGTGCGTGTTCCGGGGAGGGCGGGTGGATACAGGATTCTGACACTCGTGCTCGGAAGGCAACAATCCACGGTGCCCGCGGACAAAGCTGCGCCGTCCACCACCAAACCAACCCACGTGCTCGCCGGCACCATAGACGGATCGGGGTCGACCGGAACACCCTGTAAGTGTCCTCCGGGCAGCATCGATCCCACCAGGCCGGCGAGGACGGCGGGCGATGGACGACGCACCCAGGGGTGACCCGGGCACCACATTTTCCCGTCACCACGGGGGCGCAGCGCCCCTGGGGAACTAACCCAATCCTTGCGAGCCGAGTGTTCGAGGTGCCGACCCCGGGCTCCCCGTCGGTGACGAGGTGGTCGGGACATGGCCACCGGAGACCAGGCGGGGGCCGCCCCGTCGACGCCGACGCGCGACCCGCACCGATTCGACGCTCTACCCGACTGACGGGCTCGGAGTCGAGTATCTTGCGCGCGCCGACCCTGGTGCGTTCCGGGTAACCCGGTACCGGATTCATTCAGCACCGTGCAGGGCCAGCCGTCCGCGCGGCGCGGAGTTCGTCGAGCCGGGCGGCCGGCCCCGTGTGCCCGGGGTACTGGGCGCCGCGGCTCGAGCGCTGATGCACGCTGCCTACCGGTTAGTCCGTTCCCGTTCCAGCTGGTCGACGACCCGGTGCCGGTGCTCCTCGATGTGGATGCGCCGGCGAGGCAAGGCCTCGTACGGCGTGATGGGTGCGACGGTCCGGATCGGCCGCCGTGCGAGCCGGGTCGCGCCTGTGGGATCGGCGCGGCATGCGGGCTGGCCGTGCACCGCTTCCCGGAGGGGACGACCCTGGCATTGAACGGCTCGGTCGCCGTGTGGCGGCTCCGCTGACGCCCGCGGCCAGAGGTGCCTAGCGTTGGCCGCGCTGCTGGGGACGCCGCTGCGGCGACAGGGGTGACCCTGTGCATCGGGCTTGCCTGCCTGAGCCCGGTCGCGGGAGTGTTGGTGGCGGCCGCCATGGCGATGACCCTCGCCGCGGTCCTGACCTCGCTCGTCGTCCTCGTCGGCGCCCTACCCGCTGAGAAGGTGGTCGGCGGGAACCGGCGGGCGGGCCTGCCGGCGCCGAGAACGATCCTCGTTCGCCCGTGAAACCACCCGACGGCGCCAACGCCGCCGATGTACGAACCATATTCGAGGCGGCTCTGGCCTCCGACGAGACGGTCCAGGCGGGTGATGACCAGGGTGTCGCCGCCGCCCAGCGCTGTCGGCACCAGGTCCAGCCGCCGACGTGATGGTTCACTGTTCGATCGATACGCCATCCCGAAGCCGACGAGACGAGGGTCCCGGCGGCGTGATTTGCCGGGACCGTGTCCGGTGAAGAGGTTAGGTCGTGCTGGTCTGGTCGGGTGAGTCGCTGGGCTCGATGACCTTGGTTTCCTCACGTGCCCCGGGGGTGATTTCGATCCGGCGCGGCTTGGCCCTTTCTGCCACGGGGAGGGTGACCGTCAGCACCCCGTTCTCGTAGGTGGCGGCGATGTGGTCGGCGTCGATGTCCTGGCCGAGGGACAGCTGACGCAGGTAGCTGCCGGTGAAGCGCTCGGAGGTCAGCCACTGCACGTCGTGTTCGGTGCGTTCGCTGCGTTGGGCTTTCACGGAGAGGATGCCGCCGTCGACGCTGACGTCCACCGAGCCGGGGTCCACGCCCGGGAGGTCGGCGTGGAGGACGTAGTGATCGCCGGAGCGGTAGAGGTCCATCGGCATGAACCGTGGGGCTCGGGCGGATCCGGCCGACGTGCCGAGCAGCTGCTCGGTGAGTCTGTCGATGTCACGGAATGGGTCGGGATGAAGCACAGCAACCACCTCCTACATGTTGGTGGCCGCACCTCGCCACCGCGACGGGTGTCGGCTGGCTGCGCTCCTTCTAGTTTTGCACTGCACCTGCGCGGGCGCCAGGTGCGCTCGACGCCCGGTCCCGGCGGATTGCAAGGATTTCCGACAGAGGCCGCAAGTGTCTCGCGGACGGGTGCTGCCCGCTGCGTTCAGGCCACCGATCACCACGGCCCAGACCCCGCCGGGTGCGGGCCGGGGGGGCTGGGGTTTCGTCGTCCACCACCACTTTCCCCTGGTGCCAGCGAGAACAACCCGGCCGCGCCGGTCGGGTGATCGTGGCTCTGCGGCGGAGCAGACTTTCGCCGCGCTGCTCCGTGTGCGGGGTTGACACTATTGACATGCAGCGGGTTTCTCTCGAAGCCTTGGCTCGTCAGCAGCTCAAAGAGGCGGCCACCGCGGGTGGTGGCCACACCGCCGACACCGTTCTTCGGCGGGCATGAGAAAGTCTTGCGGCAGAAGGTGATCGGCATGATTGAGGGCGCGGTTCTCGGGGAGCATTCGAACCCGGGTGAGGCGACGGTGCAGGTCTTGTCCGGTCGGGTCCGGCTCGTGGCCGGCGATCTGTCGTGGGAGGGGCGTGCGGGTGACCTGCTCATCGTGCCCGACGCACGGCACAGCCAACGAAGCGTTGGTGGACTCGGCGGTCCTGTTGACGGTCGCGAAGCTGTCGTGACCCCCGCACCGGCAGCCCGGGTTTGCCGGCCGGCCCCGGCGCATCGCTTCCGATACCGCCCGACGATGCGGGCCGCGACATCACCCCCTGGGTCGAGAGCAGGCGCGGTGCCGGGCAGGTGCTCGCCTCCGCCGCGGTTCCCGGCGCCGCACACCCACGTCTGTGCTGGGATGTGCTCAGCTGGCGCAGTCCAGGCAGATCATCTGCCCACCGGCCGTGTCGGCGAGGCGGCTGCGGTGATGGACGAGGAAACAACTGGTGCAGGTGAATTCGTCCGCCTTCCTGGGTATCACCCGGACCGTGAATTCCTCGCCGGACAGGTCGGCCCCGGGCAGCTCGAAGGACTCCGCGGTGTCCGTCTCCTCGACGTCGGCGACGGCGGACTGTGATTCGTTCCTTCCGGCCTGCAGCTGGTCGAGCGAGTCCTCGGATGGCTCGTTGTCGGTGTTGGTAACTCTGGGTGCGTCGTAGTCGGTGGCCATGACCCTCCCTCTCGGGTGTCTTCCCGGAGCCGCCCCGTGATCGCGGAGGTCGATTGCATGTCTACGCATCCCACCGTGTTTTGTGCCCGTAACCGGTCACATGAGGTCACATCGTCACATTCGGCCATGGGCCGGGTCCGAATGCTGCTCGAGATCGATGACGGAGCTGGACCCTGGGGTTCCACATACACACGTCGGGCGGGCGCCCCTGACCCAAAGGGGACCCGTCCGCGAGCACGAACCACCC
Source organism: Rhodococcus sp. NPDC127593 (assembly GCF_042671975.1). Taxonomy (NCBI): domain Bacteria; kingdom Bacillati; phylum Actinomycetota; class Actinomycetes; order Mycobacteriales; family Nocardiaceae; genus Rhodococcus; species Rhodococcus sp. NPDC127593. Next base: position 7,555 of record NZ_JBHXWI010000091.1, on the reverse strand, counting down.
GGTTACCAGGCGTGCATGGTTGCGCGGTGAAATGTGGCCTCGGCGTCAGGAGACATTTCCCGCCTGACGCAAGCCCACCGCGCTGAGCCCACTTTGGGGGCTTTGCTTTGCGTGGGTGCCTACAGCTCGTGCTGGGCGCCACAACCGAGAGGTGGAATCTTCTCTTCCGGTCCGACCTTGGTCTGCCGTGGATCCGTACCTCCGGTCTACGCCGCATCTCCAGTTAAAGCAACAGTAAAATGAGGTCGGTCATCGCACGAACTCGCGATTGAGCACCCGACCGCCCTGATCAAGCACCACTCCCAGGTAGATGCGGCCGTCTACATACTTCGACTCGGCCGCCGCCCTCGACAACATGACGACGCTGCGCGACCGCCGCGAGGCCGGACTCGGTCGCCGACCCGTAGGTAGGAATACCGTCCTAGCTAACTCACATCTCATCTGCACGTAACCTACGGTTGCGTAACCTGCGCTAGCGTCGCCTCATGGCGATTTCGGATGTCACGGACTACGCCCACCTAACCGGGGCGGATGTCGAGGCGCTGTGCGTCGAGTTCGACGCGATCCGGCGTGATATCGAAGCGTCGCGCGGCGAGCGTGATTCCCAGTACATCCGCAACGCGATCCGGCTGCAGCGGTCCCTCGAAACCGGTGGCCGCGCGGTGTTGTTCGCGAGTTGGTTTCCGCCGGCCTGGCTTGCCGGCGCGGCGCTGCTCGGCACCGCCAAGATCGTCGAGAACATGGAGCTCGGCCACAACGTGTTGCACGGTCAGTGGGATTGGATGAACGATCCGGAGATCCACTCGTCGTCGTGGGAGTGGGACATCGCCGGCGTGTCGGCGCATTGGAAGCAGACACACAACCACATCCATCACAAGTACACCAATGTGCTCGGGATGGACGACGACGTGGGTTACGGCCTGCTGCGGGTCACCCGCGATCAGCGCTGGCACCCGTGGAGCGTCGGCAATCCGGTCTACAACCTGCTGTTGCAGTTGTTCTTCGAGTACGGGGTGGCGTTCCAGCACTTGGAGCTGGGTAAGGTGGCCGAGGGCGGTGTCGATCGTGTCGAGTTCACGCGCAGATGCCGCGAGGTGGCCGCGAAGGTCGGCAGGCAGATCGCCAAGGACTATGTTCTCTACCCGGCCCTGACCGGCCCGGCGTTTCTGCCGACGTTCACCGCGAACCTGACGGCGAACATGATCCGCAACGTGTGGACGAACGCCGTGATCTTCTGCGGGCATTTCCCCGATGGCGCGGAGAAGTTCACCGAGGCCGACGTGGAGGACGAAACGCGGGGGCAGTGGTATCTGCGGCAGATGCTCGGCAGCGCGAATTTCGAGGCGGGGCCGGTCATGGAGTTCATGAGCGGGAACCTCTGTTACCAGATCGAGCATCACCTGTTCCCCGATTTGCCGAGCAGCCGGCTGCGCGAGATTTCCGTGCGCGTGCGGGCGCTGTGCGAGAGGTACGACCTGCCCTACACGACCGGTTCGCTGCCCTCGCAGTACCTGAAGTCGTGGCGCACCATCGCGAAGCTGGCGTTGCCGAACAAGTTCCTCGCGGCGACCGCCGACGACGCACCCGAGACGGCGTCGGAACGCAGGTTCACCGATCCGCGGCCGCGGATCGACCCGGTCACGGGCACGCGCCGCGGGCTGATGACAGCGATTCGCGCTGGTGCGGGAGTCTGACATCGCCAGGGCGTCACTCGAACACCGGCGACCTCGCCGATCCATTTTGAGTATCTCGGCGCGGCAATGCCCATCACCTGTTCGCACCCGAACAACCCGCCCTCGACTGGGCTAACCACGAAGTACGAGCCGAATTCGTCGACGTCCTACGATTCTGGTTCGACCGCGGCGTCGACGGAATCCGTATCGACGCGGTGTCAGCCATGGCCAAGGTTCCCGGACTGCCCGACGCGGGTCACGCGACGGGAGCCCGTTTCGAATCCAACAGTGGGACGCCAATCCCCAGTGTGACGTCGACGACCTGGCTGCGGGCAGGCCGGTCGTCGACCATGCCTTGACCGAGGGCCTCGGTGCCGGCTGGCGCACCGCGATCGACGCCGGGGTGGCCGCCCGGCCGCGCCGCCGACTTCCGTTCGCCCCCATCCTGTTGAGGCCGTTCTTCGTCCGTCGCCATGATGTCGAGCGGGTGGCGAACATCAGCTACGGCGACGCGGGTAAGCGAAACCTGCTCGACGTGTACCGCCCTCGCTCGCATCCGTGGAGCGGTCCCACGCTGGTCTACTTCCACGGCGGCGGGTACTTCAGCGGCAGAAAGGATGCCGCGGTGGCAGCAGGGGCGGCGCACCGAGATCCTCGCAGCAGTGCGCGTCACGCCACGTCGACGGTGGCGGTGTCCGCGGTCAGCACGTCGGTGAGGAAGGACGTCGGGACGGGGGCCCAGTCGGGCGGGCACCGGCCGGCGAGCTGGTCGTCGCGCAGGTCCACGACGAGTTCGCGGACGGAGGGCGGGCTGTCGAGCAGGTAGCGGGTCATGCCGAGCTCTGCGCACTGCGCCGCGATCGAGGCGAGCAGCCCCTTCGCCTCGTCGGTGCGCCCTGCCGCCGTCAGACAGACGACGAACAGGCGCTTGGCCTGCAGCAGGGCCCTGCGCCGTCCCGAGTCCTCGAGCATGTTCACCCATTCTTGTGCCCAGGTGCAGGCGAGCCGGGTGGGTTCGGGGGCGTCTTCCGCGATCAGCAGCCTGATGGCGGTGTCTTCCTCGAGCTGCGCGGTGATCGCGTCGACGCCTTCGACCGGGCGGCGGCGCGTCGCGTACTCGGCGCGGGACGGCGGTTCGAGGCCGACAGTCGGGGGCAGGCCCATCCTGATCCGTTCGTTTTCGATCCGGGCTCGCAGGCGTGGCAGGCCTAACGTCGCGGCGGTCCGGGCGCCCTCGTCGAGCCGCTGTGTCGCCGTTGATCGGTCGCCGCGCAGCGCCTTGATCCGGGCTCCGGCGGCGTATCGGGCGAGCTTGAAATCGACCAGGCCACCGCCGGCGCCGAGCTTGCAGCCCTCGTCGAGCAGCCGTTCCGCCTCGTCGAGCTTGCCCTGCTCGTAGAGCAGTTCGCCGAGCAGCGACCCCGCGAGCCGCGCGGCGAATGAATGGCTCCCGCCCGATCGCCGGGCAAGCCGCAGGGCTGTCCGGAATCTGTCCTGGGCCTCGCGGACATCGAGGCGTTCGTTGTCGACGATGCCGACGAAACAGTGTCCGTGCATTACGCCGTACGGACCGATGTTCTCTGCGTGGTAGGGGGCGGCCCACTGCTGCCGCCGGAGTGCCTCGGCGAAGTCGAACCGGTAGATCGCGGCGAAGGTGGCCGCGTCCGCGGCTATGGATACGACAAACGGCCGCAACGTGTCCGGCCGCGACAGGGCCGCCGCGAGCAACTCGTCGACGCCATCGACCCGGTCGGCGCGAGCCGCCACCACGGCCCGCACCACGTCGGCCTCGGCTCGCAGCTCGGCGATCTCGGCGGCGGTGCGCGAGCCGTCGTCGAGTGTGGATTCGACCAGGTCGAGTGCCCGCTGTGTGGGCTCGGTGCGATGGAGCAGGATGTTCGCCCACGCCACCGCGAGCTGCAATCGGGGGCGGGACACCACGATTCGTGGCGGGAGTTTCGCGACGAGCCCGAGGAGGATGGACATCTGGGTGCGCTCGAGCAGATAGGTTCCATCGCGTTCGACCAACTCCACGGCCCGGTCCTGGTCACCGGCGGCCAGGGCATGGTCGACGGCCTCGCTGACCAGCTTGTGCTCGGCGAACCACCGGGACGCGGTGCGGTGCAGGTCGGCGATCCGCTCGGGGTGCTCGCGTTCGAGGCGTTGCTGCAGGCACTGCGCGAACAGCGGGTGGTAGCGGAACCACTCCCGGTTGTCGTCGATCGCGCGCAGGAACAGATCCCGCTCCTCGGCCCGCTCGAGCATGATCTGTCCGTGGTCGACGTGGGCCAGCGCGGCGGCCAGGTCACCGTGGAGTCGTTCGGCCACCGAGGTCGCGAGCAGGAAGTCGAGCATGTCCGGCTCCAGGGTGTCGAGCACGTTCTCGGTGAGGTAGTCGCCGATAGCGCGGTGCCGTCCGGACAGTGACTCGATGAGCTGTTCGGGGTCGTCGCTGCCGCGGAGCGACAATGACGCCAGCTGCAGGCCCGCCGCCCACCCCTCGGTTGTCGCGGTCAGCTCGTCGACGTCGTCCTGCTCGAGTGTCAAGCCGCCCAGGTTGACGAGCCAGGCGTGGACTTCGGCGGCGTCGAACCGGGGTCGGTGGAGTCGATCTCGACCAGGTCGTCGCGCACCCGCATCCGGCTCAGGGGGAGGCCGGAGCGACTCTGGGTGGTCACGACGACTTGCAGGTGGTGGCAGGCGTTGTCGAGGAGGAACTCCATCGCCGCGATGGTCGCGGCAGCGTCGACGCGGTGCCAATCATCGATGACGATCACGACGGGTTCGCCGGCGTCGTGGATCTCGTTGATCAGCGCGGTCAGCACGTACCGGTCGGCCCCGTCGCCGTGATGTTCGAGCGCCTGATCGAGATCCTCGGCCAGGGTGGGGCGCACCCGCCGGATTGCCTCGAGCAGGTGCCCGAGGAACCACACCACATTGTTGTCGTCGCGATCGACGCTCAGCCAGGCGACGGCCAGCCCCTCCCCGGCCAGCGCCTCGCGCCACTGGGTGGCGAGCGTGGTCTTGCCGAAGCCGGTCGGCGCGTGGATGACGGTCAGTAGTCGCCGCTGCCCGGCCCGCAGCAGATCGAGCAACCGGCCGCGGTGCACCAGCGTCCGGGTCGGTGTCGGCGGACGGAATCGGGTTTCCGGGGCCGGTGGGGTGAGGGTGCGGGCCCCGGACCGCCGCTGGGCGCTGTACCGGCCCGAGGTGGATCGGCCCGAGGGCTCGTCGTCGGGGGCGAGCATCGGATCGGCGGGCAGCGGTAGGTCGTCGACGATCAGGCCGTGCCGCTGCTGGAGCATTCGCAGGTTCTCCCCGAACTCGGCCGGGGAGGTGGGCCGATCGGCCGGATTCCGGGCCATGGCCGCTTCGATGACGGCGCACACGTCGCCGGGGATTCCCGCGCCCCGCAGGCCCGGAACCGGCTGCGTGGTGATCCGCAGAAACTGGGCCACCACCTGCTCACCGCTGCGGCGTTCGAATGCCGCATGCCCGGTGATGGCACAGAACAGCGTCGCACCCAATCCGTAGACGTCCGATGCGGCGGTCGCCGACCGCCCCTCGAGCACCTCCGGGGCGGTGAACGCCGGCGACCCGGTCACCGTGCCCGAGGTGGTCTCGAAACCACCGGCGACGCGGGCGATGCCGAAGTCGGTCAGCTGCGGCTCGCCATAGTCAGTGATCAGGATGTTCGCCGGCTTGACATCGCGGTGCAGAGTGCCGATCCGGTGTGCGGCCTCGAGTGCCCCGGCCACCTTGACGCCGATCCCGAGCGCCTCGCTCCACTCGAGCGGGCCGGACCGGCGGATCCGTGCCTCCAGCGAATCGCGGGAGTGGTACGGCATCACGATGTACGGCCGCCCAGACGGCGTGGTGCCGACCTGCAGGATGTTGACGATGTTCGGGTGGCCGGACAGCGCGCCCATAGCGCGCTGCTCCCGCAGGAACCGTTCGAGGTTGTCCGGATCCAGATCGGCGGTGAGCACCTTGACCGCGACCGTCCGGTCGAGGGCCCGCTGCAGGCAGCGGTAGACGATGCCGAAGCCACCGCGCCCGATTTCGTGGGCGCCCTCGAACCCGGCACCGGCCAACTCCACCGCGATCCCAGGAGTCGGATCACGTTGCGTCACCAGCGGATCGAATTCGGCCATCACCCATCGACCCCGAAGCCTGGTCCCCGCACCTGCACACCCATGGAATCACCTCACGACCAGGTGATCTCAAGTTTAGTCGGCTGCAGGTGTCAACCCTCGCGGGTTGGTTCGGTTCGCGCGGAGTGCCCGTTATCCCAGGGGCGGCACAACTGAGGGCGCGCGTGTCCGCGGGGCACGCGAGATGCCTGTGCGATCGACGCAGGGGTCATCACCGCGTTTCCGGTGCGGTCGTATTGGTAAAAGCGTCACGTGCTCAGTACATTCGGCGCGGTTCGACCGGACCGCGGCATAGGACCCTCATGAGCGAGAACGAAACGTCGACGGGTGCATGCGACTGGGCCAAGACGGCGGTTTATGCCAGCCGCACTACTTACCGATATGCACCGCACAATCCGCCGGTCGCTCGTTGACTCACGTCCACGATTAGTCTGTCCGGTGATGGGTACGTCCGAGAAGGCCGCCCGTGCGTCGGCGGCCGTGACTGCTGGAAGGCTACATGAACGTTATCAGCGGCGCCGCGCGCGCCGCCAGAAATGCAGTCGGGGTTCTTCGGGACGCAGGAGAGGGCGCCTGGTCCTGGACGAACAGCAAGCTGCGGCAACAGACGAAAACATCGGAGGGAGCCAAGGCCGGACTCGAGGGGAAACCTCGAATCACCACCAAACCCGAGTCGGAGCCGGTGCCGTCCGAGGTGCCGCCGGTGAAGAAGGCTGCTGCCGCGAAGACACCCGTGAAGAAGGCTGCTGCCGCCAAGGCAACCGCCCAACCGGTGCCGTCCGAGGTGCCGCCGGTGAAGAAGGCTGCTGCTGTGAAGAAGGCTGCTGCCGCGAAGACACCCGTGAAGAAGGCTGCTGCCGCCAAGGCAACCGCCCAACCGGTGCCGTCCGAGGTGCCGCCGGTGAAGAAGGCTGCTGCTGTGAAGAAGGCTGCTGCCGCCAAGACACCCGTGAAGAAGGCTGCAGCCGCCAAGACACCCGCGAAGGAGGCTGCTGCCGCCAAGACACCCGCGAGGAAGGGTGCCGCCAAGACACCCGCCAAACCGACCCGGTCCGCCAAGAGAGGCGCCAAGGAAACTGGGGCTCCCCCCGAATTGTGAACATCGTTCCAGCGAGACCTTCGGTCCCGCCATCTCGGTGTTCATTATTCGGGGAACCTGTCACCCCAATCGAATCCATCACCGCCGTGACGCGGGTCGGCCACAGGCCGCGTCCTCGACCGGATCCCTGTGCATCCCCAGCCGGGCGGAGACCGAACCGGGGGGCCGGACCGGGCCGGTTCAGCGGTCCGTTGCGGGTCGGCACGTCGAGATCGCCGGTGATGCGTTCGAGGATTGCCCGGGCCGCGTGCCACGTCGAGCGAGCCCACTACAGGCGGTCATGAGTGCGGGAGCCGCCCTCGCGCAGGTGCGGCGCGAGGGCGGCTCGGTACCACCGACCGTAGGGTCCCGGGATCGGGGTGTGTCAGCGGGTCGTCACCTTCTCGGCGGGGGCAGCGTTGGCCTCGTCGATCTGGGCGGCGTCGTCGTCGGCCGGTTCGGTGCGCTCGTCGACGCCCGGGCGGGTGCGCAGCCGTTGGACGGTCCCCTCGCCCCGCTCGGCGAGGTCGGCGTACAGGTCGACGGCACCCTTGCCCGGACTTCCGCAGTTCGTAGGCATTTTCGTGCCATTCCGGGAATGAATGTGCAGGTCAGAGCGGTGCAGGGCGGCTGGAACGCTGAAATCTGTA
>NZ_JBHXWI010000090.1:0-30546 GCF_042671975.1 Rhodococcus sp. NPDC127593 | reverse complement strand
ACCACCACATAATCGAAAACATTTTCAGCCGAGTCGGCGTCCGTGCGTGCCATTGAGCTTTCCTCCTTGAGGACCTGACCGTCGTGTTCCAAGTCGCTGAGTGTTCCAAGTCACTCGTGTCCCAAGTCAGTGTTCCAAGTCACGCAGCGTCGGTCACTGGACGCCGGTGCCAATGCTTGACCGCCGCATTGTGCAATTCGCCGAAATCATGCGCCGAACAGCACGACACCGACACCGACAACACCGAAACCGACGACGACGGCGATGACGGCGACGCCGGCGACGTCAGTGGCGGATACCCGGCTACCCGTCCACGCGAAGAACGGATCGTCCTAACCAACGGCACAGCAGAAGCGCCAACTGCAGCTCGACAGCGTCAACGTCCAGAGGGCGACCGCGCGCTTCGGTGGCCTTGTCGATCCGGTACCTCACGGTATTTCGGTGCATATGAAGTCGTGTGGCGACAGCGCTGTAGCCCATGGACTCCTCGAAGAACACCGACAGAGTCTCGCGCAATCGTTCGGCATATTCACCGTCAGCGGCCAGTTCACCGAGAGCATCCGGCACCAGAGCTTTGGCTCCCACAATGTCATCCGATAGCAGTGAAGCAACGCGGACGCCCGCTTGCGCGAACGAGGTGACCTTGCGCCCGGCGGCGTCGTCAGCAGACGCAACACCAAACGCTCGAATCGCTTCGAGGTGGGTCGTTCGGAAGCCATCGATCCCCGTACCAGTGCGTCCGAAAGCAACCCTGATGGTCCGAAAGTCGCGGTCACCGGCCAGGACCGACTCAATCGCCGTGTCATCGATGTCCGTGCCGTGAGAGCCGGTCGCGATCCAGCCCCACGCCTGTGATTGATCGCTCGGAACAAACAGCGGACGAGCGTGCTTGGACACCGTTCCCGCAATTGCCACCAAGGCTCGCTCGAGCCGCTGCAGAGAGTCCGCAGACTCGGGAGAAACAGAGTCCCAAAGAACCGCGCCCACGTGTCCGTGCTGGAGCCGATAGCCGAGCGCGGGTTCCGCAACGCCGATTTCTGGTGCGTCACCGGCCAAAATCGAAGCGAGCATCGCGGTCCGAACCGTATTGCGATTGGTGACCCAGCGTTCTCGTTCGGCTTCGTACTCAGCTACCACCTGTTCAGAAAGGTAGTCGATGTAGGCGAACGTCATCTCGTGGAATCGTTGCGCTGCAGCGTAGGCGACGGCGGGATCAGTTTCAGTCCACGAGATCTCCTGCAACGCATGGCTGGCCACGCGGCGCTGGGCAATTCTATAAGCCCGAAGAAGCGCGACGGACGATATCTCTCGCTGAGCAACTCGACGTGCATGCACCATCGAGGCGGCGGGAAGAACGATCTCCTCCAACGCGACGGTTCCCTTGACGTACTCCAGGAAGAGCTCGATGTTGCCCTGGAGGGTCGACCCCAGTAACTCTACGAGCGCCGGCTCCGCCACGAGCTCTGGGATCGAATTTTCGACTTCCTTGTGAAATGAGTCTGAGATCTCCGCGAGGTGCGTGAAGAGTGCCCGGGCGACCTCCGTGATGCGGGCGTCAACGTCCGCAGGTCCCTCGGGCTGACTTCCAGCAGTAAACTTCATGACAGCGACATCATCTCACCAACCACCCTGATCGGGGCTATACGGCTCATCAACTTCGTCACGGCTCATCAACTTCGTCGCATCCAGCCTCGGTCGCGACCAAGTCAGGCCGGGCAGCCTCGCCGCGCAGGCCTGGGCGGCCGCCGACGAGGGCAACCTTACCGACGAGCAAGCGCTGGGGATCATCGGCGTTACGGCCCTAGCCGGCCTGGACACCACGGCCAGCCTGATCGGCAATCTACTGCTCCTGTTCGCGCGGCACCCTGACCAATGGGCGATCGTCCGTGACGATCCGTCACTCGTTCCGAGTGCAGTGTTCGAATGCGCCCGGATGGAATCGACCGCTCAGTGGTTCACAAGAGTAACCAGCTGTGAGGTTCAGATCGGCGAGATCACCATTCCGGCCGGATCGAGGATGCTGCACAGCTACGCCTCGGCGAACAGAGATGAGCGGCACTACCCGAACGCGCACGTATTCGACGTTCGCCGAAACCCGACCGACCACCTTGCCTTCGGCTACGGCCCGCACTCCTGCGTGGGCAAGAACCTCTCCGGCCTCGAGGTGAACTCGCTGTTCAAGGAGTTGGCCAAGCGTGTCGACCGGATCGAACTGAATGGTGAGCCCCACCTGCACCCGAACAACATCATCCGCGGCTTGGAGTCCGTGCCGCTCAAGATCTCATGTGTATGTCGAAAGCGCAGACATCCAAACGAGCGTACGCGGACCGCCTCTACGAACTCGCCTGCAGCTGTCGCGTCCGCAGGTATCCCCCAGAAGTGACGGAACTTCACGTTCTGCTCGTCGCGCCGCGACGACCTCACGGTGCTCGGCGGCGGCCATCAGCCATCTCACTGTCCGAGGCATCTCCCGGCCAGTGCGGGGATCCGGGACAAGCAACGTAGGAACCCATAGACATGCCAACCCTGACTCTGTTTCACGCCTTCATCGCGGTGCTCAGCCTTCTTCGTCCCCACGGATTGGCACTCACCGCGCAGCACTTCGTGCGCGTGGTTGCACTCGCTCGCGCGGAGGCGCGATGGGCCCGCATGTGCGTCACAGAATACGACGCATCACCCTGATGCCGATCGTTGCATTGAGGCCGCATCTCGTCATTGCAACGTGCGCACATTCCCTGCTGTCGGCGTCAACGTCTGATAACGACTCGAAGTGTCGACCACCATGGCCATCGACGGAACATCCCGTCGCCGGCGGTGACCACGGCTGCCACCCCACCCATCTCCACCGACTCATCGGCTGTGAGGCTTTTGTTTTGCCTGAATCGGTTGTGCCACAAATCGCTAAGTTGACGTATTCGGCTTCACGGCAACGTGACTGGAGTTGATCTACCACTTACCTACCGGACGTTTTCGGGCCGTGCGAGCGGTCTGCGCCGAAGAATGATCAAAGGAGCAAAGCAATGCCATTGAGAAGAACCGTCGTGCTCGGCGTCGTCGCCGCCATCGGTGCCGTACTGTTTCTCTTCCCGCTCGTCACCGGAATGATGACCAAGGTCCAAGGCGTGGAACACCTCACCGGCGACCTGCGCGCCAGCTTCGAGCCTCACGCGTTGGCCCAGACCCGGGCCGACATGGACACGGTGCAGACGATGTCGGATCAGCTGCAGTCGCAAACCCTGCCCGCCCTGCCGAATGCGCTCGCCATGAGCCCGGACCAGTTCCAGGACTACATGGGCCAGAATTTCCCGGACGTCGCCAGCGGCATCGACCAGCTCGACACGATCCTGCCGAAATTCGAGGCCCTGGTGACCGGCCTGGAAACGCTGGCGCCGAACTTCCGCAACGCCGATCAGATTCCCACGAACTTCCTCCCCAGTACCGTGGTGCCGTTCTTGTTCCTGATCCCCGGCGCTGTTCTGTTCCTCCTCGCCGTCGGTGCCCTGCTTCGCGGCCGCCGGGGCGGCCGACCGGGTCTGTCTCGGGCAGCACTGGTGGCCGGCGTTGTCGTGGGACTCGTGTTCGTCATCGCCCCGCTGGTGTTGTCCGTTCCCACCAAGGCCAAGGCCGTCGACGATCTCACTGCCGCCTTCGGCCCGGTGTTCACCGACCAGGGTGTGACGGCCGTGCGGTCGGACATGACTGTGATCGCGACGATGTCCGACCAACTCCAAACCCAGACCGTGCCCGCGCTGGCCGGCGCTCTGAAGATGGATCCAGGGCAGTTCCAAGACTTCATGGGGCAGAACTTCCCCGACGTCGCGACCGGCATGGCGCAGCTCAACACCATCCTCCCCCGGTTCGAGGCACTCGTTGCTGGCATGAAGGCCAACGTCGGCAACTTCCATCTGGCGGCGAGCATCCCCACCGCGAGCCAGGCTGCCACCACCTTGACATGGTGGTTCATCGTCCCCGGTGTCGCGTTGATCCTGCTCGGCGGTATCGGGATTGCCGGCGGACAGCCACGGACTGCAGGCGTCTCCGCCCGGGAGCAAACCCTCGAAACCGTCTGACCCATCCCAGCACGGGGCCGAGGACACCCATCGATCGCTGGTGAGCTCAGCAGTCACTGATGCCGGGACCGCGGCCGCTCACCCCTACGGTCCCGGCAGCCGATCACTGGGACGTGCCGTATTCCGTCGGGGCACGGCACGTCCCATGCGTTCCCCCGGAGCCCCGATTCACTTCGATGGACTGGATGACGGCGGATCGGTCTGCTCGGCCGCGGCCAGGACCGCCGATAGGAACGGCTCATCGATCGTCGGCCACTCGCTGGGCCACTGGTTGTGCAGCAGCCGTTCTCGAAGCGAAGCCACCAGCTGTGTCAGCGTCGCGCCCTCGTCGCAGAGGGGGCGGATCAAGCCGAGCTGCGCACATTTCGCCGCGAGGGGGACCAATGCCGGTGCAGCGTCTTCCTCGCCGTACACCGCGAGGCGTGCGGTCACCTCGAGCAGTCCCACACGGAGCGCGGCGCGAGGACGCCGGTGCGATTGCACCCTGATTGCCAGTGCGGACGACCGTTCGAGTGCCTCGATCGCACTGCGCGGGGTCGTCTCGGTGAGCAGTGTGCGAATCGCGGTGTCTTCGTCGAGTTCGGCGGTCATTTCGACGATGCCGTTGACCGCGGAGGATGCGGCTGCCGCCGCAACGGCCTTTCTCCGGGTGGGTGGGCGTGCGGTGGCCCGCAGACCCCACCGTCCGCGCTCGTTCTCGATGCGAGCAGTCAGTCGTGGCAGCGACAGTTCCGCGGCGATTTCGGCGCCTTCGTCCAGACGTCGGCTCGCCGCCTCGCGGTCACCGCGGATGGCCTTGATCCGGGACCCAGTGCCGTACGTGACGAGCATGAAATCAACCACGCCGCCTTCGGATCCGAGTTGGTGGCTCTCATCGAGCAGCCGCTCGGCCTCGTCGATATATCCCTGCTCGTACAGCAGGTCGCCGAGCATCGCACTCGCGAGCCGGGTCGAATACGACCGCAGGCCGCCCGAGCGCCGCGCCAGCTCGTACGCACGGCGGAAGTATCGCTCAGCCTCGTCGATGCGGAGCATCTCGAGGGCCGCGATACCGGATAAGCAGTACCCGTACACCACACTGAACGGACCCGTGGTGCGCGCGTGGAAGGGCTCGGCCCACTCCTGCCACCGCTGCGCCGCGTCGAACTCGAATCGGTGAATTGCTTCGTAAGAGGCCACATTCGCCGCCGCCGCCAGCGCGACCGGTCGCAGGGTCTTCTCCCGCGTCACACAGTCCGACACCAAATCGAGTAATCCGTCGATGCGGTCGCCGAACAGGTCTGCAAGTCCCTTCACCAGCGCCGCCTCGACCCGAAGATCCGCGGTCGCCCCCTCCTCTTCCGGCAGGGCGGCAAGGCTGACGTTCAGCGCATCGAGTGTCTGATCAATGGCCACGCGATCGTGGTGCAACAGCACGTGCGCCCAGGCCGCCGCGATCAGCAGATGGGGCCGCCCGGCCACCAGCGTTGCAGGCAGTTTGTCGATCAGCCCCAATACCGAGGCAATTTGCGAACGCTCGATCAACGCCATCCCATCGACGAGGTCGGCGGCCCGCTCTTCGTCGCCGGCCGCGAGGGACTGGTCGACCGCCTCGCTGAGAAGATCATGGTCGGCGAACCAGCGCGACGCCGTGCGATGCAGTGCAGCGACCCGATCGGGATGGTCTCGTTCGAGCCGGCGCCGAAGGAAATCGGCGAAGAGGTGGTGGTACCGGAACCACACACGTTCGTCGTCGAGAGCGCGCAAGAACAGGTCCCGCTCCTCGATCTGCTCGAGGAACGCCTGCCCGTTTTCGACCCGCGCGAGTTCGGCGGCCAGGTCGCCGCACAGTCGTTCGGTCACCGACGTCGCCAGCATGAAGTCGAGGACGTCGGGTTCGAGTGTTCCGAGCACATTCTCGACGAGATACTCCGCGATGCCTCGGTGCCGGCCCGAGAGGTGACCGATGAACTCGGCCGGATCCTCCCGCCCCTGCAGTGACAGTGAGGCCAGTTGCAGGGCCGCGACCCATCCCTCCGTGGAACTACACAGGTCGGCGATCGCCTGCTGTCCCAGCGACAGACCGCCCAGATCGACCAGAAATCGACCCGATTCGGCGACATCGAAGCGCAGCGCGGTGGAATCGATCTCGACCAACTCGTCCCGCACCCGCATCCTGCTCAACGGTAACCCGGACTGGGTACGGCTGGTCACCATCACTTGCAAGTGATGGCAGCCGTGCTCGAGCAGAAACTCCATCGCAGCAACAGTTTCCGGGTCACTCACCCGATGCCAATCGTCGATCACGACGGTCAACAGTTCTCCACGGTCATGGATCTCGTTGATCAACGTCGTCAGCACGTACCGTTCGGCCTGGTTACCGCGATCCTCGAGGATCTGCCCCAAGTCGGAGGCGAGGTCGGTTCTGACGTGTCGAATGGCTTCCACCAGATGAGCGAGGAACCAGACCACGTTGTTGTCGTCGGCATCGATACTCAGCCATGCCACCGCAACACCGTTATCAATCAGGGTCTCGCGCCACTGCGCAGCCAGAGTGCTCTTCCCGAAACCCGCGGGCGCATGTATCAGCATCAATCGCCGCCGACCCGCATCCTTCAGGCGATCGGCGAGCCGGGTCCGCACGACCAGAGCACGCGACGGCGTCGGGGGACGATACTTTGTCACTGCACAGGGCGGTCGCAGCTGTGGCTCCGCGTCGTCGTCACCCGGGCGCTGATGAACGCCCGTCGGGACGTAACCCACGGTCCCGGTCGGCTCGGATCGGATCGGCGCGGAACCTGCGTCCTCCTCGCCAGCCGTGAGCGCCATCTCGTCGACGGCGAGACCGTGCGCGCGTTCGATCTCGCGGAGTTGATAGCCGAACTCCGCCGCGTTGCTCGGACGCCGGTCCGGATCCCGCGCCATTGCGCTCTCCACCGCCGCGCGGACGTCGCTGGGCAAACCCTCGGCAGGCAAGCTCGGCGCCGACTCGGAGGTGATGCGCAGAAACTGGGCGATGATCTGCTCGCCGGAACGCCGCTCGAAAGCAGCATGCCCGGTAATCAGGCAAAACAGAGTGGAACCGAGTCCATAGACGTCGGACGCAACAGTCGGCGGATCACCCGAGAGAACCTCGGGGGCGGTGAAGGCGGGAGACCCGGTGATGGTGCCGGCGTCGGTCTCGAATCCGCCCGCAATGCGCGCAATACCGAAGTCCGACAGCTGCGGCTCCTCGTAGTCGGTCAGCAGGACATTGCCCGGTTTGACGTCCCGGTGCAGGATGCCCGCCCGGTGCGCAGTCTCCAACGCCCCCGCCAACTTCACGCCGATGCGGACCGCCGTGCCCCAGGCCATCTGGCCCCGCCGACGCACCGCCGCATCAAGAGAGCCCCGCTGATGATACTGCATCACAATAAACGGGCGTCCCGTCGAAGTTGTGCCGATGCGCAGCACATTGACGATATTTGGATGTCCCGACAATTGACCCATCGCGCGCTGCTCCCGCAGGAATCGGGCGTCGCCCTCTCGATTTAGACCCGAACTCAGCACCTTGACCGCCACGGTCCGCTCGAGCGAAGGCTCCCTGCATCGATAGACCACGCCGAAGCCGCCATGGCCGATCTCGTCGACCTCCCTGAACCCCTCGGATTCGAGTTCCGCTTTGATCTCCGAGCTGACGCCACCCAGCGGCCCGGACCTATCGTGGTCCGTCATCGATGACACACCTCCTCGGTGGATGGGTACGACCTCGGTTCATAACAATTCCGCCGACTTCCAACAATCTGCTCCGACTGCCCACCAGCCCGCCGTCAGCGCAGCAACTCGACTATTCAGCCTACTCGCGCGGTGGCGGCCGCGTTACATCCGGCGACCTACTTCTGCGCACAGCTCGTGTATTGCGCGAATAACACTAGGCAACAGCGCCTTTCGGGCTGTCGGCGCACGCCCCTGTCGACGATCCACTGCCGGGCCTGCGGCAGCTCGAATGGCGGGTAACGACGACGCGGCCGACGACGATCTGCGCTCCGACACCCGCAAACCGCGCGGGCACACCGCGGCAGACAAATCGACCGAGTCCCTGAAGTCGGCGCCGTTTACGATCGGGGATGGCGGGGGAACGCCATCACGCGAACAACGAGGGGGAACACGCATGTCTGCAAGTGCGGTCACACAGTCGGAGAAGGCCGGCGCCGCCCCATACAGTCGGGCGCTGCTGTCGGTGTACGACACCGTCGTGCTGAGGTGGAGCAACACCCTCGCCTGGCGCTGCCCCAGCGAACGCCTGCTCGCACACTACAACTCCCACCTCGGTGGCCGGCACCTCGACATCGGCCCCGGAACCGGCTGGTACCTCCAGCACGCCACCTACCCGACCCCGAACCCGACGATCGAGCTGCTCGACCTCAACCCGAACACCCTGCAGATGACCACCACCCGCCTCGCCGACCGCGGCCGCGCACACCGCCAGCATCCTCGCCCCACTACCCGCGGACATCGGTGTATTCGACTCCGTGGCCGCGAACTTCGTGCTGCACTGCGTGCCCGGTACCTGGGAGCAGAAGGGCCGCGCGTTCGGGCACATCGCCCAGGTCATGGCCGACGACGGGGTGTTCTTCGGCTCGACCATCCTCGACACCGGTGCGCACCACACCCCTCTCAGCCGCGCCCTGAACAGCCTCTACAACGGGCCGATCAAGCTGTTCCACAACCGCAGCGACGACCTCGACGGTCTGCACACGGCCCTGGCCGCCGCGTTCGAGGAGGTCGAGATCACCGTCGCCGGCGCCGTCGCGGTCTTCGCCGCCCGCCTCCCTCGGCGTCCAGGCAGCTGATACGGCGCGCGGGAACGCCGGGCCGAACACGTCAGGCCGACGCGAACACACCACCCCGCTGCGCCTGATCCGCCGATGCCGCCTGCCAACGAGAGGAACCCCAATGCCGACCCCCGAACCTGACGACCAGAAGATCGTCAGTCTGAACGCCCTGCGGCAGAGGAGAACCGACGACCTACTGTCCGGATCCATACCGCTGACGTCGCTGCTGTACCGCCGACGCGACCGGATCGCCGCCAACCTACTCGTCACCGACGTCCTCACCACCTACATGAGCGGATCCGGGATCGGGCCGGCCGGGGTCATGGTCATGCTCGGCATCGCCGACGACGCCCGGGTCCGCGACCTGACGGCCGAGCAGCGCGGGCAGATCACCGACGCGATCGCCGCGACGAGCGGACGCTAGCCCCACGAGGGGACGTGTCATCTCCGCAGTTCAGATGACATTTCTCGTCCTGGTTAGGACTCGACCGGAACCAACCGCTCGAGGCGGGCATGGAAGGGGACCGGCCGGGGACGTCGTCGCGCACCGACTCGATCACCGCGTCCTCGCCGTCGATGCTCACGATGACGAACTCCGAGGTGGCGTCGGTCTGCACCTTGACGCGGTCACCCACATTCACCGGCCCAGTCCTTCCGTTAGGGGACCTGTCGTCACTGCAGGTCAAAACCCCATTCTGCCGGATCGATCGTCGGTCGGAGGAATCGCAGTCACCCCGCGGGCCGCGTATCGGCGACCCGTACCCTTGCCCCATGTCCGCTGGTCCCGGCAGCATCCGCGCCGACGCCGAAAAGGCGCTGCCAAACTTGGCCCCCGGTGACATCTCGACGGATCCGCACCCCATCACGGCGCCGGCCCGCCGGAACGGACACCGAGCTGCATATCCACACCTCCATCGCACCGTTTGAGGTCGCAGCCGAGGAGTGGTTCCTTGCGTCAGCCGGGTTCACCGTCACGGTCATCGTGCACACCTCGACGCTGACACGGGCCAGCCACGGTATCTGCCGCCCGCCGAGCCCGCCGACTGGGCGCGCGCGATCTTCTCGACCGTCGACGCAACGCACGGGTACTTCCTCGGCGCCGTCGACCCGGACACCGGCGGCCATCGGAGCGGGCAGCTCGCATACCGCCTCTACCTCGACACCGACCGGCAGCCGATTCCCGTGCCACGGCAGGTGGTCACCTGCCCGCATTACCTACTATCGGCCATCGACGGCAGAGAGCAGATCGCCATTCCCACGTCGGCCTGACCCGGGCAGGATGGCACCGAGACAGCCTCTGCAATAGATAAACTGTTCGTTATCGACCCTCCGGTATGTCGCAGTGCCTTTGCTTGAAACTATCGATCCACTCCGTGATGAGGCTCGCTCGAGGTCATAGTCGACCTCTAGATTGGTTGATCTCCCGACCTCGGTGTCGGAGCGTTTCGCTGGGTCGGTCCAACCCAGGTGACATCATTTTCCTGTGATCCTTCTGCTTACTGGTACCGGGGCGCTCTACGGGCTCCTGGCCGCTGCCACCTTCCTCATGCTCTTGTCCGCCGACGATCCGCCCTACGATCTCGGTGGGTGGAGCATCGCTGCCATACCTCTCGGAATTGTCGTGGGCAGCTCGCTTCTGGGCGCGGTGATTGGGGCACTTTCCCGCCGCTTCGGGTGGCTCGGCAAGAAGCTCAAACCGTCACCGATGACAACAGTTCGGCTAGCCCGGGCCGGTATCGGATTGGTTGCCCTACTTCTAGTTGTGACTGTAGTGGCAGGTTCGATCTTTGTCCGTTCAAAATGGGACGAAGGAATCCAACAATCCCAGGCAGTACTCGGTGCGGGAGTGTGTGCCGTGATCGCAGCGAGTTTGGCGTTCATTGCGGCGGTCCTGAATGCGGTGGAGACGGGCGCAAACCGAGTCCAGACGCACTCACGGGAGGTGGAACGCGCGTTGCACGAACGATACTCGGCCGCGGCCGACCAACTCGGAGACGCGGACGCGACTTTCGCCAAGAGGATCGGTGGCGTGTATGCCTTGGCAGCAGTAGCTGACGACTGGCTTGAATACGACCCCACCCGCACCTTTGAAGCAGAAGTAGCCGTCGACCTCATGTGCGCCTACCTGCGCGCAAATACCACGCAGCGTCGAGGGGCGATCCTGCGGTCAGCCGCTCATGCGGCACTTCCGGCTCGATGGAGAGGACGATGCAGCACATGAATCAGACTGGCGGCGATACCTCCTCGTCCAAGCACGCAGGACACTGCTCGATTCCCTACACGACCTCCCCGATCACCGCGACGCACTTGATCGTGATCGTCGCACAGGCGGAATCCCTACCCAGCCGCCGTGTCGGTGGTCTTGGGGTCCGGCGCGGGAAGCTGTGACATGGCGTATTCGGCCAGGGCGGTGATGGTGAGGGCTGGGTTGACGCCGGGATTGGCCGGCATCGCCGAACCGTCGCAGACAAGCATGTTGTGGTAGCCGAAGACATGCAGATCCTTGTCGATGACGCCGCTGGCGGGTTCCGCGCCGATGACGGCGCCGCCGAGCATGTGGGCGGTGGAGGGGATGTTACCCAGCGCTTCGAGCACGTTGCTTTGCGCGATGCCTCCGGTGCGGTCGGCCAGCCAGCGGGCGGCTTGATTGCCCTTGTCGATGTAGGTGGGGCTGGGTGTGTCGGCATTCTGTTCGGTGGAGAGCCGGTAGCCGCGACCCCACCGGCGCTTGCGGGCGCGGAACGTGATTGCGTTGTCCCGGGACTGCATCACCAGCAGCATCACCGTGCGCCGGCTCCAGCCCACCGGCCAGAGCGTCTTGAGCCATTGCAGCGGGTGCCGTGCGATCGCGGCGAGCCACTTCAGGGGTCGTGTGACCCGGGTTCCGTCGCCGACCAGCACGGTGTAGAGCAGGCTCAGCATGTCCGCGTGGGGGCCGTAGGTGAGCATTTCGATGTTGGTGTCGGCGTCGACGTGCACGCTGCTGCTGGCGGTGACATCGCGCCAGCTCCCGCGGTCCTCGGGCAGCAGCACGGTCAGGACGGATTCGCTGTTGGTGCGCACCAACTCGCCGAGGCGGTCGCTGATCCGGGGCAGTGAGCCGCCGTGTTTACAGTTGGCCAGAAGTTCGTTGGTGCCCAGCGTCCCGCCGGCGAAGATCACCCCTCGTGTGGTGTGAGTGCGGGTCCGTCGGTCGTGACCGAACTTGGGGCCGGGGTGCTCGCTGGTGACACGATAGCCGTCACCGCCATCCGGGCTGCCGAGCGGAGTTACGTCGAGGACCTGGTGTTCGGGCAGGATCTGCACGCCGTTTCGTTCGGCGAACCACAGATAGTTTCTCGTCAGCGAATTCACCGCGCCCACCCGGCAGCCCACCATGCAGGCGCCGCAGCGGGTGCATCCGGTGCGGTCGGGGCCCTCGCCGCCGAAGTAGGGATCGGCCACGGTCTTACCCGGCTCTCCGAAGAACACCCCGGTCGGTGCGAGGGTGACGGTGTCTTCGGTGCCGAAGTGGCGTCCCATTTCCCGGATCCATTGCTGGTGAACCGAATCGAAGGGGACCGGGGCCGCGCCGAGCATCCGCTCGGCAGTGGCGTAGTGCGGTCGCAGCAGCTTCTCCCAGTCGCCGAGCGCGCTCCACTGGACGCCGTGGAAGAATTCCTCCTTGGCCCGGTACAGCACTCCGCCGTAGACCAGGCTGCCACCCCCGACGCCACTCTGGGAGGGGAAGAAGACGTGGCGGAAGATCGACGTGCGCATGATCCCCAACTTGCCGAGCCGGGGCGCCCAGGTGTATTTGCTGGAATCCCAGGCCGACGTGGGTAGGTCCTCGGGGTCATAGCGGCGGCCGCGTTCGAGGACTCCTACGCGAAATCCCTTCTCGGACAGTCGCAATGCCGAGACGCTGCCCCCGAACCCCGATCCGATCACCAACCAGTCGTAGTCGAAATCCGTGCTCGTCATGGTAGGTCACCAGCATCGTTCATCGTCACGGCCACCTTGCCTTTGGCGCGCCCGCTCTCGACGTAGGCCAGCGCATCCAACGTCGCGACGAATGGGAAGACCCGCTCGGTGATGGGACGAAGCGCAACCAGGTCAACGGAGCCAATCCTCAGTTCACCCAGGGGATGTGAGGACGACTGCACACGGTCGGACAGTTGTGCGCTGGTCAGTCTCAGGCGCGCGTCGGAGACCGCGGGCCCGTGGGGATCGTGCTCGGCGCGGCGATCCGGCAGCGAGGAAAGCTTCATGAGGGTCCTGCCTGTTCGGGGGCGGGGATGGCGAACAGGTTCAACGTCGCGCACACCGCGTGATAGATGCCGATGAGGAAGGCGATGTCGATCAAACCGTGCACGCCGAACGCGTCTTCGGCCTGGCGGTAGAGCGTGTCGTCGACACGGTGACTTGCTGACAGCTGCTGGGTGAGCCGCTGCGCGATCGTCTCCTGCTCGCTGAGCTCAGAGGGCTGCTCGCCGGCGGCGATCATCCGGACAGCGGCGTCGGACAACCCGGCGCTGCGGGCCACGGCCACGTGGGCGTACAGCTCGTAATCTGCCCGCCAGACGGCGCCCACGGCGAGGATGACCACTTCGCGGACCCGCTCGCTCAACGACGTGTGGGCCCGTTCGGTGACGTGCAAGTCCAACAGCGACGCGGTGACAGCGGGATTGAGCAGAGCGGGATTGAACGGCCCGATGAGCCGCCCGTTCTTCGCGGTGGTCTGAAATCCGGCGTCATCGGCCCACGGCACGATTCGGGTGAGCATGCGGTCGAAGAGCGCTCGTTGCTCGGCGGTGAGGGTCGCGGGGTCGGCCAGCGGCAACCGTCCGCCGAGTTCGTCGGCGTGATCGGTGTTCACGACTCTGCTCCTGCCGGGCGCAGGTGGCGGGTCAGGAACTCGATCTGATCGCTCACCAGCTGCTCGAACGGCTCGCCGAGGTAGAACTCGAAGTGGCCGGCGTCGTAGTGCTTGATCTCTCCACGGGGTGCGGTGCGCGCGTATCGCTCGGTTTGCTCGGGCGGCGTGCCTGTGTCGGTGTCACTGATGCAGAACAGGATCGGGTAGGCGATGGTCTTGACCGACCGCCCGGGCCGGTACGCCACGATCGTCGGCGCCACTCGGGCGGCGACCTCGTTGCGGAACGTCGTGTCGGGCGGCAGCAGCGCCTGGTAGCCGGGCAAGGCATCTGGGGCGTTCATCAAGGCCAGCGACCCGGGGCGACCGGCCAGGGGGATCATTGCCGGTTCCCGCCGAGTGACCATCGACAGGCAGTCCCTGGCTACCAACGGCAACACCTTCAATGAGGCATAGGGGCCCAGCGCGACCGCGGAGGCCAGCCCATCGGTGAAAGGGCATTGGGCGACCGCCGCCTTCAATTCAGGGTGACGCGAGGCAACCGTGATGGAATGCCCACCACCGAAGGAGCTGCCCCAGACCGCCACCCTCGTCCCGTCGACGTCGCGGCGTCCCTTCACGAAGGCGATGGCGGCATCCCAGTCGGCTAGCTGACGTTTAATGGACAGCAGTTGGCGGGGTTGGCCGCTGCTATCACCGAAGTGCCGGTAGGTGAAGGCCAGCGCGGCGATGCCAGCCTGTGCGAAACGCTCGGCGAAGGCGTCCAGGCGCATCTCGCGGGTGGCCCCGAGGCCGTGTCCGAGGACCACCACCGGCGGCGAAGTCACCCCAGTGGGCAGGTAGAGCCACGCGGCGCAACTGTCCTTGCCGGAGGTGAACGAGACGCCGTGACGGGTGAAGGACTGTGCAGGAATCATTTCCGAGTCACCGCCGACTGGGTCGAAACGCGCCGGGAACTCTTCCTGACGCCAGCGCGTCGGCGTAGGTGTCCGGGCTGTAGAGAGGTAGTTGACCGGTGGACTCGATATCCGCGAGGTACTGCAGCATCAGTTCCTGACCCTCCTCGGATTGATCGGTGCCGAGGAACTCGGTGCGCTCGACGTGTAAGCCTTCCGAGAGCGACATGGAACCGCCGAAGTAGACCGAGCGTTTGATTGCCTCGACGGCCTTCTTGGTCCGCTTGCCGAAGTACTCGCCCAGTTCGACCGCCCGCGTCACAACATCCTTGGGCGCCACGACTTCGTCCACCGCACCGTTGGCCAGTGCCTGTGCAGGCGTGAATGGCTTGCCCTCCAGGATGGCGACCAGCGACTTGTGGGTACCGATCAGGCGGGTCAACCGTTGGCTGCCGCCACCGCCGGGCATGATTCCGAGGAGCACTTCCGGCTGGCCGATGAAGAAGTCACCGTCGGACATGATCCGCAGATCGCAGGCCCACGCGAACTCCGCGCCCAAACCCAGAGCCGAACCGTTCAGTGCGGCGACGAAGATGACACCGCTGGCGTTCATCCGCAGGAACGTGTCATGCAGCCGGTCGAGCTGGGCGACTCCCTTGAGCGGGGTTCTCTGCAGCACCGGACCGGGAACGTGGGCCCGATCCACACCGCGGGCCAGGCGCAGGGCAGCCGAGGCGCCGCGTCGGCTCAACTCGGGCACGGCAGCACCCTCGGCCTGCAGCCACCGCACGTCGGCGTGGCTGACGAACCGGCCCTCCCGTGCACCGGTGAACACGACGGCGTGCACGCCTGGGTCGCTGTCGACACGGTTCACCAGCGCGTCGAGTTGGTCGGCGATCTGCACGCCGAACAAGCTGTGCGGTCCGCCGTCGACCTTGACGACAAGAACCGTTCCGCGGTCCTCGATCACGAGCCGGCCCGGTTCCTGATGTGTCATCGCTAACCCTCTCAATAGATCTCGAATAACGCGTTGCCAGCACTATAACGAAGTTACACGGCCGCGACAAGGGGCCGTACCGATCGCATGCCAGCCCGGGCCAGGGGCAGGGACCGACGTGGCGGAGATGGGAGATGTATGGGGAGGGGCCGTGGATGGTGTACCGGAGCGGCTCAGTCACGCCACCATCCGACTGCTGGCCGAACAGGACCCTTCGGCGATCAAAGCACGTACGGTGACCGCGGCGGCCGGGCTCTCGACGATGGTGGTCCACAGCCACTTCGGCGGCGTTCCCGTATTCACCCGCCGTCATCGACCACGGACTCGAGGCCCTCTCGGCAGCGTTGGCGATGGTGCCGGTGACCGATGATCCCGTCACAGATCTGGCGTCGCTGACCGTTGACGCGCCGCCGGGTCGCCCGCAATCCGCCACTGTATGACCTGATGTTCAGACTGTCGATCGCGGGACGTGCCGGCCGCTCACGTCTTCTGACACTCCGCCCAGTATGGGTTCGCCGACTTTCCGCCATGCCTATGGCCACATCTTCAGCGCGTCCGAGCGGCTCGTGAGATCCGGCCGGATGAGAAATGCGAACCCCAGTGTGGTGTCGGCCTCAGTTGTGGAGTCTCGTGTACGGTTTCATCACACTCGAACTCGCAAAGTCGATTTGCCGACAGCGCCGACGCAGTACTGGAGAGGCTGATGCCGTTGGGGAGAAATTTTCCAGTTGGCGTTGGTGATACGCGAGAGCGAGCCGAACACCCCCATCAGGTGGATGCGTCAGTTTTAGTCTGAAAAACGTCGGGCGACTCGGGTTTTCGGATCCTGATCGTGTCCGCCCCGTAAGATACCTCGCCAATAGCGCGGATCAGTGATGCAGCGATCTGAAGCTCATTCGTATCTCCCGGATCGACTGACCGTCAGTGATTGCGTTGTCGACCACCCCGCGAACTCGACGCGAGCCTGAGACCCAGGAGCGTTTCGAGCTGACCTACCCCCATACGAGCGGGCTCCCCACACAAAGAGTGACGTCAGGAGACCGTGGAAAGTGCCGCGGGGCGCCGTACCCGGCAGCCCCCATTCCTCCGGTGCCCAGCAGGTTTGATTCCCCGAATTCTGAACCGCACGACACCCAAGTGGGGTGACGAGGTTCGCAAGGTGACGTAGTTAATCAAGTGGTCGGCGCCGAGATCGGCGAGTCGGGCGAGTTTGTCGTCATTCGACGAGGTGGCGATGACCCTGGTCGCGGCCTCGGCGTGGCTGTATCCGGCTGGTGCGCGGGTGAACGCTGAGACGGGCATGGTGACCTCGGTGCGGGCGAAGCCGTCGATACCGTCCCCTGGTGTACGAGCGAAGCCGACCGCGTGTGGGTCGCCGTCGAACCAGTCCGGGAAGAAGGTACTCACGACGCGGTCACCGACGGCGAACTCGGTGACCTGCGCGCCGACCGCAATCACGTCGCCGGCACCGTCCGACAGGGGAATACGAGGTTCCCGGGGAGCCGTTGCCCCGCTGACGACGCCGAGATCGTGAAAGTTGAGAGAACTCGCCCGGAGACGGACCCGGATCTCCGCCGGGCCCGGTTCCCGCTCATTGAGGTCGATTCGGGTGACGGTGTCGAACCCGCCGCCGGCCGCTATCTGCAACGCAGTGATCTTCAATGTGCTTCCTTGATCGGTATCTGTGCCGGAAGGGAGAGTGAGGGTCCGCGGCCCGTGCGCATTCTCCCGCTCGGCGTTGGGGAGTGTGAAACCGCTATCACGCTCGGTTGCGCTGTGCTGCAGTCGCCCTCATTCAACCCAGCGACTGCCGCCGACGCTCTATGCCGCTCCCACTCGATCAGCCTGCAGATTGTTCCGCCCGTCACGACAGCAGCTCCGGCAACTGTTTCGCCACCAGGTTCCGTGCGTCGGTGATGATGCGGTCGATTACCTCGGCGCAGCTGGCAACCTCGTGGATCAGGCCCTGCGCCTGGCTCGCCCACCACAGCCCGCCGTCCATGTCGCCCTTACCGAGCACCTCCGTGCGGCCCCGTTGGCCCGAGGCGAGGTGGGCGATGTCCGCGAATGTGGCGCCCGGACGCTTCGAAACTTCAGCGATCTGCTCCGAAATCGCATTGCGGGCAACTCGGGCAGAGTTGTGGAACTCACGAAACACGATCTGGGTGGAGCATTCGTCGTTCGCGACGATCTGCTGTTTGAGGTTCTCGTGCACCGGGGCCTCGGTGGTGGCGACGAAGCGGGTGCCCATATTCACCGCAGACGCACCCAGCGCGAGCGCGGCGACGAGTCCCGCGCCGTCTGCGATGCCGCCGGAGGCGATGATCGGGATGGTCAGCTGCCGCGCGGCGGCGGGAATCAGGACGAGGCCGGGGACGTCGTCTTCACCGGGGTGTCCGGCGCATTCGAAGCCGTCTATGCTCACTGCGTCAACGCCGAGTTTCTCGGCCTTGATGGCGTGGCGCACGGCCACCGCCTTGTGGATCACCTTGACCCCGGCGGCTTTGAAACTGGGCAGGTGCGGTGCGGGATTGCTACCTGCGGTCTCGACGATCTTCACCCCACCCTCGATGATCGCCTCGCGGTACTCGTCGTACGGCACCGGGTTGATGGTGGGGAGGATAGTGAGGTTGACGCCGAACGGCTTGTCGGTCATCTCCCGAGTGCGCGCGATTTCCTTCGAGAGTGCTTCGGGGGTGGGCTGTGTCAGTGCGGTGAGGAATCCGAGTGCTCCGGCATTCGCCACCGCCGAGATCAGCTCGGCGGTGCCGACGGCAGTCATTCCGCCGCAGACGACGGGGTGTTCGATGCCGAACGTTTCGGTGAACGAGGTCTTGAACATTATTGGCCTCCCGGTTGCGGGGGTAATTGGTCGGCGAGCGGTGAACGGGACTTGGCTTCAATCAGGTGGTCCGCTACTCGCATGGTCTGAGTGCAGGAAGCGGCCCATCTGGTTGCAGTTCGAGACGGCGTTGGTCGTCTCCGCTAGCGGTCCGTCGTTGTCCCGCAGGGTTTCAGGTGAGCAGTCGGAGTACGGACTCGGCAACACAAACCGGTCGATCAGAGCCGTCACGTTCGACTGTGACCACGACCGTTACCTGGACACCACCGGGAATCTCGTCTACCGACGCCAGTCGTCCCCGACCGCGAACTCGCGAATCGACCGGTACCGGGGCGGGGAAACGCACCTTATTCAACCCGTAGTTCACGCCCGTGCGCACTTCCTTGACCTCGAGCAGTTCCTCGCTGAACACGGCGATCAATGAAAGAGAGAGAAATCCGTGCGCGACCGTGGTTCCAAACGGACCTGCCGCGGCGGCTGCCGGATCGATGTGGATCCACTGCCGGTCCTCGGTCGTCTCGGCGAAGGCGTTGATCCGGTCCTGGGTGATGTCGATCCAGCGGCTGACACCGAGATCCGTTCCCGCTGAAGCCCGGACTTCGTCCAGGGTCGTGAAGGCTGTCATATCGAAATCCCTCCGTCTACGGGCAGCACGACGCCCGTGATGTAACCGGCCTCAGCTGAGGCCAGAAATCCAATAGCCGCTGCCATTTCGCGCGGATCAGCAAAGCGCTTCAACGGAATCTGCTCGGTGACCTCGGCCCTTTTGTCGCTCGGAATCGAGGCGATCATGCGGGTCTCGGCGTTGGGGGAGATCGCGTTGACCGTCACGCCGAAGTTCGCAAGCTCCTTGGCTGCGGTCTTGGTGAATCCGATGATGCCCGCCTTGGCGGTGGCATAGTTCGCCTGACCGGGGTTGCCGCGCAGTCCGGTGTAGGAGGTGACGTTGATGACCCGGCCATGCCCTTGGGTGCGGAACTGCGGTACACAGGCGCGAGTGAACCGGAACGTTCCGCCGGCATGGACGGCAAGCACCTGATCCCAGTCTTCGTCGGTCAACTTCCACAGCATCTTGTCCCGGATAATGCCGGCGTTGTTGATGAGAACGTTTATGCGGCAGGTCTTTTCGATCGCGTAGTCGATGACGGATTGTACCGAGTCGGAGTCGCTCACGTCGGCATGAGCGCCATAGCAGCCCAGTTCCTCGGTCGCTGCATCCAGAGCGACCTTGTCGAAGTCGACGAGAACAACATCTGCGCCCGCCTCATGAAAGAACTTGCCGACCTCGAAGCCGATGCCTCGGGCCGCACCCGTCACGATGACGGTTTGTCCGGAAAAGTTGTAGGTCAAATTTGACACACGTTGCTCCTTGCTGGATCGAGTGGGAAGTTGTCTACGCTGGCTGCTGGTGCGGGGACGCCGAGTAGTGCTCTTTGAGTGCTCGTTTGAGTACTTTCCCCGCACCCGACAGCGGGAGTGTGTCGACGAAGTCGACAGTGCGCGGGGCTTTGTATCCCGCGATCAGCCTTTTCGTATGGTCGCGGATTTCGGCGATGGTGGTCGTAGCACCGTCACGCAAGACGATGACTGCATGCACGCGCTCACCCCACCGTTCGTCGGGAAGACCGATGACCGCGGCCGCAGCGACTGCCGGGTGCTCGCAGATGGCGGTCTCGACCTCGGTCGAGTAGACGTTCTCACCACCGGTGACGATCATGTCCTTGATCCGGTCGTCGACGAACAGGTACCCGCGCTCGTCCAGATGACCGGCATCGCCCGTATGCACCCACCCGTGGCGGAATGTCGCCGACGTCTCGTCCGGCTTGTTCCAGTAGCCGGGTGAACAATGGCTTCCCCGGACAATGATCTCGCCGGTGCGATTGGTCGGGACCTCGCGACCATCGGTGCCGACGATCCGGATTTGAGCGTGTGGCGCTGCGCGGCCTGCCGAACGCAACCGGTCGGTGTTCGGGCCGTCGAGGATGTGATCCCCCGGGGCGAGCAGGGTGGCGACAGTGGCCAGCTCGGTCATCCCGTAGACCTGCCCGAGGCGGGCGGCGGGCAGCACTGTTCTTGTGCGGGCCAGCACGGCCGGCGTTATCGGGGAACCGCCGTAGAGCACGGTTCGCAGCGACGAGAGGTCGTATCCGTCGATCTCCGGGTGGTCGACGAGGCGCTGCATCAGGGTGGGTACAAGCGCCACGTCCGTCATACGGCAGTGCTCGATGGTCGCGAGCACCTGGTCCGGATCAAACGCCGGCAGCATCACGTGGGTGCCGCCGAGGATCGTCTGCTGCGTCCAGGAGGCGAAGTCGGCGCTGTGGAACATCGGAGCGGAATGGAGCAGTCGCCCGTCCCTGGTTACGCTGGTCCCGCTGCTCAGGGCTCCCAAGGCCGAGGTGACGAGGTTGGTGTGGGTGAGCATCACGCCCTTCGGGAACCCGGTTGTTCCGCCGGTATAGAAGATCCCCGCCAGATCGTCGCCGGCGCGGTACGCGTCGTCGATGGGTGCCGACTTGGCGATCAAATCCTCGTAACCGACCATGCCGTCCGGTGTCGCCTGGTCACCGCAGTAGACAACCGCCCGCAGGGCGGGGTATTCGCTCGCGATTGCGGCGACCGTGGTCACGAACGCGTCGTCGACGAGGAGCACCGACGTGCCGGAATCGGTCAGCGAATAGACGATCTCCGCAGTGCTCCACCGAGTATTCACCGGGTTGAGCACTGCGCCGGCCCACGGTACGGCCAGGTAATACTCGCAGTACCGGTCCGAATTCAGCGCGAGCATGGCGACCCGCTCACCATCGCATATGCCGAGTGTCCGCAATCCTGCTGCGAGCCGGGCAACGCGATCACGTTGCTCGGCGAAAGTGAACACCCGGTCTCGGAAGATGGTCGCCGGGCGACTCGGGGTCTGCTGCACGGCCCGGTGTAAGCCCTGGGTCAGATACATGACGGATCGGTGTTTTCAGGCATCGACGCTTTTCTTTCGTTTGAATGCATTCACAGCCGACAAGATCAGGGCCGAGGGGTTGCCGTGATCCGGGAAGCGTTGCTGCATGTGGGCTACCAGTTCCCGGGAGTTGGCGCACTGGTCGACTCCGTTTATGAACGTCTGCAGGTAGTTACGGGTGGCGTCGACGGATGCTGCGAGGTCGTCGTCGGGTAGCCATGGCTGCTTGTGACCGGCAACCACAATGCGCGGCTCGAGCGCAGCAACTCGGTCGACGCTCTCGACCCACTTGTGCCACTCGGCCGGACCGGAGACGGCCAGGAACGGATTGATTCCGTTATAGACGGCGTCGCCGGCGATTACCGCCTCGATGGACGGGATGTGCACGATCGCGGCCGGGGCGATGTCGGCCTGCTCGATCTCGATGATGCGCAACTCGTGGCCGTCGACGAGCAGCACGTCGCCATCGAGAGCAGTCGGACCGACACTGTTGTCGACGGCGGCACCGGCGAAGAAGTCGCGAGTGAAGGCGCGATCGGCTTCCAGGTTGGACTCGATATGGGCGGCGACCGACGCCACCGCCACCGCTCGGGCCTGCGGAAACTGCGCAAGAATACGCTCCAGACCGAAGTAGTGGTCCGAGTGTCCATGGGTGATGAACACTGCCGTCAAAGTTCGGCCAGACGCTTCGATCCGGCGGATCACCTCCTCGATGTGCTCGGCGAGGTACGGCGTGTCCACCAGGACCACCTCGGTGTCGCCGAGAACGAGTGTCGAGGTGGTCGGCGAAAACATTCCGCCGTTGGGCAGCTCCAGCATCGGGCTGGTGTACACGTCGAGCGTGAGATCTGTCATCGAATTTCTCCAGCTTCTACGGCTTCGAGGAGTGAAGCGATACGACTCAGATGATGCGCGCCGAAGAAGTCGGCCTCCCTGACGCGGCGGGGTGTGTGTTCGTCGTCCACGTCGAGGGCGGCGAGCAGGATACGGGCGTGCATCCAACCGGCACCGAGCAGGCCCCACATCAGCAGGACCGGCACGCTTGCCGCGTAAACATCACGCGGTGCGTCCGCCGCACGGGCGAGGAGCAGATCGATGGCCGATCGGGCGGCGTTGACGGCGCGCTCGAGGCGATCGGCGGTTCGTGCTGCCACCGGATGGTCGGCAGCTCGCAGGAAGGGCAGCTCGTCAGATATCCGATCGAGCACGGACAGTGCTACGACGCCCTTGTCTCGCAGAATCTTCCGGCCGACCAAGTCGTTTGCTTGCACCGCGGTCGTGCCCTCGTAGATCGGCAGGATGCGCGAATCGCGATAGTACTGCGCGATGCCGGACTCCTCGATGAACCCGCTCCCCCCGTACACCTGGATGGCGTCGGAGGTGATCTGCACGGCCGACTCGCTGAACCAGCCCTTGACGATCGGCGAGAAGAAATCCGCCAGCTTCCGCGCCGCGGCCGACGAGCCGGACAGGTCGATCCACGCCGACGCCTGCACCGAGAGCGCCCGCATACCCGAGATGGTGCTGGCCATCGACAACAGGAGTCGGGCGACGTCCGGGTGTTCGGCGATCGGGCCGCTATCGGTGCGACCGACCACCCGGCCTTGGACCCGCTCCTGCGCGTAGTCGCGCGCCATTTGATAGGCGCGGTCGGCGACCCCGAGGGACTGCACACCGATTCCGATGCGGGAGATGTTCATCATCACGAACATGCCCTCGAGCCCACGGTGCAGCGCACCGAGGAGAAACCCGGTCGCGTTCTCGTACTCGAGGACGCACGTTGGACTGCCGTGCAGCCCCAGCTTGTGTTCGAGAGCTAGGGTTTTCACGGCATTGCGCTCGCCGAGGGTGCCGTCCGGGTGAGATAAGAACTTCGGCACGACGAACAGCGAGAGGCCAGCGAGACCATCGGGTGCATCGGGTGTGCGAGCGAGGACGAGGTGAACGATGTTCTCGGCAACGTCGTGATCGCCCCATGTGATGAAGATTTTCTGGCCTTTGACCGCCCAGGTCCCATCCGGGTTGGGCCGGGCGATGCTGCGGATCGCGGCGAGGTCGGTGCCGGCCTGCGGCTCGGTCAGGTTCATCGTGCCGGTCCAGCGGCCAGAGACCAAGGGGGGCAGAAACTGGCGGCGAATCTCGTCGTCCCCGCTGGTGAGGATGGCCTGGGCGGCGGCCACCGTCAGTCCGGTACACAGGTTGAACGCCGGGCTCCCGGCCGCCCACAGTTCGTCGAGCGCATTCGTGACGATGTGCGGCATCCCGTCCCCGCCAACGTCCTCGGGAACTCCGACGCTCAACCACCCGGCCCCGACGAAGTCCCGGTAGGCCTCCACATACCCGGGCGCGCTGGTGACCCGTCCGTCCTCAAGGCTCACACCGGCACGATCGCCGATTACATTCAAGGGATGGATGACGGCCGTGGAGAACTCTCCGGCGTGCGAGAGGATCTCGCTGATATCGGCGAGCTTGGTGTCCTCGGGGCCGACGGTGTCCAGCAGCTGCTGGCCGTCGATGATCTTGTCGAGATGAAACTCGTAGTCCTGAACTGGTGTCTGGTACACGTGTTCTCCTAGAGCTTGATGCCGAGGGTGGTGCTCAAACCCCCATCGAGGGGGATGACCGCCCCGGTGATGTACGAGCTGGCCGGTGAACTCAGGAAGATGGCGGTCGCTGCCGCGTCCTCGGGCTTGCCGATCCGGCCCACCGGATTCGCCTCACGCAAGGTGTCGCCGCTCTCCTCGAGGGCCTTCTCCATCATCTTCGTCGGGAACGGTCCCGGAGCGATGGCATTGACCAGGATCGACGGCGACAATTCCGAGGCCATGTGCCGGGTAAGGTGATGGACCGCCGCTTTGGACGCCGAGTACGAGTAATTGTCGAATCCGGGTACGAAAATCCCGTCAATGGATCCGATGTTGATCACCCGGGCCGGGTCGCCCTCGATGGACGCCTTCTCGAGGAGCGGTCGGGCGAATCGAGTAAGGTTGAACGGCGCCTTCACATTTGCCGCCAAAACCTTGTCCCATCCCGAGTCCGGGAATTCGTCGAACGGAGCACCCCAGGTCGCGCCGGCGTTGTTGATCAGAACGTGCAGCCGCGACTCGCGGTCGGAGATCTCGTCGATCAGTGCCCGACAGTGCTCCTCGCTGCTCACGTCACAGGGAATGGCCACCACCTCGCCGAATTGCGACAGATCCTGTGCGGCTTTGCGGCACGCCTCTTCCTTGCGTGAAGAGATGTAGACCCGGGCACCGGCGCGGAGGTAGCCCTCCGCGATCATGTACCCGATGCCGCGGGTTCCGCCGGTGACGAGGACGGTCTTGCCGTCGACCGAGAACAGATCGGACTTCATCGTTGTTTCTCCTAGCGAGTTGGTGCGTGAGCCGGTGTGGTCTGCGCATACAGCGCATCGAGCAGGCCTTGATGGTTGTCTTGGATCACCCGACGGCGGAGCTTGAACGTCGGGGTCATTTCGCCCGATTCAGCGGTCCAGCTTCGAGCGACCAGCGTGAATTTCTTGATCTGCTCCGGCCGAGACAGCGCACTGTTGGCGTCGTCGACCAGGGCGTGCGCCTCCGCGAGCACGGTGGGATGTGCGATCAACGCGTCGACGTCCACGCCGCTGATGTCGTGCCGGGCCGCGAAGGCCCGCAGGGCATGCTCGTCGACGGTGAGCAGCGCCACGATGTACGGTCGCGCTTCGCCGAACACCATCGCCTGGTCGATGAACGATCGGCCTGCCAAGCGTTGTTCGATGGCGGTGGGAGCAATGTTCTTTCCCGCGGCGTTGACGATTATCTCTTTCTTTCGGTCGGTGATGCGGAGTCGTCCCACCTTGTCGAGGTGGCCGATATCGCCGGTCCTGAGCCAGCCGTCCGCGGTGAACAGCGCCGCGGTCTCCTCGGGCTGTATCCGGGCGTGTTTCCCGCTCCTTTGAGGAGGATCTCGCCGTCGGAGTCGATTCGAACCTCCCAACCCGGCATCGGGAGACCAACCGAACCGGGCTGAAGGAGGCCGGGTCGCTCGACAATTGCGGGACCGGAGTTCTCGGTCAACCCGTACCCCTCCGAGATGTCCAATCCGAGAGTGGCGAGGAACCTGCTCACCTCGCCGTTCAACGGCGCCGCACCGCTGGAGGGGGTGCGGACTTCGTCCATACCGAGTGCTGTCTGGACATCCCGTACGGCTCCTTCGCGGGCGAGCCGGGCAGCCACGGCCAGTTCGATGGGTACGTACTGACCCTCCTGCTGGAGTGCCCACTCCTGGGACAGGGTTGCCCGGTCGCGTTCGAGTTCCTCTCGGGTCGCCTCGAAAGCACTCGATGCCATGAAGTCTTCGGCTGTCTTGCTGAGCTTCTCCCACACCCGCGGCACCGTCATCAGGAAAGTCGGCCGGTGCGCAGTCAGGCTGCGGATGAGCTGCGCCGGATCGGGACAGCACAGCACGTGACTTCCGGCTTTCAGCGGCATATAGATGCTCCACACCCGTTCGACGATGTGCGCGAGCGGCAAATGCGAGACCACGCGGTCGAAGGTGAATTGCTCCATGTGAGCGAGGGATCCGACCTGCGCGAGCAGGTTCCGGTGTGTGAGGATGACGCCCTTGGACGGTCCGGTGGTTCCCGAGGAATACACATAGGTCAGGGGATTGTCGAGCTCGATCGACCCGATGAGGACGTCGATCTCCTTCTCGTTCTCGGCCCGCGTCCTCGCACCGATGGTTTCCAGCTCGTGCCAGCGCCCGGTGACCGGAAGGCCGGACGGTGCACCGGTATCCGCGTCGATGACGAAGATTCGGTCCTCTGGCACGGATGACGCCTGGGCGACGCGCAGTGCAGCGGCGGCCTCGTCCACCAGCACCAACGTGGGCGCGATATCGGCGATGACATGAGCGAGCTGTTCCCGTGAGAGCGTCGGATAGACGCTCACCGGCACGGCGCCGCAGTGGACAGCGGCCAGATCGGCGAGCAGGTGCTCGACTCGATTCCCCGAGAGGATCGCGACCGTATCACCGGCTGCGACTCCGAATTCGATGAACCCCGAGGCGATGTCGAGCACGCGATCGCGGTACTCGCGCCACGTCAGCGTCGCCAGCCGACCGTCGCTCGGCCAGGACACGGCCGGCTGGCTGGGGTGCTCGATCGCTTGCCGCCGCAACAGATCCGGGAAACTCTGCTCGTATGCCGCAGCGGGAACGGTCTCGCTCATGGGTCCTCCGAGGTAGAAGTCGGAAACACGATTAGACTAATTCGTCTAGACGTTTTGGTCAACTGCTTGTTGCATCCGGAGCGCATCGCGCACGGGGTTGACGGCCACCATCGCGATGAACGCAGCCACCAGTGCGACACCACCGAAGATTTGGAACGCGAGCAGGTACCCCGACGCGCCGGTGCCCGCGGCTACGAGCTTCCCGGTGGCCAGCGGACCGATGATGCCGCCGACATAGCAGGCCGCGGTGAATACCCCCAACGCCCCGGCGAGCTGGCGAGGAGGAGCAACGTCCGCCACCGCTGCGTTGAACAGCGGCATCACGGTACTTCCCAGGCCGTATCCGACCGAGAGGACCAACACAGCCACTGCCGGGACCCCGAACACTGGCAGAAGCAATAGGGCCACACCGCCGAGCACCAGGCCGGCGGCCGGAAGCACCCCGCGAACCAATCGCTTGCTCACACCACGACCGAGCAGTTGATCACTGAGGAAGGAGAACAGGAACATGAAGACAAGGGCCGCCGCACTCGGCAACGCAAACATCGTTCCGGACTGCACGCGGCTGTAGCCAAGGCCCTGCTCGAAGTACGACGGTATCCAGGTCAGCCCCATTGCGATCACGGCAAACATGCTGGCCGCTGCGAAGGTGGCAGCCAGGAAGGTCGGCGTCAGGAGCAGTCGTCTCCACTCCGCGGCGCCGTTTTTCTCTACCGGTTCGGAGCCTGCGGAACTCCCCTGACCGCGCTGCGCCCCGTACGGTCCATCACTCCAGATCAGCAACCAGACGACGCACCAGAGCACGGCCACTCCAGCCAGAACGAGAAACCCAGCACGCCAGCCCCATTGGGCGATCACTACGGCGAGAACCGGCGCGATTGCAACCTTCGACAGGGAAGCCGCGGAGGTGATCACGGTCGCCGGCAGAGAACGTCGATCTTCCGGATGCCAGGAGTAGGCTGCCGTGAAGATCAACGAGGCTGAGGGCCCTTCGGCAAGACCGAGGAGCAGGCGGCTGATCAGCAGGACGGCGAATCCGGCGGCGAAGACCATCGGCAGCATCACTACAGCCCAGGCCAGCGCCAGCAGCGCAAGCGCCCACCGCAGGGTCAACCACTTGCTCAGTGTTCCGGCCAACAATCCGCCGACCAGCATCGCGCCGAAGAAGGCACTGCCAATCGTACCGATCTGCGACGAGGTCAGTCCGTACTCGACCTTCAGCGGCTGGGCCGCGAGGCCGAGTACGGCTTGGTTGCCGAAGTTGACGGTGTAGAGAGCCACGAGGAAAAAAGTCAATCCCCAGGCTTTGCCGCGTGATGCCGGCCTGTCGGCGACTTGGTGCACCCGCGTACTGGTGTTCATGGACATCTTGAGCCCCTCTGGGAGGTGATGAGGTAGGGCCGCAACGGATTTCCGCTTCGACTGCGCCTACCGGGGTCTGACGTGCGCCCGGCGCCGACGTCGACGATTTGTCGACAAAGGAAGGTGCGTACATTGGAAGTTCTGACAACCTGGTGCTGTCAGCAGCGCATCAGCGACCCTGGAAGTTCGCTTCTCGGCGCTCCACGAAGGACTGGATTCCCTCGCGGAAGTCCTCGCTTGCGAACACCGTCTCCTGAATCCGGGGGATCTCAGCGATCGCAGCCTTCTCGGCTGCCTCCAGGTAGACCAGGGCGGCCTCCTTGGTCGCCTGAATTCCGATCGGGGCGTTCTTGCAGATCTCCCTGGCGAGTTCGATGGCGCGGTCGATGTGCTCGCCGTACGGAACCACCTCCTGAACGAATCCCAGCTGCAATGCATGCTGGGCGTCGAACTCGTCACACAGGAACAAGTGGTACATCGCATTTCCCCAGCCCGTCCGGGTGAGGTAACGGAAGTGCGCTCCGCCGAGCGGTGCGATGCCGCGTTTGGATTCGAGCTGCGCGAACCGCGCGGTGTCGGCCGCCACCACGATGTCGGCGGCCAGCATCATCTCGATACCGACGGTGTAGGTGATCCCCTGCACCACGGCGATCACCGGCTTGCGGCACCTGCGGGTCAGCCCGAAGGGATCCACCTGATCCTCACGCACCACCTGCGCGGACTTCCCGGGACCGAAGAACTTCGGCATGTCCAGGCCAGCCGTGGTGTGCTTACCGGCCGAGCAGAACACCGCCACCCACAGATCATCATCCTCATCAACCGCGGTCAGATGATCGGCCAACTGCACCATCATCTCAGGGGTGTAGGAGTTCAACTTGCTTTCGTTCTCCACCGTGATGACGGCGATGTGGCCGTCCACCCGCATGGTGACCTCGCCAGGCTTGGACTCCGAGCTCATAGCACTTCCCTTCTGGGTAATTCGAATTGCGCCGGCATCGGCGAACGAAATGGTGACGTGAAGGACGTCGGCAGCGTGCGGCGCTGCCGGATGGGCCGTCAGGGCGTTGCCTCAACATGTGTGACGCTCACCACGCATCGCTAGACTAATAGGTCTAGACTAGATCGTCAATAGGTATAGTTGACCGTGAGACGTTCCACTGTCATAGAGGGGGAAATCGACGTGACCACGAGCACTTCACCGGCGCAAGCGATCTCGCACAAGGAGCGCCTTCTCCGTGAAGGTATGCGACTGGTCTACGCGCACGGCTTCCACGGCACCACCGTCGACGCCGTCCTCGCCGCCGCGGGCGTCCCGAAGGGATCCTTCTACCA
Source organism: Rhodococcus sp. NPDC127593 (assembly GCF_042671975.1). NCBI lineage: Bacteria > Bacillati > Actinomycetota > Actinomycetes > Mycobacteriales > Nocardiaceae > Rhodococcus > Rhodococcus sp. NPDC127593. Next base: position 1,236 of record NZ_JBHXWI010000090.1, on the reverse strand, counting down.
CCACTTCGGCTCGAAGGAAGCCTTCACGCAAGCTCTGCTCGATCGGTATACCGACTACCAGTCCGGGTTGCTCGCAGAGTGGATCAGGAAGGACGGTCTGAACGCTTCCGCCAAGCTCACCGGCTACTTCAGTCAGATGGCCGAACATTTCGTCCGTACCGGATACCAACGAGCATGCCTCGCCGGCAAGCTGTCCACAGAAGTGGGTGCGACGTCCGAGGTCTTCCGCAGTCAACTCAACAGAAGCATTCACGCGATGAAGGACGACATCGCCGGGCTCCTCACGCAGGGGCAGCAGGCGGGTGACGTGCGGACCGACCGCAGCGCCGACGACATGGCCGACGGCGTCCTCGCGCTCATCCAGGGATCCTTCGTTGTTGCCCTCTCGACCCGCGACGAGCACTCCCTCGCAGCCGTCACCGACACGATCGCCAGCGTGATCGAGCCCGTGGCCTGACCGTCTACAGGTTGGTAGGCCGAGTCGATCCAGGTAGCGATCGCCAGCCATGCGCAACAACGAACCTTACGTGACCGAATCTCCGGGATCGGACTGCGCGATGGTGTTCGGTGACGACCTGTGGGCTACGGCGTCGGTCAATCACACCTCATAGCATTTGCCTTGCCGATACCCCTTGGTCGCCCCGAGACGATGGCACCCCCGCCATCAACCTGCATTCTCTATGCATCTCTTCTGGCTCGGGGCCGACACATGCCACACCCCAGCGCTACCCGGCCTGACGATGGCGGATGACTGTCGCTCGGGCTTCATCGGAGTTACGGCGCACGATGAACAATTCAGACTCTTCGATGAGCACACTGTGCCTGCACGCGGGGCGGGTGCCGCTCTCCGCGACGCCGTGGATCGTCTCGCCTCCGACAGCGACCCGGCCGGGGCCCGTTACGAGACAGAAGCCGCTTGGTGATCCGCACCGACTCCCGTGGAGATTCTCGAAATAGACGCTGCCGCATCGACCGCACGTGTCAAGGCCTCGCGGCCATCGATGACTCGATTGGTCAGCCCAACGGTCTGGGCATCCCCGGCGTCGAATTCCTCGCCCGACTGAAGAAGCCCCTGCTACACTCTCCGGCCCTGAGAAGTCTGGGACAACAGGAGAAATGACGCGCCTTCGGAGACCGCGCTCTAGTGCCGTATCAGGCAACGTTTGCCTTGTTGACGATTTCTCGTAGTTTTTGGTCGGCGGCGTGGTTGTTTCGCCAGATGATGTAGCGGCGGAT
>NZ_JBHXWI010000089.1:0-31138 GCF_042671975.1 Rhodococcus sp. NPDC127593 | reverse complement strand
TCAGGGTAAGTAAGTGCTCACCTGCCGGGGCTACAGCACCGAGTCTGCCCTACTGACTGGACCCGGTAGCTCCCATTAGGGTGAGTTGAGTCCAGTGGTTCACAGCAACCCCGCCTGAAGGGCGAGATACGGATCAACCCGCGATGACGATTTCTCCCACGGTTCTGGTCGAGGACCATGGCCGGATGGACCCCTCGCACCCACGCGCCGCCGGCCCGCAGCGACGACGCGCCTTCAGCGCCGCCGACAAGCTCGCCCACCTGACTGCCTATGAACAGGCCTGCGAGAGCAACGGCGGAGGCGCGTACCTGCGCCGCGAAGGCCTGTACTCGTCCCTGATCAGCGAGTGGCGCAAACAACGTGATGCCGGCGTCCTCAACGGCAAGAAGCCCGGCGACAAGATCGGCAAACTCACCACCGAGCAGGCCGAGATCGCACGCCTCAAACGCGAGTTGGAGAGAGCGAACAAGCGACTGGCCACCACCGAAACCGCACTGGAAATCATGGGAAAAGCACATTCGCTCTTGGAGCAACTCTCCGAGAGCGCGGATGTGGACGAGCAGCGCAAGAAACGTTGATGCGCACCCACCACGAACTCACCGATTCCGGTGTAACAACAAGGGATGCAACCAAACTGACGGGGATCATTCGATCCACCGCGGCACGGGACAAGACCCGGCCCGCGGCACCGGATCCGACCGCCGCTGCAGTCACGCGCACCCCGGAGAACAAGCTCACCGACGCCGAACGCCGGACTGTCCTCGACGTTCTCGACAGTGACCGGTTCGGCGACCGAGCCCCGGCCGAGGTCTATGCCCAACTCCTCGACGAGGGCATCTATCTTTGCTCGGTCTCGACGATGTATCGGATCCTGCGCGAAAACGCGCAGGTCACCGACCGTCGACGGCAGGCCCGCCACCCCGCCCGGGCCTGTCCGGAACTGGCGGCGACCGGACCGCGGGAGGTGTACTCGTGGGACATCACTAAACTTCCAGGCCCAGTCAAGGGCACGTATTTCGACGCGTACGTGATGATCGACATCTTCTCCCGCTACATCGTCGGCGCCCACGTCCAGACCCATGAGTCGGGGCTACTCGCTGCCGAGATGATGACCGAAACCTTTGCCGTGCACGGAATACCGAACGTCGTGCACGCCGACCGGGGAACCTCGATGACCAGCAAGACCGTCGCCACCCTGCTCGCCGATCTCGAGGTCACCCGCTCGCATTCTCGGCCGCGAGTATCCAACGACAACCCCTACTCGGAGTCACTGTTCAAGACCCTCAAGTACGGCCCGGCGTTCCCGGAGCGGTTCGGGTCCATTCACGATGCACGAGAGTTCATGGACTCGTTCGTCCATTGGTACAACCACGAACATCGCCATACCGGCATCGGCCTGCACACCCCCGCCGACGTGCACTTCGGACTTGCCGCTCGAAAGGCCGACGAACGCGCTGCAGTGCTCGCTTCGGCCCGGCTCGCGCATCCCGAGCGGTTCGGCACAACCGGTACCCCGAAGATCCTCGACCTGCCGACCGACGCCTGGATCAACCAGCCCGTCGCCGACTCCGAGGAGGCCGAACCCGCCGCGGATCAGCCCGCCGCATAACACCCGTTGGACTCAAACACCTTGACAAGTTCCGGGCAGGAGAACGCAATTATGTGGCACCACACTATTTCAAATTTCGACAAGGGCAACTTATGATATTTGCGTCTGCGCAGAGGCGGTTGGGGCATTGGAATCGTTGCACCGGTCACCGATTCAGGAAGCATCGCGGCGGCGTCCACCCACAGAAGCCACCGCCAGGGTCGCTGGAACGCCGGAGCCGTCACACAGCTCATCACCCGGCCATCCCGGATGGAAGCGCGACGCCGTCCGACCCGAAGTAGGTGCCACAGACCCCGCGGTCCATGCGCCGAACAGCAATCGACGACTTTGCCGCCGTTATGGGCGTTCACCACCGCTCCGCCGGTGGCGCGGCGTTCACATCCGGGTCCGACACCGTCCAGACGGTGAGGCCTTCGAACACCGCACAGGTCCAGCTTTCCGTCGGTCAGTCCAGAGGACCGGCCCCACGACCGCGGGCCGCCCATCCGGTTCCAGCGTCCGGGCTGCTCCAGCGATGCTCGATCCGAGGACGAACACGGGTGCGACTGCGGCAGAAGGGATGGCCACGCGACTTTTTCATCGTCTCATTGGCCAGGGCGGCATTGAAGCCGCGGTACTCGGAGATCCCGAGGACCTCCGTTCCCGATGAGAACGATGGTCGCCCACGGGGTTGTGTCGAAATATCTCCACATGGGTCGAAATCCGTCACACCTGACTGTCGGTGACACTCTGGTTTATGGATCGGCTCGGCCGGTAACCGGGCTGGGTGGGTTTCTCATCCGATCGTCCCGCGCGTACGGTCGCGATGTCAGGCGACCGCATCGGGCTGGTCGGCCGCAACGGTGCCGGCAAGACGACCACCCTCCGCATCCTCGCGGGGGAGGGGGAGGCATACGCGGGTGCCGTGGTGCGCACCGGCGATCTGGGGTACCTCCCGCAGGACCCGAAGGAAGGCGACCTCGACGTCCTCGCGAAGGACCGAGTGTTGTCCGCGCGCGGACTCGACTCGCTGCTGCGGGACATGGAGAAGCTGCAGATCCTGATGTCGGAGGTCGTCGACGGCGCCGAGCGCGACGAGGCACTGATGCTGTAGCTCGGTGAACCTTGCACGAAGGGGATGCCGTTTCGAGCACACTCCCGGCGGCGCGGTCTCACCGGGGCGCGGGACGGTGGGCGTCCCGGTGACTGTGATCGTGTCGGGCCACACGCGGAACCGTCCTCACCAGCGGTGCGCCACGTCGATCACCACCCGCGCGGCGCTGTCGGGTCCGTCCAGCGTGAACACCAGGAACGGCAGGCGGGCGCGCCCCCCGCGCCCGATCGTCGTCTGGCCCTCGAAGCTGCCCGTGAACGCCACGGCAATGATTGGGGGGCCGCCGAATTTTCACCAGACCCGGGACGCGGCAACGCGCGCGGACAGGGCTGGAGTGCCGGTCGAGCGATCGAATGCCGCCGACCAGGGGGATCGGGTGTTCACACCCGTGCAGCCGGGCACCCCGGCTGGCGGTGGATGCGCGCGGTCGCGTCCCGAAGAGATGACCGGGCGGGCCGCGCTCGGACCGCCGCATTTCCCTCCGGCCCTCGACGGTGCCGGATATCCCGGTGGTGCGGGCCGAGGTGGCACGGTGTTCATCGAATTCACCCCAGGGTGGCGGTTTCGTACCCCCGGGGATGAGCGAATCCGCCCACCAGGGGACGAAGATTGACAGCAATTCCCCGAGTAGCCCATTCCGACCGCCGTCGGAGGCCCTTCATCCCCGACGGGATCACCGGGAGGTGCGATGTTCCCCCGCAACCACGACACCGGGCCCGATTCAGGCCCCGACGACGCGTCGGCGTGGGCAGCGGTAATCGGCCCCGCCGACGCGCCGTGCCTGCTGTACGCCGACCGCGGCGTCAGGCGGCGGCTGGTGCTGTCGGTGAACACGCCGCGGGTCGTCATCGGGCGCAGCCCGCACGCCGACGTCGCGTTGACCGCGGATCCGACGGTGTCGCGGCTGCACGCCGTCGTCGAGTGGGCGGGCAGCCATTGGACGATCGTCGATGGCGGATTGTCCCTCAACGGCACCCGCGTCAATGGCAGACCTCTCACCGGTTGGCGCCGACTGCGAGCGGGCGACCACGTCCGGATCGGCAGCTCGTTCGTGAACTACCACGCCCTCGACCCCACCAGAGCGGTCGACACCGGCAGCCCGGCCGACCCACCCCTCCACGCGGTCACCGACGCGGAACGGGGGATTCTCGACACCCTGTGCCGACCGTATAGACAGAACGCGCTCTTCGCGTGTCCGGCGTCGAACTCGCAGATCGCCGACGAGTTGCACCTGTCCGAAGCCACGGTCAAGACGCATCTGCGCGCATTGTTCGCCAAATTCGGTGTCGAGGACCTACCTCAGAATCAGAAACGAGCCCGCCTCGCCGAGCACGTCCTCCGCAGCCGCCTCGTCACTAAACGCGAGCGGTGACGCGCCCACGGCCTGCCTCGACGCCGCGGCCGCTGAAGAATCGGCACGGCAGGAAACCCGTGTGAAATACACTATCCCGGGCTCCGGCGGGGTTCTGCCCGCCCCGGAATCTCGGTGCGACTCGACAGGCACACGGGCCGGACTCACGTCCTACAGGCTTCTGTCAGGTAACGCGCGTGGGCATCACCGCCTCGATGCCGTCGGCCCGGAAGCCCCGCCGTGCGGCTGTCGCCTCGCCAGGCGCCCCCGCAGGCACTACACCGAACTCCGATCGTGCGGAATCGGCCCATCCCGCTCCCGTCGGCGAGGGTGGCGTCGATGCGGATCGAGCCGAGATCGGTGTTGGTGGCCGGGTCGACTGCCGTGGCCGTGTGGGTGGACTTGTGAGGATACCGATGACGATCATGGAGGACGGTTCCCTTCTCTGCCGGGATTGGGGATCCGCGGAGGGCAATACTTCAAGTACCTCTCACAGCAGCTTGGGGTCACACCTCTCTCCAGTCACTCCGCGAACGTGGATCGGAAGGGGCGACGTGTACGCCCGCGGACCGGGCGTCGCCGGCGCAGCCCGTTGGCGTAGGCCTGCCCGAACTTGGCGCACCACCGGCGGATCGTCTCGTAGCTGACCGCGACACGGCGTTCGAGCATGAAGTCCTCGACCTCCCGGAAGCTGAGTGGGAACCGAAAGTGCAACAACACACAGTGGTTGATGATCTCGGTCAGCTGACGGTGGCCCTTGTGCGACGGCATAAAGGTGCGTACCCCACCGATTTCCAGTTGCCGCGAGCTCATCAACGCGACAGTGCCCTCCTGCTTGCGCAACTGCACCAAGTCGTCCTCGAGTTCGGCCGGACGATCGGCCGCGACAGGCGCGGTGAAGCAGTCCGGCCCTGGTCCACCTCACCGGACGCCGAGGCCAGTCCGCTCAGGGCTCGCCGACGACAGGAAATCTCAACTCAATCTCGGAGACCTGGGATAGCCAAGTCGGCAAGTGGGCCTGGTCGAGATCGTGTGGTTCGAACGCCAGCCGGTTGCCGACGCCGGGCTGGTCCATCACCTCGCCGGACACGTCGAGACCCCCGTTCGGGGTACATGTGATCGACAGGGTGATCCAGTCCTCCATGTTCTGGAGGACAGCTGCACCGAACAAGTTGTCGTCGATGAACTTCAGTCCCTCACTGAATTTGTGGATCTCGTCGGTGCGCAGATTCGCAGTGATGTTGGCCGTGAAGCCGCCGGCGCGCACCCTGAGGGTCGAGCGAACCCAGTTTCCATCCCAGTAGTCCGTGGCACCAGGATTCGCACGGCCGAGCACCACGATTGCGAGATGGTCGGCATCGAGAGAGCCGAGTACGAGGCTGGGTGTCACAGCCCGATCATCTCAGGCTTGCCCGGTCGATGGCATCCGGGCTGCGCCGGCGAGGGCACCGGTCGGGGTGGGGTTACGACTGCTGTTGATACGCACGGGTGCCAGTAATCGGTGGCCGTCCATCGCCAGGGGACGGTCTACCTGGTGGTTCCTTGCGTGCCGGGCGGCGGAGACGGTCGTCGGTGTCGGTGAAAGCCAAATCGTCGAGGGCGACCGCCCGCCCCGAATGTCGCCGAAGCGCGACAGATCCATTCGCGGTTGACCGCCGCGGCGCGGTGCCCATCAGCTGTGGATGTTCAACCGGCGAAATGCAGCCCAGCCGCTGCGGTGTGGTGATGTGGTGCGTTCATGACGCTTCGGTCCGGTATCCGGCGAGGCGAGTATGCGCCGGGACCGCACAACCGGCCGCGTACAACCGAGCCCACCCGGCCGCGGCCGGGTGGACCCGTCGAGCCTATCGTTCGATTTGTGCCGGCCCTGGCGTTCGGGCGATCAGAGGGTGATCTGTGTCGAGGCCTGCGCGGGCTTTGCCGGGTTACTGTTCTCCCACAGGAAGGTGTATGCGCCTGGCGTGGGTTCGTCCATGACGAAGACGATCCACTCGCCTTCGATCTTGCTAATCGAGGAGACGTTCTCGGAGATGAATCCGCCGCGTTTGTCGCCCCGACCTGACTGGCCGTCCGGTCCTGTCAGCTCGAAGTCGCCGGGGTTGACATCGGAGAAGCCGCCGGTCGAGCAGCGCCCGCAGTTTGCGTTGATCTTGACCCAGACCTCGTGCTTGTCCTTCTCGCCGGGCTGGTAGCTCGGCCAGAGGAACGCCTCGTCCAGGGCAATTTCCATGTCCGTGCCGAATGTCATCCCGACCGGGATGCCCCTGGGCTCGATGCTCTCGACGTCGTCGTGTTCGGCTAGCGGGATTCGGGTTTGGTTCTCGTCGGCCTGGCCGTAAACGAGGACGACGCTGTCGACGACGTCGTCGACGTCGGGTGCGTCCGACGGGGTCTTCATGGAGGCGGTCGCCGTGCCGGACGCTTGTCCACCACCAGCGATCTCGGGACTGTCGAATGACAGCTTGACGACCGCGCCGTCGACTTCGAGGTAGGCCTTGTCGGTGGGGGTGTGGCTGACACCGACCAGGTTCTTGTAGTTCAGGTCGAAATCGAGTGTCGTCGAGGCATCGTCCGAGTTCGCGGTCACCTTGTCGACGGTGATCTCGAAGCCATCGTGCCACCCGATCTTGTCGATCTCGCGCTCGAATGCCGACTGGTTACCTTCCGATGTGGGTTCGGCGGCCGAGGCTAGTGCGGGGAGTAGGAGAGCTGCGGGTACGACAGCACTGAGCAGAAGAGCCGAGCGAAGGGAGTTGGGTCTCACGACGATTCTTTCTTTGATGGGGGAGGGTTTTCGTGCTGATCTACGCCTATTAGCTTCTCGCGGACAGGCTCGGGGATCTTCGACAGTGGGGTGGAAGTTCCTCACCCCCGATGGTGTTCGTGCGCCCGCTCCCTGCGCATCCACGACCGATCGCGCCATGGGTGTGGACGCACAGAACGCGATCCTCTACTTCCGCTCACCCTCGAGCGAGTCCGATAACGACGGGCCTGCGGTGGGTCTGCGGCGGAGCGCCCGATGTCCTGAGTGATCCCGTTGCCAGTGCCATCGTACCGAAACATTCACTACACCAATTATTTTGGAGACCAACCATAAATCGGTCGAAGGGTGTATGTGCCAACGGGTTCGGTGACTCCGGCAGGCAACAGGGCGGAGCGTGCATCAATGCCTTGCCTATGCAGGGGTGAGGAACTTCAGACCTGCCGAGGATATCAATTCGCTTCATTTCACGGGAGTCTTGTCGGGACAGCTAAACCGGCAAGCAACACAAGGAGTTTCACATGTCGAACATCAAGCGACGCACCATCACGGCGATTGCCATTGCAGCTTTCGCGCTGTCGGCGGGTGCGGGAATCGCGTCCGCCGAACCGGCGGCGCCCGGGGGTGCGGGGGGCAGCGCACCGGGTGCACCCGGGGTCGGTGCACCGGGTGTCGGCGCCCCCGGTACGGGCGGTGACGCGCAGAGCAACGCCGAGTCCGGCAACGCCAATGCCGGTGACGGCGGCGCCGGTGCCCCCGGAATTTCCTTCGGCGGTCCGACCATCGGACCGAACAACGGCGGCGGCAACGGCAACAGCGAGGTGGGCAGCGGCGGTGACGGCGGCAATGCGCGTTCCGGTGACGCCACGACGGGCCCGACCACCGGCGGCGGCGGGTTCGGCGGCTGGGGCCTCGGAGGCGACGGCGCGGGCGGCAACGGCGGAGCGGCCCCCGGAGGCGACGGCGGCACCATCAAGCAGGCACCTGCGCAGGGCGGCGGCAACGGCCCCTGCTTCATCCCGATTCCGTTCGTCTGCTGATCGCGATCTCCTGCCCGGAAGGGATCGCGAACTCCACAGGGCCGGCCCACGGAGACACGGGCCGGCCCCGTGGAGCCACATGCGCGCAGGGACCTGCGGCGAGCCCTTCCACCCGAGAACACCGGGTTATCGAGGACATCGGGACAGTGGTGCGCTGCCCACTCTGACTCCGTCACCGTCGATCACACCAAGCACGGCAAGGCGGTGTACCGATTCCGAACACGCTGCCTCGAAGCCCTCCTGGGGGCATCGACCACTCCTGCGGCAAAACCGGGGGATGATGCCGCATCCTCATCCATCGAACCCGCGTCGACGCGCACGAATTCGCGACCGCCCGGTAAGAGCAGGCGGGCGGACCAGTACCGCTCCCCGTCGCCGCAGACCACCGGCTTCCCTACTTGCCGGGGTGTCCAGTCGAAGCAGTTCCTCGGGATCGACGGTGAGTCCGAAGGCCGAAAGCTGGTCTCGACGATATCCGTACCGTTTCGAGGCGCCCCAGACCCTCTCGACCTCATCACGCAAGGAGTTTGACCATGTCGAACACTATGAAATTCGCTGTCCCCCTGATCGCCTTCACCGCAGTTGCCCTGTCCGTCGGTGGGGGAATCGCCGGCGCGGCAACCAACGACAGCGGCCCGCGGGAGGGCTACAGCTGGGAAGTGCCGCAAGAAGCTACCGCGCCCGAGCCCTCGGCTGCGCCGTCCGCACCGACCGTCTCCGTCCATATCCCCGGTGTTTCGTGCGTCCAGTTGAACAGGAGGTCTTTATAGATCGGTTTGTTCGTAAGCTCGTCGTCGCTTGCCGGTGAAAGTCCGGTCCGGGTAGCTGCCAGGTGGCCCGGTAGCAGGCTGGCGGCTTCATCTGGAAACGGATGTGGTCGAAGCCCAGCGTCAGAAGCCCTGCAAGGGGGAGCGAAGATGCGGTCCGCAGCATAAAGCGAAGTCTGCGGCGTCGTTAGAGGTCTCTGCCCGTGAGGGTCGAGGTGAAGAGAGAGCCGAGCCGCCGAAATCACGGTGAAGGCCTATGGAAGGCACCGAAGACCTGGATGTGCAGGTGCTGAAGAACTCTCCGGCGTATGGGACGTGGAACGTATCGACAGTGACGACGGGAACTGGAGAGGCCCTCCCCAGCCCGATCATCTGCGAGATGTTCATGGTGGCGACATCGTGGACATGGTGATCGGAAGCGATGACGCTCTATAACCAGTGATCCTGGGAAATGAGTTGTCTGCTGGAAGGGAGTCGGAGGCGGCCATAGTACCGATTGAGCCTGCAGGACAACACAACCTGAGGTGAGGGAAGGGCCGCTACGTGTGTCGATGCGTGCTGATGTGAAGGAGGTGCCCGGTGAGTGTCATGAAAGTGGCTAGTCCCGCCGCGAGCGGATCAGTTCCGCTGGATTCGGTGCGTGCCTTTCAGCACACGCTCTACCGGACAGCCAAGGCAGATTCCGGTAGACGGTTTCACACGCTGGGGGACAAAATCGTGCGCAGCGATGTCCTCATGCGTGCATGGTTTCAGGTGCACCGCAATCAGGGTGCAGCTGGTATTGACCGCATCACTGTGGACCAGGTCAAGGAGTACGGGGTGACCCGACTACTCGATGAGCTGGCCGCCGAACTGCGCGAGGGCCGATATCGTCCGTTGCCGGCGCGTCGGGTGTTGATCCCGAAGCCCGGAACCGGAGAACAGCGCCCTCTATCTATTCCTGCAGTTCGTGACCGTATTGTGCAGGCCGCGACCAAGATCGTGCTCGAGCCGATCTTCGAGGCGGACATGCACGACTGCTCGTTCGGGTTCCGTCCCAAGAGGTCGGCGCACGACGGATTGCAGGTCCTCGTCGATGAAGCGTGGCGGGGGCGACGGTGGGTGGTGGAGACGGATATCGCCAATTGTTTCGAGGCGATTCCGCATGATCGGTTGATGAAGGCGATCGAGGAACGAGTCTGCGATCAGTCCGTGCTGAGGCTGCTGCGCGCAATGTTGCGTGCGGGAGTGATGAGCGACGGAGTGGTCCGCAAGGCGGTGACCGGAACGCCACAAGGTGGGGTCCTGTCTCCGATGTTGGCGAATGTCTATCTGCACCAGGTTGATCGGGTGTGGGATGTCCGCGAGCACGGGGTATTGGTTCGCTACGCCGACGACGTGGTGGTGATGTGCCGGACTCGGCGGCAGGCTGAGGATGCGCTTGCGCATCTTCGGATCCTGTTAGCGGAGTTGGGTTTGACGCCGAAGGCGAGCAAGACCAGGATTGTGCATCTCACCGAAGGCGGTGAGGGCCTTGATTTTCTGGGGTTTCACCATCGCTGGGTGCGCAGTCAGGGCCGTAGTGGCGCAAAGGGGATCGGGTTCCTCGCTCGGTGGCCATCGGACAAGGCGATGGCACATGCTCGGGATGTGATCCGTGAGTTGACGGTTCGGTCTCGGCTATTGCTGAGCGTGAGCACGATCGTGGGAGCGGTGAATCGGTTCCTGCGTGGGTGGACGGGGTATTTCCGATATGGGAACTCGTCTGTGAGGTTCGCGAAGATCAGGGACTACGCGTTGATGCGGCTGGCTGGTGTGATTGCTAAGCGGCACAAGCGAAGTCGTGCATATGGTCGGTCGGTGGTGTACTTCCAATCCGACGACCAGCTCGGCCTGATCAGCCTTGAGGGAACTGTTTATGCCCCCAGGCCTTTTCGTGCTTGGCGGAGGAAACCGAATGTTGGCGGTGAACGACCTCGGTGAGCCGTGTGCGGGAGAACCGCACGCACGGTTCGACGGGCGGGGACTGGAAACGGAGCACCCTGGATATGGTGACGAAGAAGAACAGCCGGGTGGGAAACCCTTTGGCTACTGTGGCTTCGTGATCTAAATCTGGATGTTGCCACCGCGCCAGCCCCCGACCCTACCCTGCCCGGGATTACCGTTGGTGGTGTCGGTGTCGGCACCGACGGTATCGCCTTCCCGGGCCCCACCATTGGCCTGCCCGATCCTGCTGCGATCCCGTAGCCGCTCCGTCCGCTGTGCGACAACAGTTTTCATTCACCCGGGGGATGTCCGGTTCGCGGCGGCAGCCCCTCCTCCCGCCGTCGGTGTGGTGTTGCGGACGAGGAGCAGATGGTGCGGCATCGCGCCCTCGGGTCTCCGGGCAGTGCCGGGCCCGTGGCTCACGCCACGGGTGGACCGTGCCGGGGACGGATCGCCTCCGGGCGGCGCTGTCGCCGGGGTATGAGTTTTACCGCTGGTCGGTGGTGGTGCTAGTGGATCTGGTGTTGCGGTGGGTTCGACGGTAACGGCGGCGACGGCCGATCCGGGCGGCGCCGATCGCGGCAGCGGCGCCGGCTCCCGCCGCGACTGCCGCGCAGACCACCACGGTCGTGATGGTCGGTAGGCGAGCGGTGAAAATCCACAGGACGCCCACGACCGCGGCGCCGAGCACGCCGGCGGTGACGGTGGCACCGATGATTCCGGTGATCCGGCCCCGCCCCCGGCGCAGTGAGCGCAGGAACGACTCGAGGTAGGCCACGGCGAACAGCACCACGGCGGCGAGCCCGACGGCGGCCGCGGTGGTGGTTGCCGACTGGGTGGTGCGGACCGGAAATGTCCACGTGTCGATCACCTGACCGGCCTGGAGCAGGGTCAGGGTTCCGGTGAGAGTTCCGGCCACGAAGTACTGCCCGCCGAGTGGGGGCAGTGACGCGACCGCGGCACCACCCTGGTTGATCAGTGGCGCGGCGCCGGTGTTCTTGACCGGGATGTCGAGTACGTCGAGGGCCAGGATCGCGGCGTCGGCGAGACCGGCGCCCGCCACCGCCACCGGCACCGGGACGGTCAGATCGAGGGGGACGGGGGCACCGCCGGCCGGGTCCACGCCCGCGACGGTCACAGCGCCGACCGGGGGCACATCGACCGGGGGCGAACCGAGACCGAGCAAGGCCACCAGAACGGTGATGACGGCTAGGGCGGCGGCGATGACCAGCGGAACACGAGGGGAGGGGAGATGCACCACGGTGCGGACGTCGACGAGGTCGGCGCCCGAGACGTCGGCCAGGCGGGCGCCGCGGGCGTGGACGGTGATCGACGGGCGCACCGTCGGCGGCGGTTCCGTAGCACGCGCCCCGGGTGCCGTCGCGGTGGGTGATGCGGTCGGGTCGACGGATCCGGTCGGTGCGGTCGGGTCGGCGGATCCGGTCGGTGCGGTCGGGTCGGCGGTTGCAGCCGGGTCGGCCCGGTGCGATTCGGTGCCGGGAGAACCCGGGGCGGGCCGTCGGGGTGCGGCGTGTGGCCGGGTCAGCGGCAACGGCGGATGGTCGTCGCTGTCGGTCAGCGTCGGGGTGTGCGGGGGGCCGAGACCGGTGGCCGAGACGATGGTGTCGGCACCCATCACCGGGATGCCCTCGGTGCTCAGCCACCCCGGGCCCCAGCGGCCGGTGGAGGCGGAGGCCAGCGCGATCCCGAAGGCCTCAGCGGACGGGTAACGCAGGGTGGGGTCGGTGGCCAGTCCGCGCATGACCACGTCGGCGATCGGGTCGGGGACGGCGGGCGCGGTCTCCTGCAGCGGGGTGGGTTCGTCGAAGGCGTGCATGAACAGCAACGCCATGGCGTCGTCAGCCGGCGGGAACGGCAGTTCCCCGGCAAGGAGTTCGTAGAGCATGGTGGCCAGCGCGTAGACGTCGGTGGCGGGGGTCAGCTCGCCGCCGCGGGCCTGTTCCGGGGCGATGTAGGACGGGGTGCCGAGGACGTCGCCGGCCTTGGTGGCCAGGGTTTGGTCGCCGCCGATGACCTTGGCGATGCCGAAGTCGGTCACCTTGATTGCCCCGGAGGCGGCGAACAGCAGGTTTTCGGGTTTGATGTCGCGGTGCAGGATGGACCGGTTGTGGGCGGCCGTCAGCCCGGCGGCGCAGGCGAGGGCCACCGCGACGGCGGCATGCGCGTTGAATCCGGTGCGGGTGAACCGGTTCCACACGGTGCCGCCGGGGAGTAGTTCCATGACCAGCAGGCACAGGCCGTCGTGTTCGACGAAGTCGTAGACCGGCACTACGTGCGGGTGGTCGAGGGAGGCGAGCAGCTGGCCCTCGGCGGTGAATCGTCGCCGGATGCCCGGGTCGGTGGCGAAGGCGGGCGGGAGCTGTTTGATCGCGACCGGGCGGCCGAGGGCGCGGTGGCGTCCGGCGAGCACGATTCCCCATCCGCCGTGGCCGAGTTCGCCGCCCACCTCGTACGCGGGGAGGGCGGCGGCCACACGATCGATGTCGGTATCCATGTGCCGGTCCGATCAATGGGGTCGGTTGGTGCCGAGGGGGCGAGTGGGCGGCGGGCCGGAATCTGACGGCCACCGGTTGGTGGGATCGTCACCGATTCGGCCGGTTCGGTCGTCGTCCACGGCGTCACTGTCTTCGAGTTCGTCGTCGGTCATGTCGTCGACGTCCTCGTCCTCGGCGGTGTCCGGTGTGGGGGTGAGGTAGCCGAGGATGAAGAAGCCGGCGGCGAATCCGCCGGCGAGGAGCAGCCACCGGTCCAGGGTCGGCGCCCACACCCGGGTGGCGGACAGGGTGAATGCGAGCACCAACCCGATCCCGATGCCTGGGGTAAGCATCCGCAGGCCGCGTCGCCACCGGTTCTCGTGCAGTCGGCGCCGAGCAATACCGAGGGCGGCGTCGAGCACCGCGAGTGCGGTGAGCAGCGCCAGGGCGAGCCCGAACAGCCCGTACACCGACATCAGTGAGCCGCGCACATCGGTCACGGTCGAGATGTCGCCCAGAACGGTCCCGTCGTTGCCGCGGACGGTGACCGTCCCGTTGATCAGGCCGGTGGCCTGCCCGTCGAGCCCGGACAGATCGAGCTCGAAGTTGAGGGACTGGGTCTGTCCCGGCGCCACCGTCAACCCGACCGCGGTGTGATAGGAAAAGAAGGTCAACCCGAGGACGTGCCCGGACAGGTCGACCGCAGCGACGGCGACCGGGGACGCTGTGTCGTTGTCGAGATTTACCTGGACCTGAGCGGGGCTGTGCGGGTCGAGACGGACCGGATTGGTCGGGCCGGCGGTGGCGATGTCCTGACCGTTGACGGTTACCGTCATCCCCACCGACTCTGCTGCGCCGGCGCTGGGAGCGCCGAGTAGCACTGTCCCGAGGGCAATTACGAGTGCACTCAACCACCGCATGATCATGATTCCTCCTCGCGGCCCGGCTGTGGAGTGAGAAGGCGTCGACGGTAGATCGACAGACCTACGAGTAGGAAGAACACGATCACCACGCCGGTGGCGGTGGACCCCGTCGCTTGACTGACGAGCACGATATCCAGTGGCGCGGCGAAGATGGGGCCACAGTCGGCTGACACGTCGTGACGTCCGACATCGGCGCCGACGGCGCGAAGCGGTGCCCGGAAAATACCGGTGTCGTCGGCGCGAACTTCGCCGACTTGCGCACCATCGACCGAGAGCAGTACCTCGGCATCAGGTGGACATCCTGTTCCGGCCATGGTCACCGCTTCGCCGGGTTCGATGGCCGCAGCGGTGAACACCAGACCGGGCTCTTGCGGTGGTGGAACCGCGTCAGGGACGACATCAGCAGGAGTGCCCAGGCTGGGCACCTCCGGTAGTAGCACGAAGGGCCCGGGAACGGTGAACTCGTTTCCTGGCCCCGGACTCGGTAACCCCGGAACCTCCCGCACCGGAGTACACCGCGCAGGGTCGGGGTCGGTGCATCGCTCGGGCAGCGGAATTTCCGGTGGTGTACACGGCGGGCTGCAGGGGCCCTCACCGGTCCGGGTCAGTGGGTCGCGGGGAATGTCGATATCGCAGGGGAGCGCGGTCGGCCCGCAGACGTCGCCACCTTTCCGGGTCAGTGGGTCGCGGGGAATGTCGATATCGCAGGGGAACTCGGCCGGCTCGCAGACGTCGCCGCCGCCGGTGATCGGTGGAATGTCGATGTCGCGCTCGCAGTGTGTGCCGGCCGGATAGCAGCCGCCACCACCGGTCCCACCCGGGAACTCGTCCGGAATGACCTCCTCCGGCGGCGTCCAGGGTTGCTGCTCGGGTGGGGTCCACGGCTCTTGCTCGGGTGGTGTCCAGGGTTGCTGCTCGGGTGGTGTCCACGGTTGCTCGGGTGGCGTCCAGGGTTGCTGCTCGGGTGGTGTCCACGGCTCTTGCTCGGGTGGCGTCCAGGGTTGCTGCTCGGGTGGTGTCCACGGCTCTTGCTCGGGTGGCGTCCAGGGTTCTTGCTCTGGTGGGGTCCAGGGAGCGACACCGCCTGGGTCCGGTGAACAGTCCGGTGGCACACAAATCGGTTGCTGATCGTCGGCAGCGGTGTACGGTGCCGGGTCGAGACTCTCTCCTGGGCCTGGGAGAGGAAGCTGGGGCATCGTCGGCCACGGCGCGACGGGTTGTTGCCGCACAACAACGGTGGCCACCGATTGTGGCGCCGCGCCCGCAAGCGAGGGTCCTGAGAGCAACCCGAAGAGCCCGAGAGCGCCGACGACCACCAGGGTGGACATCACAATGACCGATCGCCGCCAGTGGGTTGGCCGGGGCATCTGCCCCACCCCCTCGGGTGCGCGTTCGGTACTTTCAGTCTGCGCCGGTGCTGAGCGCCGGGGCAATACCCGACGCGCACCGGGTTCCTGGCGGGCGGGGTGGGTGTGGTGACGGGTTCGAGGCATGGCATCTTCTCGGGTCGAAGTGGTCGACTTTCAGTGTGATGTGCCGGCCACGGACGAATCTTCACCCTTAGGGTGGACCCTTATCACCTTCGTCGAAACCGGCACGCCGGTGCGGGATGGAACCGCACCGCCGACCATGGTGCCGCGCCGACCTGCGGAATTAGACTGGCACCAAGGCGAAGCGTCCGACAGAAAGTCGTGTGCCCGAAATTGCGCGGAGGACGGCGATGAACGCACTGAGCGAACCGACTCTCTGCTATCTCGATGGCGGACACGGCACCCGCGAATTCGTGTTGTCCGTCGACGCACCACGGATCACCGTGGGCCGCTCGGAGAAGGCCGATATCGCGTTGCCATCAGATCCGAACGTGTCGCGGCTGCACGCCACCATCGAATGGATCGGATCCTATTGGACGGTGACCGATGACGGACTTTCCCGCAACGGCACCTTCGTCAACGGGGACCGCCTCAGTGGGCGCCGACGACTCCACGCCGGTGACGTCATCCGAATCGGATCCTCGTCACTGACCTTCCGCACCTTCATTGCGGCCAGCGGGGAGATGACCGGCACCGCCGACGCCCTGCCCACCCGAGCCGCCCTGACCCCGGCGCAATTCGCGGTCCTGGTGGAGTTGTGCCGACCCTACAAGAACGACGCAGCCTATGCCCATCCCGCCTCGAACCAGGAGATCGCCGACCACCTTTTCCTGACTGTCGACACGATCAAATGTCATCTCCGCGTCCTCTTCTCGAAGTTCGGTCTCGAGGATCTGCCGAACAACCAGAAGCGCATGCAACTCGTCTCCCGCGCCCGACACAGCGGCATCATCACCGCCAGCGATCTGTGAATCCGAGACAAATCTCTCGGCCGTAGGCTCGACCCGATCCTTCCCCGGCCGCCGCGATACGTGCACCGGGTGCTTTCCGCAGCCCGAACGAGATGCCTGCCGTTGTGTCAGTGATTCGACCGGCCCACCAACCATCCTCCTTTTGGGGCCGATCCAAGCCATGGATCATTCGATGAGTCGCGCGACGTTGCCGCCGCAGGGAGAACATTGAAAACCATTGGGGAAAGGTGTAATCCGAATCTAGTTGAAAGCTCTTCAGTTTTCGACAAACCCAGACGCACTGTCTAACAGTATTTTTGGCGCGTCTTATCGTGCCTCCGGCCAGGCACGCACTCTGTTTCAACGTAGGGCACAGACCACCCGGCTCAGGTGAGCCGGGGGCCCGCCCTCCGCTCCGCAGCTGTTCAGTCATGTCCTGGAAGCAGACGAGGAGGAGGGGATCGTCCTGCCGCATCAGCACCGATCCGCTGACCGCCGCCCGCACCATGAAACCCTCCCGAGGAGCAAGTTCGAGCACATTGCCGGCGCAATCGTGCAGCCGTCCCAACGCATCGGCATCGCTCGGCGAGGACTCCGGATCGACGATCTCGGTCACCGAGCGGCCGACCAACCCGTTCTCGTCGTGGCCGAGCATGCGCTTGAGCGCGGGATCCGCGTGCACCACGACACAGTTCTAGTCCGCCGCGTGTGTGGGCACCGGAAGCCGTCGCAGCAGCTCTGCGGCGGGCAGCCGCTCGAGGGAGCCCAGCGCGGTGTCCGGGTCCCCGCCGACGAGGGCGGCGCCGAGCCCGCCGCGCGGGGTCGGCATATCGGGCAGTGTCGTCCAGGTCGCGGTAGCCGGGACGACGCGCTCGAAGGCGGCCGGTGTTCGGGTCCGCGGAGAGGTTTCGTCAGCCGGCCGCGTAGCAGCACGTTCCGTCCGACACCGCGGCCAGGTGTTTTCGTGGGATGGGGAGGCCGGTGGCGGTGGTCTACATGGTGTCGTCGAACACTTCGGTGTTGGGCACGAGCTTGCCGTTCGCCTGCCCTCCGGTAACCACGATCTTGTCGCCGACCACCGCCGCGGCACCGGCCGCTCGCGGCTCACCGAGGCGGGCCGGGTCCACCCCGTTCAGTCCCGCGGCGCGAGTACTCGGTCCGAGGTTCGGGCGGTCAGGTTCGGCCCGTCGGTATCCATCCACCGCGCACGATCAGCTCGCCGCGATAGTCATACCGCCATCGCGTGATTGAGCGGCACTGGAAGGTCGGGTCCGGCCTTCCATGCCTCGATGGCTGGATCGTTGCCCTTGAGCTTCCGATCTCCCCAGCGTTGTCCAGCCCGCCGACGACCCAGATCGTTCCGGCCGCCGTGATCGCCGGTGCCTGCTGGCGTGCGATCGGCGCAACGGTCGATGACCGCCACGTCGGTGCCCATTGCATGGTGCGCGGCGCGAGCTGCGGCGCTATTGCAAGGGCGGTGGATTCGGCGTGAGCTGGCTTGGTGGCGCCACCGATGGCGTACACGGTGTTGCCGACGGCGCCGACCACCATCCCGTGCTGTGGCGTACCGAGAGTGGGTAATTGGGACCAGGTCTATTGAGGTCGTCACCCGGCCACTCCGGATGGAAACGCTATCCCACCTGTTCCCATGCAGGCGCCGTTCACCGGGCCCGCAGCCCAGGCGCCAAACAGTGGATCGACGATTTTGCCGTGATGGGTGTTCACGTCCGGGTCGGACACCATCCCGACGGTGAGGCCCTGAAATACCGTGCAGGTCCAGCCTTCCATCGGCAGACCATCAGTCCGGAGGACCGTCCCGACGACCGCGGGTCGTCCATCGGGCTCCAGCGTCGGAGCGGCTGCTGCTACACCTGATCCGAGGACGATCACGGGCCCCACCGCGACGGAAGCGATGACCGCTCGGATGACGTTCTTGTTCATGGTCTTTCCTTTATCTGTAGGCGGCATCTGCTTCCGCTGCTTCCGGGATCCGGGGAGAATCTCCGTTTGGTACGGACAATCGTCACCCGTGTGACGTGCTGAAACATCAGCTGTCGGGTGGGAAGTCCTCACACCTGAACATCGATGATGATTACGTCCCGGCGAGTGGTCTCGCGGGATGTGTTCGTTCGAACATCGACGCGATGTTTGATCGCCATACCGTCGACGGAAGGGGTCCATTGCAGGTATCAATTGTGGGCGGTGCACTTCCGGCTGCAGTGATCGAAGACATTGGCGTGTCCTGGTGAGGCCGCCTCCCGGACGGCTCGCCTGGGAACAGGTCGTGATCGTATGCGCCGTCCCCGCACCTCGAGGGCTGGCCGCTGCCGCGAACGACCTCACCCCAGAGCGCCTCGGTCCGGCTGTCTTCGCCGACGCCGGCGAC
Organism: Rhodococcus sp. NPDC127593; assembly: GCF_042671975.1. Classification (NCBI taxonomy): domain Bacteria; kingdom Bacillati; phylum Actinomycetota; class Actinomycetes; order Mycobacteriales; family Nocardiaceae; genus Rhodococcus; species Rhodococcus sp. NPDC127593. The sequence continues at coordinate 12,428 of NZ_JBHXWI010000089.1, read as the reverse complement.
GAGAGCCTCGAGCTGACCGCTCCCGGTCATGGCGTCGCGGCCCGAGGGTGACGATCGATCGCGGCTTGTCGTCGTCGAGGGGCGCCGGGCACGGCACGGGCTGCGGGGGTCCCTCGATCGTGTCGGCCCGAGAGGTCGATCACGGTCGGAAGCTCATCCGGTGTGACGAGTTTCCACCCTGGCGAGGATGGTGTCCGCGGGTGCCACGGATCAGGATGGTGTACAGAGCGGGAATCCCGACCTTTCGAACGAGATGCCCGCGAACACGTCACCACAACAAATTCCAGCGCCGCGCTCGGCGCTGAGCCAGGCCCATCAGAAATTGGTAAGTGAGCACAATGAACAACAGAACTTTGCGTGTGGCGGCCGTTGCCTCGGCCGTCCTCGCGCCGGTCATCGCCTTCGGGGCCGGCATCGCCTCGGCCGCTCCAACCGCCACCGTCAGCGGCGGAGCAACGATCGCGTACGCCACCGGTGCAAGTCAGCCCGAACCCATTCCGGGGACAGCGGGTCAGCGATGCTCAGGCAATCGGGTCGGAGTCGACGTGACCACCGGCGAGGATATCGTCTGCGTCTACTCCCGCGACTACTACCCGGACGGCGTCTGGGTCACCGCCGACATCGTCGGTGTCCACAACATTGGGGAACCATGCGACCCCACGACCGACCAGGCTTCCCAAACGCCGGACGGCATCCCGATCTTGTGTGTCCAGGGCCAGGGGTGGACGCCCGGACCCTAGGCCGAACGGGTGCGGGCGGTTCCTGGGTTCAGTCGGAGGATGGAGCTCTCCTCGCCCCCCCCCAAAAATGTGGGTCCGGAGGACGGTCTCGGCCGCCGCCGGACCCGAGTCGTTGGATCGGCTGGTGCCCACCGGGGTGCTCTCGCACCACCACCGCCGCCGGGGTGTGCGGGCTGGGGGATCTGAATGCCGATCTCGTGGAGCCGACCGCGACCGCCGAATCCGGCTGTCGCTGCCCGAGGTGATCGGACAGCGGAGTTCGCGGTCGCGGGCGGACTGGCAGGTCGTCGATGGGCTGCCGGTGACTACCCCGCACCATCGGTGATCTCGACGCCGCCGGCGCCGATGCCGGTCACCTGGGCCCCGGTGGTCCGGACTCATCCGAGGTCCGGTCACAGTGGACGAGGTGGTGGTCGTGCTGTCCCCGCGCGCGTTCGATGACGGTCACCGTGTGCTGGACGGGCAGGGTTCGTCGAGGCGCTGATCGTGCAAAGGGGGGCGCCGGCCACGCTGGCCGTCGCGGATATCGCCCGGAAAGGCACTCCGACCTCACAACACCGCCACCACGGCAGCGGCGTCGGATGTCGGGCAGCTGAGCGTCGCACTGGTGAAGGCGCTGACCGAGTGACAGTAGGCGCGCGATGCGCTGGTGCGGTCGTTCGCCGCCGCCCTCGGGGCGGCCGAAAGCGTCGGAAAGCCCGATTCCGCCGGGACGATGACGTCCGCGTGGACGGTCGTCGGTGAGCCCGGCAGTGCGGACCCCGCACGGGGGTGCGGGCGAGCATCACCGACCGCCTCGACCAGGTACGCAGAGCATGGGCAGAACGGGGGCCTGGGTGTGCTCACCTGGGGTGGCCCCGGTGGGGTTACTCTTCGGCAGTCAGGTTCACGGTCGCCGAGTACGCGTCGATCGAGTGGGGCGATTGGTTGGATATGCGGGTGATCCTCGGCGGGCCTCGGATGTCTCGCCTGGACGAGTACGAGGCGGCCCACTGCGCTCAACACTCGACTCTCCAACCGGAGCCGGCATCAGGGCGGAACGGCAAGAACTCCGGCACGGTTCACGCAGCGCCGCCCCCGTGTGGATGGTCGGCGACCCGATCGGTCGCTGGCGCCGATTCGGGCCGCCCATCCGGCCGCAGGGGAGCTTGATGGAAAATCCCTCCGTTGCCCCTCCGGCATTCCTAGTCGCACATAGTGTTTGGTGTGTGCTGATGCCGGATTAGATTGGTCCCCACACCTGGGGAATCAATCCGCCGCTGACCCCATTGAGGAATCCGGTGAATATCCACGTATACATGATGACCTCCTCTCCTGCTTGGTGTGCCCAATAGCGCTCCGGCTGAAGGGCATTCGATTTCCTGAACAAGTACAATTCTCGTTCTCGAGGCAGGTGGAGAACATCGCCTGCGGGGCTGAAATGTCCTACCCTCGAGCGTCAGACAAGTAGAGCGGTGTCAGCTTGTGTTGTCGGAGTCGAGGATCGGCGGTGGGCGGTCCGCCGGCTCTCCTGTCCGGGAGCGCCCACGGAGCGCTGAGGAGTGGAATCGGAAGATCGCGAGCGTGGTCTCCTCGTTCGAGGGTGCGTCGCGCCGCCTGCCATCCCTGGCGGGCGCACCAGAGTGAGTCGGCGCTTTCACCGCAACCGACGTCGAGGGCGCGTCCCGGCCGTGCGCTGGTCATCTCGTCAACAAGTGCGTCGTTGGGTTCTCCGCTCCACACGCGCGCGATCCCGTTCGCTGTTGTACGCATCTCATCGGCTGCCTTACTCTGTGCTGCCCTGACCTCGATGAACTCGCCCGCATCTTCGATACTCCACCCCGGACAGCGTCGGGTTCGTCGCGGTCATCCGGTCATCTCCTCCCCGCGGCGCGGCAGGCTCCGGGGGAACCGCGGGATTGGACAAGACTGAGCCGGTGCGGTCCGCGTGACATCGTGCAGGTACTCGCCGGCGACGTCAACACGGGCGCGGGTGCACACCCTTGGCGTTACGATCAGACCATGGGACCGGGCGCCGTGGCGCGAGCGCTAATACGGGCTGCATACAGGCTCGTTCGTTTCCCGCTGCACCTGGTCGACGACGTGGTGCTGCCGGTGATCTTCGACGAGCAGGCGCCGGTGAGGCGGGCGTACGGGAAGTTCCTCCTGGACTGCGACGGTGCCGTCGCGTACCTCCTCGCCGACGACACGGCGACGGTACATGCCACCTTCCTCCGCCGACGCAGCGCCGCCTTCCAACACGCGATCGCCCGCCACCCAAGTAGCATCGACACCGAATCCGAAGTCCTGATGGAGCATCACCGGACACGCTTTCGAGAACGCCGCAGCGCTACCTACCCATCCGGCAACTCGACGACTCTCCCGCCCCGGTAGCAGCTCTGCCCACAAAATGCACTGGCGTGGGACCCTGGTGCCAGTGGGGTGCTCCTGGGGAAAGGCGGTTCGCCCGGTGCGCCGCCGTCCCACCTACGGGCCGCCGGTCGGTGTTGCGGCACACGATGGTGCCCGCCCAGAATTGAAGTGTCAGAAAATTTCGATTCATCCCGCGGTTCCCGATTTGGCCGGTCGGAGGTCCACCGGATCGGTGGGTGCCGCCTCAACGACGTGGGAGGAAAACCGATGTCCGGTCTGATCCGCAAGAGTCTCGATTCACCCGAGGAAACCCGCCCCTTCGAGGACGAGATGGGCAAGCTCGAACTCGTCAACGTCGCGTCCGGCGCGGTGGGGAGGGCGACCTTCCAGCCCGGCTGGCAGTGGTCCAAGCACGTCAAACCGATAGCCAAGACGGACAGCTGCCAAGCCGCTCACATGGGTTACGTCATCTCGGGTCGCATGAAGATCGTCATGGACGACGGGGAGGACATGGAGTTCGGTCCCGGCGATCTCATGATCTGCCCGCCCGGTCACGATGCCTGGATTCTCGGCGATGAGCCCTGCGTGGTGATCGACTGGACCGGCGTCGCCGACTACGCCAAGCGGTAGACGACAGGCCGCGCGTCCCGGCCCGCTCATTGCGCGCAAGCAGTGGGGCATCGCCCCGGCGCCCAAGGGACGGATGCGGTGGACGATCCTGGTAATGGCCGAGGCCCGGACTGGACGATTCACGCCCCGACGTGGGACATCTCGCGTTGTGGGCCATCAGGTCACCCTCACATCACTCGCGACCCCGAATAATTACAGAGTGGACCACCTCATCCCACTCGGACACCGAGATCATCACGCCACGCCCCGACCAGGTCGCCGCTCGTTGCTGCGGAAGCGTGGACGCACTCGCGGTCGACAGCACCGCCCCGCACGGATGGAGGATTCACGCCCGCAGCGGCTCTGAGATACTCGCCGTCGAGAACGTCGACCAGGACCTCGCCCGCACCGACGTCGACGCCACCGACAAGTATCTCGACATCGCGCAGTCGAGTGACGGCCCAGTGTCGTCGTGGTGGCTGTAGCTGGAAATCCCCGTGCGCGGCCGGGTCAGATGACCTGGTATCCCAATTCCACTGCTGCGCTGTCGATGCGGCGGGCGAGTCCGACGTGGGATAGTGGCAGTGAGAGTGCTGGGTTGGTGGGGAAGGCGCCTGTGGCCTGCTCGAACAGTGCGACGCACAGCTCACCGGCGAATCTGCCGCGGTACGCGATGCCGTCGAGGTTCGGGTGGGCGCGGTGGATCGTCCTGGCCCACGCCTGGGATGGGGAGTGCGGGCCGGAGTCGAGAGAGTGATTGCATCCGAGCCGGGTCGGCCAGGTGCCGCCGGAGAACCCTCCGAGATCGAGCAGGGTGAGTGGGCGCTCCAGGGTGAGTGCTGAGAGATACGGGGCGCGGTGGAATCGGTCGATCACTCGTGTTTCCTGGAAGACCTCGGCGAGGGCGCCGCGCGGGCTACTGGCTCCGTACCAGATGCCGTACTTGGGGTGGTCGGCTTTCGGCCGTGGGTGATGGTCGAAGCGCAGCAGTGGCCCGTATGTGCGGAAGCCGTGCCACGGCAACACGTGGGCGCCGTCGGTGGGGTGGATACGCCAGAGACGGCGGGTGGTGGCCGCGATGGTGACCAGTTCGTCGTCGCGCACCCCCTGATCGCGCATGTCCGCGATCGGGGGTGGGGTGGTCGTGGCCACTAGCTAAAGGCTCGTCGCGCGTTCGACGACCTCGAGGACGGTGGGTAGGTCCTTCTCGGCTGCGGCGAAGGTGAGGAACTCGACAACCGATGCGGGGTGGCCGTCGACGGTGAGGTCTTCGCGGGGCAGGGTCAGCACCGCGTTGACGGTGAGGGGGTGCAGGTCGGCGGGGAGTTGGGGCAGGATGTGGTCGAGGTACGGCACCATCCCGGTGTCGGTGAACTGCACCTTCGGGTATAGGCGTCCTCGTCGATCGACGTCGTCGAGGGCCCAGAGTTTGTGTTCGATCGAGGTGAGTTGGCGGACCCGGGGCGCCTTCACCTTCAGCAGGTCGGCGACCTCGGCGGCGGTGAGGGCGGTGCGACGGAGGTCGCTCATGGTCTGTGCCTGTCCCAGCGCGACGGCAAGGCTGGCTCGTTCGCCGTCGTCGGTGAAGCCGGCTTCGTCGAGTAGGTCGGCGTCGTGACGCGAGAGCGCCCCGTGCGGTTGCAGGGCGCTCAGGGACGCGAGGTAGCCGAGAGCCGTGGCGACCGTTGCTCGATCGATCGGGTGTCCGATGGTGCGGGTCAGTGCGTCCTCGAACGACAGCGCGCCGGCGGCGTACTGCTCTGCGGCAACGCGGGCCTGGCGATCGTCTGCGACAGTCACAAGTGATCTCCTAACGCTCACTAACAGTGTAGTTCAGTGTTGATTTCTTGGCTACCGGGGGCCGTGGAACCGGCCACGGCTGCAATGATCCACCCATGGCCGGAACTCCGGGACCAGGCAAAACCTGAACCGGAGTACTGGCACGGAGCATCATCGGCATGGCCGAGATGCTGCGGCGGCCTCTGTACGTGATGCGGGGACGTGGTACTGCCATTCGTCGCACCCGCGCTCGCAGTCTTCCTCGCGTCCCGCGCGAGGTCCTTAAATTGGATGGCCCGGGAGGTCGGTGGGATCAGCGAGCAGTCCGCCACGGCATCCGCTGCTATGCACAGGGCGCGCCATGACCACCTCGGAGCGGACCCTGGACCGGGACGTGGTGGGGACCACGCGCATGCCGTAGCCGAGGGCGACCCGGACACCAGCGCGTGGATTCCGGTCAGATGTGCACACTGCGACCACGGTCCGCGCCTGTCTCGGCTGCAGCAAGACTGTCGGCGCCCGGGGGCACGCAGCCGAGCCTTCTTGCCGACCGCATACTTTAAAAGTACATTGAAAGTATGTCTGTGGGTGAGGTGCCGTTCTCGGATATCCAGAACAAGGGGAAGGCGACGCTGGCGGAGTGGCAGCGGTCGGGGGCGCGGCCGCTGCGGGTGACGCGGCGCGATGACGAGGATTTGGTGTTGATGACGGCGGTGCGGGCGGATCAGGAGCGGGAGGTGCTCGCGGCGGCGACGGCGATGGTCGATGCCCTGCTGCATTCGGATGACGGCGTGCTGGTTCGCAAGGTGGTGGCGGCGGCCTTCCCGTGGGTGAGCTACCTGTCGGGTGAGGAGCTCGCCGACTTCGTCGACGAGCTGATCGCGTCGCTGCGGGCGGGTTCCTCGCTCGATAATCCGGCTCCACCGGCCCGCACGATCGAGATGTGGCGCCACACGGCGGAGGTGTATGCCGATCCGGAGCTGGCCCGGATCCTGTCGGCGTCGTCCGAGGGTGACTTCGGAGCTGTGCCGGTGCCGGAGCTGTGAGCCCGAAGCGGGGTGAGCGGGTCGCACCGCCAGCAGCCGGGGAGCTGTGGGAGCTGCGGTTCGCGACCAGTGAGGCGGTTAAGGGGTGGGATGAGCTGTGCCGGCAGGTGCCGGCGAACACATTGGTGGCGTACGAGGAGCTGCGTCGCCGCACGGTCGTAGGGGAGTCGACGACGCGTCATCACCGGTTGAAGGGCAAGCTCGCGACCGGGGTACACAATGGGGTGGAGATGGAGCAGTGGCAGTACGAGGTCACCGCCGGCGGCAGGATCTGGTATGTGCTGGACGTCGAGCACCGCACGTTGTGGCTGAAGTATGCGGGCACAGGGCATCCCAAGCAGACCGAATGATGTTGCCAGTGGCCCGAATAGGAACTTCGTCATAAATCGATCAGCGGAGCCATGATGGATGGTGTGGACGAGGCGACCCGGCAGGAGCGGGGAAGGGTTTGCGGATATCGCTGGCCGTCATCGTGGGTCTGCTGCTGGGGTTCTTCTGCTTTCTGCCGGCGGTGATGCTGGCAGCACAACTTCGATGTTCCGCAGCCGTGGGTGTATCCGCACGGTTCGTTCACTTCGTTCGGGCCGGATCCTCCGTCGGCCGGGTATTGGGTGATCTGGGCGGGACCAGCGGTTGTGGTGGTGGCGTGCGGGCTGATGACGGTTCCGTGGCGGCCCGCCCGCCAGTTCGCTGTGCCGTTGGTGTTGCGTTCGTGCCGATGGCGGCGTTGGTGGCGTGGGTCTTCATGTCGATGGAGCTGTTCTTCACCCCGACTGAACCTGGTCGGGTTGTTCGAAGGCGTCGGATGTGGTCGTGGACTGGGGGTTTCAGGGTTCCGACTGATGACCGCTGGTCTCGGGGTTGGTTAGTTAGTGTGACGGTTGCCCACCGCGCCGCTCGGTGGTCCCAGTAGCGGGTGCGGTCGTGTGAGTGACCACTGGCTGTCCGGTGCCTGATGGAGGGGCTGTGGTGGGGCAGCCTGTGCGCGCGCAGAACCACGTCGTGGGTGTGGTGTGCACCCGCGCCGCCGCTGATCGAACGTTCTCGTACCTCGTTGATGTCGATGTGCCAGCTGTCATCGAGTAGCGCTGCCACGTCACCGGGTGTGACCCAATCGTCGGGGTCGAAGCCGTGCTCGCGTGCCGCGTCCGCGTCGCGGATGTGGTGGTGTACGACCAGCAGTGTGCCGCCCGGTGCGACGGCGGAGATCAGCGCGCGTTCGGCGGCGCGGTCGGCGGTACTGCGTAGGGCGGGGTACTGGGCGGAGACCAGGTCGAAACCGCCCGCGGGCACCTCGGCATCGAGCAGTCCGCTCAGCACCCAGGTGATGTCCACGTCCTTCCCGTCGGTGTGGGCCCGGGCCCGGTCGAGGGCGATGCGCGAAACGTCCAGGCCGGTGACGGCCCATCCCCGGTGGGCGAGCCAGAGTGCGTCGGCGCCTTCACCGCAGCCGACGTCCAGGGCGCGTCCTGGACGTGCGCCGGTCATCTCGTCGACGAGTGCGCCGTTGGGTTCTCCGCTCCACACGAGATCGCGCTCGTTGTAGCGCGCATCCCATTCGTCCGCCTCGCTTGGTGTCGTCGTGACATCGGTGATCTCGCCGGCTTCTTCCATGCCCACACGGTGCAATAGGACCGACGGTTTCGGCGAGAGTTCTTGCCGTATCAGCAAGGATGCCGCTGCTCGGAGTAGCGCGGTGGGCCGGTTTGTTCTGCGACCGCCGGAACAGTCACATGCGGCTCGCAGGTAGATGCGGCTGCGTGCCGGTCCTGGGTCGGTCGGGTAGGGTCGGCAGCTCATTTTTAGCACTATGACCAGTGGTTATTGCGACATGTGGTCGCGGGTGAGACTATATGTGTATGGGTGAGATGTCGGTGTCGGCGGCGGCCGCCGAGCTGGGTGTGACGGGCCGGCAGGTCACTCGTCTCGCGCGGGCGGGGGAGCTGGTGGTGACGCGGGAGGTGGGTAAGGCGTTGCTGTTGGATGCGGGGTCGGTGCACCGTGTGGCGCAGGCTGACCGTCATCGGGGTCGGCCGTGGAATGGGGAGGTGGCGTGGGCGGCGTTGGCGATGCTCTCTGGCATGGGGGTGGATTGGATTTCGCCGTCGCAGGGGACCCGGTTGAGGCATCGGCTGCGACGGGCGAGCGCGGACGAGGTGGCGTTTCTTGCCCGCCGGCGTGCGCGGGTGCAGCGGATGCGGGGGTGGGGTGATGAGATGAACACTCTGGTCACCGGCGGGTATGTGGCGGCCACCGGGGTCAGCGCCCTGACCCACGTTGAGGGGGTGGCGGGCCGGTTCGGCTTGTCGGGGACCGGTGGTGGTGCGGTGGACGGGTATGTGGTCGGCGACGCACTCGCCGGGGTGGTCGATACCTTCGGTTTGGTGGCGGACGGTGAGGGGGAGGTGACGTTGAGGGTGGTCACTGCGCTGGATCCGTTTTTCACGACGACGACATTGCCGGTGGCGGCGGTTGCGGTGGATTTGATGGAGTCGCTCGATACCCGGGAGCGCAGCGCCGGGGCGCGGGTGCTGGGGGAGTTGCTCGATGACATCCGGTGAGCGGCCGGTGTGGACGGTGCAGGCGCCGGTCGGTGGGTTGATGGTTCAGCTGCATGCGGTGCGGGCGGGTGTGCCGGCGACCCGGGCGACGGTCGATGTCGACATGATTTTGCATATCGAGACCGGTGCCGCGACGTTCGGTGGTGTCCGCGCCCGGCTCGAGCAGCTCGGATACGAGTTGCAGATGCCGGTGAGGGGGCGGGTGCACCGTTTCGTACGCGCGGGTGGTGCCGAGCAGGTCGATGTGATGGTGGCCGATCACCTGGCGCCGAAGTATCGGCCGATGGTGTCGGGGCGGGAGGTGTTCGCGGTTCCTGCGGGCACGTCCGCGCTGCGGAAGACGGTGGATTGTCTGATCGAGATCGATGGGGTGTCAACGAAGTTGAGTGTGCCGGATGCCCTGGGGGCGTTGGTGCTCAAGGGGGCGGCTTATCTCGAGGATCCCCGCGATCGGGGGCGTCATCTCGACGATGCGGTGGTGTTGGCGTGCGCTATCGAGAACCCGGTGACGGATCGGGCGCGGATGAGGGGAAGTGATCGTGGCCGGGTCCGAGCCCTGGCGGAGGTGTTGGCCGATCCGGATCATCGGTCGTGGCTGTCGATGCCCGAGCAACGCCGGCGACGAGGACGTGATGCGTTGCTGCTGCTGGTCCAGGAGCCGAAGACAAGAGCGACTCAGCAGCAACGAAAGACACGATAGCGAGGCAACTCTGCCGACGGCGGCTCTGTCGGCACGGGCGTGGGGTCGATTGCGGAACCCGTCAACGTGACAGTGCCAGATGGGGTAGCTGCCCGATGCTTCCCTCATCCCACGGCCTGGGCGCACGATGAGGTCATGACCACGTCCGGTGAATCTTCCGAGTCTTTCCAGATCCCCCTCGAAGTGGCCGAGTTCTACGAGTCCGCGTTCGTCCCGGCGTTCTTCGCCCAGTGGGCACCGATCCTCTGCGACGCTGCCGGCGTCACGCCGGGCCAGCGGGTGCTCGACATCGGCTGCGGGACCGGGATCGTCGCCCGCACCGCCGCCGACCTGGTGGTACCCGGCGGCACGATCGTCGGTGTGGACCTGAACGAGGCGATGCTGACCGTTGCCCGGCGCGTCCGACCCGACATCGAATTCCGCCAGGGCAATGCCGGGGCGCTCCCCTTCCTGGACGAGTCCTTCGACACGGTCCTGTGTCAGATGGCGCTTATGTTCTTCCCCGATCGTCCCCGGGCGCTCCGGGAGATGGCCCGGGTCGTCACTCCTGGGGGGACGGTGGCGGTCGTGGTCCCGGGCGCCCTCGACGCCCAGCCCGCGTTCGCACCCTTCGTCCACATGGCGGCCCGCCACGCCGGCACCGAGGCCATGTCGCTGCTGGGCACCTATTTCGTGTGCGGCGACGTCGAGGAGCTGACGGGCCTCGTCGAATCGGCCGGGCTGCAGATCACGACCATCGGCACCCGCCTGGGCACCTACCGGGCGCCTTCGGTCGACGCGTTCGTGACTACCGAAGTCGAGAGCACACCGCTGCTCGAACGGATCTCCGACGACGAGTACCGGCGCATCCGCGCCGACGCCCACGATGTTCTGGCACCGTTTACGACCACCGACGGCAGCATCGAGGCGCCCTTCGAGTGCAACATCGTGGCGGCCCGCCGGCAATGAGCTACGCCACCAGCGCCACGATCCGTCCCGCCCTCCGCCCGGTCGTGGGCTGGGCGCGCCGCCACGCCGGATCCTCGACCAGCGGCTCTACGCGATCCTGACCTTGCCAGGCCGGAACGGATGGACAGTGACCCCGGTTCTGCTGTACCCCCAACCACTCCTGACATTTGGGTGTCAGAAAGCCTCCGTTTCACCCCTCGGCACGGGCCCTCCCGCATCGGAATTCCCGGCGGATGTGGAGTCGATGACCGGGCTCGACGAGCAGGGGCGCCCGGTGCTGGCGCAGCCGTTGGCGGAGATGGTCGCGGTGGCGCGCAGCGACACCCGCCAGGTGTTCAAGGTGTTCTCCGAGGGCTACGAGCCGCACCAGTACCGGGAATGGCTCCTCGGCGCGGTGGCGAACATCCTCGGCGACACCCTGGTGATCACCTCCGCCGAACTGCGCCACGGCGGGCAAGCCTGGGTAGAGGTGTCGATCCCCGAGACCCTGCACGACGCCCGCACCGACTTCAGCTACCGGCCCAATTTGTTGGGCGGCGACGTCGCTGGATGGGAGTTTGGCGACGACGTACGGGCGCACCGTGACGGCGACGGTGTGCGATAAGACGATGGCGATCGCGCTGGGGCAGGCGCGGGGTCGGCGGGTGAAGATCCGGCATCGTCGGTTGTCGGGTTGCGGATCGACGAGGCCCGGCAGGCGCTGAGCCTAGTGGAGGAGACCGCTGACGAGTTCACCGAGACGCTGCGGCACCTGTCGTCGACGACGGTGACGGATCGGGAGTGGTTTGAGTTCCTGGATGCCTGGTATCCGGTGCCGGAGGAGGCGGGCCGTGCGCGCACGATCGCGTCCCGGGTGTGGGAGGAGCTGGTGGAGATGTACCGGCATGATGTGCGCGAGAGCACCTGGCGGGGGACCGCGTTCGCCGGTGGTGCTAGCGGTGAACGCGTGGGCTCATCACAAGCAGTCCGTGAAGGGTGCCTCGCGGGCGGAGCGGAATCAGGAGGGCGCGATCTCGGGCCGCTTCGACAAGCTCGACGCGGCTGTCGTGAGCACCCTCGAGAAGGTCCTCGCGAGCTGATCCTGTCCACCGTTTGGCGGTCCGCATCCTGCGCCCGGGGTGCGGACCGCTGTGCGTGATGGGGCTGTGATCTGGTGTTTCGTTTTGTGATGTGGGTGTGATGTAGGGGGTGTGGCGCCGGCGATCTGTTGTGCCGCCGGCGCCGGGGTGCGGGGCAGGTGCGGGTGTCGGTTTCGTCCGTTTCGATCTTTTTTGAAATATGTTGATTACCAATATGGTTGGGTAATATATTGGCAAGTAGTCATTTTCAATGATTCTGCACAACTATTATCTTGAGATATTCATAATCTGCTGTTGTACAACATATTTGAATGCTATTCATTTTTCAAATGGTTTATGCATGATGAGGGTTAGTGGTAGTCTGTGGGTATGATCATGAAGGTGTCGAGCAGGGGAGCGTGCGGCGAGTTGAGCGCACCCGGGAGCGTCCCCAGCCTCGTTTCTCAGTCGGGAAGGCAACTTGTCGCACCGATTAAATACGCGGTTGAGAGCCTAATTTCGGAAACTCAGAGGAGCGAAGCGACTCGATCGACGGCAACGAGGACCGCCCACTGCGAGCCGCGCAGCGGCTCCCTGGCGGGGAGCGCAGCGACTCGCCCCGTCTCCCGGCGCGG
>NZ_JBHXWI010000088.1:0-31307 GCF_042671975.1 Rhodococcus sp. NPDC127593 | reverse complement strand
CCGCCCCGCCCAGCACCATCACGTCGGGAAACGCACGAAAATCGACATCACGGAGCCAAAAAGTGAAACCCAACCAGGTTAAATAACAAGCTGAGGGTGAGTGCCGGAAGTTACCCGCTTCCGACACTCGTACTGCATTCCCCGAAGGGACTTACCTGTGGCAGGTACGTCTGATGCTAACGCATGCGCTGAATCAGCACCTACACAACCCGTTTCGCCCACCGACATCCGGTCATCCGTCCACGGCGGTACGCACATTCCGCAGTCGGCAGAAGTCGACACCTGGGAAGCGTCCGTCCACGCCGCCACCCAAGCCATCAACAAACTCCACGAATACAACCGCGACACCGGGCAACGCGGCCGATCCTTCACCCTCCCCACCACACCCGGATGCGAAGCCACCATCCCCGTCTGGTCCGGCCGCACCGAATGGTCACGCCAACTCCGCCACCACATCACCCACACCATCACCGGTAGAGCAGCACTCACCGCCCACAGCATCGGCATCGAACGCCTGATGGCCGTCGCCGCAGCCCACGCCCGATTCGCGGATTCCACCACCGGCCGCGGTGTCACCGCATCCCGGCAACTCATCGCACACCACGCAGGCGTCTCACTCTCCGTCGTCAACCGCGCCCGCCGAGTCCTCAAAACACTCAACATGGGCATCGAAGTCGAACGCGGCCGCACCCTGCGCACCCACGAGTACATGGCCGCAGAACTCCACCACGGCGGCCAACAACACCAAGCAGCATCCGTCTGGGCACTCAGCTCCCCGAAACACATCGTCGACGCCACACCCCCACCCCCACAACGACCACCGCGTCCGCGCCGCACCCGCGCCACCCGACGCCTCGAAAGCCACCGCACCACCCGACCCCAACAGCCCAACCCCGCGGCCACCACATCTCACCCCCAGGCCACCGGCGCTGACACCCTATCCCCCAGTACTTACGTTCCTTCACATAATCTTTCGTTACGTAGTACTCACCAACGCGCACACGCGAGGCACCACACGTCCACCCCACAACCCCGACCCATCCACGTGCAACGAGCCGCCGCCACCCTCATCGCCCGCGCACCCGGACTCACCGCACACCGGCACATCGGGCACCTCTGCGACGCCATCAAGGCCGCCGGCATCGACACCACCCACTGGACCGGCCATGACATCGCACAGGCCCTCGACCGCGACACCGTCCAACGCGGGTGGACCTGGCCTACCGCAGACCGGATTAGCTCACCGGTCGCCCTCCTCCGCTGGCGACTGACCCACATCGACTGGACCGGCTCCTCTCCCAGCCTGCACCGCACCACGGCCGACGCCCGGCGCCGCCGCGAACAACACGTCCGCCGCACCGCGATCCACCATCGCAACGCGATGCAAGCAACCCCGGAGCAGCGGGAAGCCGCCCTCGATCAGATCCGCCGGACCCTGCGTCACACCACACGTCGCGCAGTTGATCTCCGATGAGCCGTCCAGAGGGACGTTCACCCGTTTCGCGGGTAGTCCTCCAATGTCATCGAGCCGCCGCACCTCGGGTGACGGACCGACTGTTACTGCTGTCGGGCAACACCGGAGGCGATCTGGGGAACATCTCGATCGACGTTGCGGCAGTGGACCGCTGCCGCAGTTGGGCGAGATCTCGGAAGCTGGGCGAGTCTCACGGCGTCCGCCCACCGTTGGAGTGCGTCGGCGGGGTGCGGCTCAGTGTGGATACGGTGTCAGCCATGACGGACTGGGTGCAGCAAGCGCAGGACCTCACCGACGAGGTGCTGCGACCAGCGGCGACGGAGGTCGACAGGTCGGGGAGGATCCCGCTATCGCACTTCGCCGCACTACGCGACCGGGGCTTCTACGGCCTCGCCTTCGCCACCACAGATCCCGTCAACACCCTCGCCTTCGCCACCACAGATCCCGTCAACACCCTCGCGGACGTCGGCGAAATCCTCGTCAGCGGCTGCCTGGCAACCGCCTTCGTCTGGGCCCAGCACCATGGCACCCTGCTCCGAATGGTGATGTCGAGAAACGACACCCTCAAGGCACGCTATCTCGCCGACCTGCAGAGCGGCGCCGTCAGATCCGGGGTGTCCGGCAGCGGTTACGCGAACCCGGAGAACCCCCTTATAGTCGCGACCGAAACAGACGATGGATACACCATTTCCGGGCGGGCGCCGTTCGTGACCGGATGGGGCCTCGTCGACGTCATCGGTGTCACCGCATACGACACCCGAGGCCAGAAAACCGTCACCTTCCTCATGGACGCGACCGACGGACCGACTGTCCACGCGAACCGAATCTGCCTGTCCGCGGCCGACGCATCCAACACCGTCGCACTGACCTTCAACGGACACCACGTCCCCCACACCGCAGTCATCCACGTCCGAAAGGCTCGTCGCGGCGGACTCAGCATCGCGGACCGGGCGATTCTCCGGATCAATGGCTCCCTCGCCCTCGGCGTGGCACGATCATGCCTGGCCGAAGCCGACCGCATCGGACACCCCTCCCCACAACTGTGGGAAACACACATCACCATCCGCGAGGCCCTCAACAACGCGGCCACCGGCAACGGAGACATCTACGACGCCCGCGCCCGCGCCAGCCAATTCGCCGTCATCGCGGCCAACTACGTCGCCACCGCCGCAGGAAGCCCATCCGTCCAACGCGGTGAACCCGCCGAGAGGCTGGTCCGGGAAGCCGCCTTCAGCATGGTCTGCACCACCACCCCGGAAATCAAGTCCCGCATCCTGACCGCACGCACTCCCTAGTGGAACCGCCGACCGAGACGCATGACGGCGAACCCAAACCCGACTACTCACACCCTCACTCCCATCGCAAGCCTCCGCGTCTCGCTCCACCGGAACCGGCGATCAGACGGATCTGATCAGTCAGCAGAACAGCGCTCGAACCAGAAGAATCGTCCGCCAGGTCGCCGCCCACCGTGATGCACGGTGCATCACCCCAACCCGCCGTCAGTGCTATCTACCCCGGGACGACCAGTTCGCGCATCGGCGACTTAGCGAATCTCGGCCAGTTATGCTTGCGCCCTCGAAGGCATCGACGTCGCCCCCACCGGAACTTCAGGCGGCCGCAGGGAACCCCATCGACGTTGCCCTCGAAGTCGTCGTCAAACCAGGATCGAAGCTTCCGATACTCCACACTCAGTGCGATCCCCGTCTGGCCGCCAGCCCGGTGTCTCACTACCAGGCCGGCAGCCGACGTTCCGACCGGGTGCGGGAAACGGAAGTGGTGCGAATCAGACCGCCGGGTTGACGACCCTGACCGGGTCGGAGCCGTCCCAGCTCTTCGCGGCTTCTTCGAATGCTGCGAACATCTCCGTCACGCCCGTTCCGCCTCCGACGTCACCGATCTCGACGGCGAGGTGCTGACCTGCCGTGTCGAAGTAGGCGAACCGGCCGAATCCGCTGATGCTGCCGGTGAAGGTGGCCGCCTCGCCCGACGCCTGTGCCTGCAGAACCGTGTCGTCGAAGTCGTCGGCGAACACCGCGAGGTGATGCAGTCCCGGGCCGTGCTCAGCGATGAAGTCGCGGTAGGGCGACGGGCCGGCGTCGTTCTGCTGGATGAGCTCGATCTGCATGGATCCGCTGTAGGCGATCGCGACGGTCAAATCGATCTCGACGCTCTGTCCGAGGTAGTGAACGTCCTCGAACGGGGCGTGCTCGACGACGAAGAACGGGCCGACGCCCCGCCTGTTCGTCCAGTAGTCGAGTTCGGCGTCGATGTCGGTGACCGCGTAGCCGAGCTGCCGGACCGGACCGACCGAGCACTTCACTTCGCGGCCTCGGGGACCATGCTGTGCATGCCGACCGACGGATCGGTCGCGTAGTCGACGAGCTGGGTGTGGCCGACGGCGTCGTTCGCCGCAGCGATGTAGTAATGCAGGCGGGCGTCCGCGATGGCGCCGAGCTCTCCCTCGGGCGCGTAACCGGCGATCGGGCCGTCGACCATGGCGAGCATCGTCGTGCCCTGCGGCGACGTCGGAGAGTGGACGGCACCCGCGACCTCACACGTGTACATCCCGGTCTCGCCCTTGTCGTCCTCCTCGTAGTAGAAGCCGCCGTCGATGATGTACGCCTGGACGTTGCCGATGTGCCAGTGCGGCGGCGCGACGCTGCCGGCGTCGACCTGCAGGATGACAGTGAACGATCCGGTGACGAGGTTGCAGTAGAGGAGCTTGAAACGGGTGCCGGGCATGAGCCAATCGGTCCACGGGATCTGCTCGGGATCGATGAATTCCTTCCGCACTCCCTTTGGGGTGATGCCGGGATTGGTCATCCAGTAGTCGGGGCCTGCAATGCGCATGATCGCATCCAATCTTCGTGGGGAGAATGCCCGGAATTGTGATGTGGCTGCCGTGGTCCGGGTGGCCTCGGGAGTGATTTAGAATCTCCTCGGTAATGAATGTGATGTCCATTACATTTGATTTCAGTTCGTTAACCTGCTGGTTATCGCGGCAGGTCAGAGGTGCAGAAAAAGGTTCGGTGGCCAGGTGGACGATCTAAATCTGAGGCTCGTCGCATACTTCGTCTCGGTGATCGAAGAGGGGCATTTCGGCCGCGCGTCAGAGAAACTCTTATCAGCACGCCTGCATTAAGTCAGCAGCTCAAGAGGCTCGAAAAGCAGTTGGGCGTCGAATTAATCGACAGATCGGCGCATCCGTTGCAGCCGACGGCAGCCGGGCGCCGGTTCCTGCCCGAGGCCCGGGCAGTCCTGGCCGCCGCACGACGCGCGGTGGAGGCGGCGACGTCGGAGATTCCGCCAGTTCGACTGGGGTTCATGGCGGCCTCCCTTGCCGGGCCGACCCGTCGTTTTCTCGAACTCGTGAGAGAGCGCCGGCCGAGACTCGAGGTGGCCTTGGTCGAGCTTCAATGGGCCGATTTGGCAAGCACGGTCCGATCAGGTGAGGTCGACGCATCGATCCTCCGTCCACCGATGTCCGACCGGTCCGGACTCCGACTCGACGTGCTGTGTGACGAGGCGCGTGTCGCGGCGCTTCCGGTTGGGCATGCGCTCGCGGGCCGCAACTACGTCGACCTGGGCGATCTCGACGACGAACCGCATGTCCGGTCGGACGGCGCCGACCCCGAATGGGTCAGGTGGTGGGCGTGCGACCCGCGGCCGAGTGGTCGGCCGGTGATTTACGGCCCGTCGGTACGCACCATGGACGAGATGCTCGAGGTGGTGGCGAGTGGAGCGGCGATGGTGATTACCAGCAAATTCGTCGACGACACAAGACGGCATGAGGGCGTCGTCTTCGTGCCGGTCAGGGATGCACCGCGGTCAGCGGTGTGCCTCTGCACACGGCGGGACGACCTGAGCGCGGGCACACGTGCCCTGATCGACGGTGCCACGAAGTTCAGAGACGACCGGCATAGGCACGAGTGACGCGATCGCGTGTGGATGGGAAAGCAAGTCAGACGGTCCCCTGGTCGGATCCTCGATGACGAGGCACCTGATCCGGGACCGTCTGACAATGTGAGGAGTCGTTGGTCAGCTCAGGCCAGGGAAGCTGCCGACTTCGGAGCCGCCGTCGACGGCCAAGCTAGTGCCGGTCACGTAATTGCCTCGTCCGATGCCAGGAAACACTGCCGGAGAAGCGAGCTCGTCCGGCTGGGCCGGCGCCGGCCGCGATCAGTCGTTCTGCGATGGCGAGTCCGATTCCGGATGCTGCGCCGGTGGCGATGAAGTTCTGTGGTGAGTTCATCTTTCCCTTGTCAATGGAGGCCCGCGGGTCGGACCTCAGGCAAGGGAATTCTGTATCAGGCGCCAGTGGGCCCTATCGAACGTCATCAAGGATGCGATCCAAAGCAAGCCAGGCCGAGAATGGCACGGAACGTCAAGTGTGTGGCCTGATCGACCCCAACGATGCGCGCGCCGCGGTGGCCGGCGATCCGGATACGCTGCGTGCCGTCGCGGACGCGATGAAGGCAGCGGCCGCGGATCCCAGCACAGCGTGGGCGATCTTTCGATGCGATGTTCGCGGTCGCTATGCGCTATGCGCTATGCGCTATGCGCTATGCGCTATGCGCTATGCGGGGCGATGATCCTCGGATTGTCGTCGAAACTGCCGATCGAGATCGACCCGCCAGGCTTCGTGGCTGCGCCGCAAACCAATACAGAGTCGACAGCGTTGTAACCGTCGGCCGAACCTGAGGTTGTGGAGACTATCGACGTAGATTATCGACCTGCCATTGCACCGGCCCCCGCGCCCGCTGTCACAGCCCGCGATTCCTCGGCGCCAGCCGCCGCCACACCGGCCGCAGTCGACGTCGTCGACCCCGGCGATTCGCCCTGGGAATAGCCGACGCTCATGGCCGTACGGAAGACCACCCAGCGACGCTCCAAGCCCAAACGAGCCAGCGCCGCGCCGGCTGATACCCACCCCGAGGCCCGGGGAGCGCATCTGGATCCCTCGACGTCCCTTGCCGGGCATCCGCGCCCGGTGCCAAGTACTACAAGGCGCTCAAAGCGTATGCCTACATCGGCGCTCAACTGCCTGACGAACTCGCCGTCTACGCGTCGAAACCTTACTCGTACGCTCGCTGGGCCGAAGAGGACCTCAACGGCGTGCCCACCGCGTCCCCGATCTGTCGGGTGCTCGGCGTGTATCCGTGTGCAGCCACCCAGTCCCGGATCGTTGCCAGAATCCGCTGCTGGCGGGATGGCAGGGTGGAGGCGTCGAGGCCGCCGAACATGTCGAGGCCGTCGTAATCGGTCAGCCGAAGAATCGTAGGGGTGACAACATTCCCTTGGTCACGGTGGAGGCGTGCGACCACGAGCGGGTCTCTGAACGATTGGCCTCCCTCGACATGCTAGTGCAGTCAGTGCGTTTCGCTGGACGGACGCCATCGCGAGCCTTGCGCAAGCACGGTGATGACCTCAGCCTGTTCTTCGGTGCGTGCGCTGAACCGATGCGCGCGCCCGGCTCGCAGGTATGCGCTGTCGCCGGCCTGCAGTCTGACAGTGGTGACGCCGTGGTCGAGGACGAGGTCGATCACTCCGCTGGTCACATGGACCCATTCGTCGCCGGGGTGGGTGGCGTCTTCGGTCATGGCCGACCCTTGGGCTAGGTGGGCGATGCCGGCGAGTAGGTCGCCACGGGTGTCGGGCGACGCGAGGTAGATGTCGATGCCGTCGGCCGGTGAGTAGAGCTTCTTGCGATCACTGCGCCGTACCGCCGTCTCGGTGGATGACTGAACGGGAAGGAGGTCGGCGATATCGATCCCGTAAAGGTCAATCAGCCGGCGTAGTCGGCCGAACGTGATGTCGTTCGTTCCGTTTTCGACCAGGGATAGAAACGATTTCGAGATTCCGGTAGCGAGTGCGACCTGCTGTAGCGACAGCCCTCGCCGCCGTCGAACTTCCCGGAGCGCGGGACCGATCGACGGTTCCCCCTCCGACGGGTTTAGGGCATTGCTCACCGTAGGATCCGACACGTCTTCCAGTTTGCTGGACATTATTCTAGTTTATCAAACAAGGCCGGCGCGGTTACCGAACGACTCGCACTCGCCGCGGCTTCGGAGGACGGTGGTGGTACCTGCGCCGCCGGTCGGACCACCACCACCGCCGGAGAAGGATTCCGTGATCCGGATGGTTCGTCATTCGAGGTGGGCGACGCCCTCGGACAGATGTGCGTGTACGACTTTCCAGCCCTCTGCGAATTTGTGCAGTACGACGGTGATCCGGATCGAGATCGCGCCTTCGCCGGGGACGACCACGCTGGGGTTGTCGAAGACCCATGCGGAGTCGCCGTACATGTAACCGGCGGGCTGAGAGCCGATCAGTGCGCATGGCGGGTAATCGTTGAAATGGTCGAGCAGCGCCTGAAGTGTCAGGTTCGAGTCGGGCGCCGACGACACGGTGAAGATTGCGGTGTCATCCGGTGGTTCGGACAACGAGGCGACTTTCGCCCCGTCGCGTGCATGACCGGCGGCAATCAAGTCTCGGGCGATTGTCACGACATCCGGTGTCGCATGTTCCATCTCGGTGTCCTTATTGGTGATTGTGTGGAGTCTGTTGGGTGGACGGGTGTTTGGACCGCAGCGACTAGAGTCCGGACGGAGCCGGGTCGTTCCAGGCGCGCGTCGGTGAGAACGATCCGGCCGAGCGTCCGCGGTACCGTGCTCCCGTCGATGCCGGGATCGCAGCCTATGTCCCGATCAGCACACGTCGTCCAGGGCCGTGACGAGTCAGACGCTACTCATCTCAGCGGGCAGGCGCTCGGTGCGGTGATATCCCCCGAACGCGGTCACCAGGCCCAGTTTCCCCGCGACCACGTACGACACGAACGCGAAGGCGAAGGCGTTCACCGGAGGTATGCCGACCGGGACCAGCGCCCCACACAGTGCGGATAGCACCCACACGACGATGGTGGCCGGTACCCAGCGCGGGGCGGAGTCGGGAAGGGTCGCGGCGAAACGAGTGCGGTCGAGGTCGGCCCGCCACCGTTTGACCACGAAGTATTCGGCGACCATGATGCCGCCGACGGGGGCGAACACATAGCCCTGGGCCGAGGAGAGCTCGACGAACCAGCCCAGGATTCCTGCTGCGGCGGCACCGGTTCCAACGGCACCGAGGACGACGGTAACCGTCGCACGGTGAACGCGTCGACCGACGATCGTCTCAATGCAATTGACCACGGCGAGGCTGCCGCTGTACAGATTCCAGTCGTTGATCTTGACGGTGCCGAGCACGATGACCAGCACTCCTACCCATCCGACCGAGGATAGGACGATCGCGCCGACATCCGAAGTGCGTGCGGCGAG
The DNA here is from genome assembly GCF_042671975.1 of Rhodococcus sp. NPDC127593. NCBI lineage: Bacteria > Bacillati > Actinomycetota > Actinomycetes > Mycobacteriales > Nocardiaceae > Rhodococcus > Rhodococcus sp. NPDC127593. Next base: position 22,520 of record NZ_JBHXWI010000088.1, on the reverse strand, counting down.
GGCGAGGAGGATCCCGGCGACACCGACGACGTATTCGCCGAGTGTGATACCGACGACGGTCTGTTTGATGACGTCTGCGACGCTGCGGTTGAACCGGGACATGTCGGGGGTGATCACTGCTCCGACGAAGAAGGATCCGGCCACGAAGGTGGCGCCGGCGATCAGCGACATCGGTGGGCCTGCCGGCAGCGATCCGATCACCTCGGAGAGCGGGTGGCGGAGCAGTTCGCTGGTTATCGACCAGGTGACCAGCACGAGGAACAGCGGCACTGCGAGGTAGGCGGTCCACGCCAGAGACGAGATGCCGTAGACGACGATCACGGTGACTACCAGGCCTGAGATTACCGCCCAGGCCCAGACGGGAAGGGCGCCGAACAGTGAGGCGAGGCCCTGGGCGGCGATCCCCGATTGGACACCAAAGCCAGCGGTGATCGCCAATCCGAGCATCAGCGATAGCAGGGCCGCGCCCCCGGTACCGAGGCCAGTCCATCGGGCCAGCAGTGTGGTCGACAGTCCCTCGCGCACACCGATGATGCCGATGAGGATCGCCGCCAGTTCGATGACGATGGCGCCCAGAGTCAGTGCCAGGACGGCGTTCCAGAATTCCATTCGGAATCCGAGCATGGCGCCGACCAGGAACTGGGTCAGCGCGGATATTTGTCCGAAGCGTTGGACGGCGATGCCGAACCACGCCCGTCGGCCGGTGTCGGGCACGCGGTCCAACGCGTAATCGTCAGTGCCGTTCGATGCCATAGTGGCTCTCCTTGGTGCGGGCGAACGAGGCTGGGCGCGGGCGCGCTTCAGCCCGGAGTGACCGCCCCGCGCAGGATCCGGAACGCGTCCTGGTGGGGTGCGGGGCGAGATGGTGGGGTCAGAGGAGGCGTTTGACGCCTTCGGACAGGTGTGAGTGCGCGACCTTCCAGGCGCCGTCGACGCGGCGCATGACGACGGTGTGCCGGGCGGTGATCACACCGTCGTGGTGCATGTCGACTTCGGGGAAATCGACTGTCCAGGCCGTGTCTTCGTCGACGAATCCGCGTGGCGCCGCGGTCACTGACATACGTGGGGGACCTCGCCCAGGTGCGTGAGGAGATCGTCGAACCGATAGTGCGCGTACGGTTCGGATCCGATGGTGACGATCCAGTCGTCCGTCAGCGTGCTGGTGTGTGCGGTGACGAAGTCTCGGTCACGACTCAAGGCTGCATTGAACCAGTCGGTGGCCAGTTGGAGGACCTCGGCCGGCGCAGGTATTAGTGGCATGGTCGGTTCTTTCTTTGCGCAAGATCAACGGCGACGGTGCCCGCGCTGCCAGACCTGGGTGATCTTTTTCCGATAGCCGACGAGATCGAGTGGGTCGCCTTCCACGCACACGAGGTCGGCGAGTTTCCCGGGCTGGACTGTTCCGACCGTGTCGCCGATCCCGAGCAGTTGGGCGGCGGCGGAGGTGCCAGAGGTCAACGCACCCAGGGGCGTCATGCCTGCGGTGTGGAGGAAGTCGAGTTCGTCGAGGTTGTCGCCGTGCGGAAAGACACCACTGTCGGTGCCCATCGCAATGCGAACCCCCGCGTCGACGGCCCGGGCGATCGAGATCTGGTGTTGGTCCGCGGCGGCGCGGGCCTTGTCGAGCACAACGGGCGGGAGTCGAGTCCCCGCGGCCGCCGCCCCGAGCAACGCGTGACTGGCCATCAGGGTGGGCACGAGCCAGGTGCCGGTCTCCACGAGAAGATCGATGGCCTCGTCGTCGAGGAACACACCATGCTCGATCGAGTGGACACCGGCCCGGATCGCGTTCTTCACCCCTTGTGCGCCCTGCGCGTGCGCCATGACGTCGAGCCCGGCGGCCGTGGCCTCCGCGACGCAGATATCGAGTTCCTCTGCGCTGAAGTGGGCGTGCCGGGGATCGTCGCGGGGCGAGATGACCCCTCCCGAGGTGCAGATCTTGATGGTGTCGGCACCGGCACGAACTAGCTCACGGACCCTGCGACGCATCTCGTCGGGGCCATCGACGATCATGCCGGGACGCCCGGGATGCGGCTGGAGCAAGGGAACGCAGCCGCCGCTGGCACACCAGCCGTCGGTGTGTCCGCCGGTCTGGCCGAGGACCGTGATTGCGGTGAGCAATCGGGGGCCCTCGATCAAACCGTCGGCGACTGCCTGTTTCATGCCGAGGTCGGCGCCGCCGGCGTCACGCACGGTGGTCACGCCGGTGTCCAGTGTCAGTGCCATGTTTCGGGCCGCTGCGTAGAACTGGTAGGAGAACGGCTCCTGCAGCATCCGTTGCTGGTCGACACCGGAGAACACCGTGTGCACATGGCAGTCGATGAAGCCAGGCATCACCGTCAGCCCACTCACGTCGACGCCTTCGTCGCCGTCAAGGCCCCGACCGACATCGACGATAATGCCGTCTTCGATGACGACATCGGCGGCCGCGGGCGCGGCGCCCGTGCCGTCGATAACCTGACAGCCATGCAGGACGATCCGGCCCGGACCACTCACGACGCTGACCTTCCGGCGTCCGGGGTGCAGACGGGGACGAAGTCGAGGTCGTAGCCGAATCTGCGCGGACCGGCCAGGGCGAGGCCGTCAGCGGTCCGCCATTGCCGGTCACTCGACAACCCGAGAACCGCGACCCGGTATCCGTAACGGATCTCCTCGGCGGGGATCGGTTCGCCGGTCTCGAGGATTACAGTCATGATCAGGTCAGGTGTGGTGGCCACGGTTTCGCCGTCGAGCGTCGCGATCAGGTACTCATTCTGGAAGCCCACTCGCATGGACTGTCCACCGAATGCGTCGATGCCGTCGAGGACGGCCTCGCCGCGGTTCCACCCGCCTTCGATGCGTCGGGCCACGTCGACGACCTTGCCGTCGAAGAGCCGGACGGCGCCGTGTTCGTCGACGATCGCGTCGACGGGATTGCGGTGATCGGCGCGCGCGGTCCTGACCGTCCTGCCGAGCCGGGCAGCCAGACTGACCGTGCCGCCGACCAGCCACTGTTTGGCCTGGGCGCCGGTCATCGGGTAGAGCGCAGTCATCGTCATGCACCCGGAGGCGACCATCGCCGCACGCCCGATCGCCTCGGCCCACGCGTTCGTTTCGCTGGTGAGAACAATGCGGTTGCCGTGTTCGTCGACGATCGACATCGGACTGATCCGCCCGCCGTGCAACGTGGGTGTGACCAGGTCCATGTAGGGAAATGCGCGACCCATACCGTCGGCATCGACCATGGGAATGCCGTGGGCGGCCGCGGCGGTGGCCGGCAAGATTGCGTTCAGCCCGCCCGTCTCGCCGGGCACCAAGTGCGTGAACCGGTACCCGAGATGATCCTCGAGAACCTCGACCGCGGCGATGATTTCCTCTGCGCGGGGCAGTTTTTCGTTCACCACCCCGGGCGCTCCGAGCCCGGCAACGAATGCCAGACGGGCGTCGTCTGGGACGTCGGCGAGATCGATCACCGGAATCGGCCCATACTTTCGGATCGCCTCGCGCGCGAGCAGTTTGCCGATGTAGGGGTCACCCCCGCCGCCGACCGCCAGGATCGTCGCACCGATGGCCATGTCTTCGAGCAGTTCCTCATCCAGCAACATCGACGCTGTCCTTACTGTTGTTCGATTCAGTCGCGGGCAGGTCGCCGACTGCGCGGACCCGCACGCGAATCGCGGCGCTGTCCTCGAGGTAGGCCAACGGGATGTCTTCCTCGTCGACGATGCGTACCGTATCGACCGCGGCGCCGGCGTGGACTGCCTTGGCCACTGCCTGAGCGCGGGCATCGGCAAGTGCCTCGTCCCGGGTCTGTGTCATCAGTGAATAGAGCTGGTCGATTTCACCGCTGACGTTCGCCGCCGCGGCTCCGACGGCGTTGGCTACCGGAGCATGGGCGGGACGGGTAACCTCCGCGACTCCAGGCATCCGGTCACCGACGAGGAACGCCCCGCCGCCCACGGCGACAACCGCAACATCGCCCGCCTGCAGCTTCGCCTTGTCGATCGCTTCCGCGATCCGGGTCCTGACGAGTCGGAGGGTGGCGTCGACGACGGACGGGTCCAGGTCGGTGACCAGTGCCGGGTCTCCGACCACGGCCACCCCCGCGGCGACTGCCACATCGGTCAAGGTGAGCGTGTCACCACCGAACACCAGCGCCCGTTCGGTCAGCTGGTGCCCGACGCTGTCCGGGCCCACGGTGACTGTGTCGCTGTCGCTGTCGCCGCGGACAATGCTCCCACCGCCGATCGCGAGGGAGACGACATCCGGGATACGGAAGTTTGTGCGCACCCCGGCCACATCGACCGCGAGCGCGGACTCCCGAGGAAAGCCACCCTGCAACAGGCCGATGTCCGTGGTAGTTCCGCCCACATCGACCACCACACAGTCACCCGCGCCCACCTCGAACGCCGCGCCCCGCATCGAGTTCGTCGGCCCGGACGCGAAGGTCAGCATCGGGAACTCCCGCGCGAGTTCGAGACCCATCACCGTGCCGTCGTTCTGCGACACATTCAGCGGCACCGACAACCCGACTTCCGCCATCGCCGACGCAAACCCGGCGACGACGTGCGCCGCCAGCGGCCGCAACGCGGCATTGAGGATCGCAGCGTTCTCCCGCTCGAGAATGCCAAGTCGGCCGATCTCATGCGACAAGGTCACCGACGCCTCCGGGCACTCCGCCCTGATGATGTCGGCGGCCAGCCGCTCCCCTTCCGCGTTCACCGGAGAGAACACCGAGCTCACCGCGAACTGCCGCAAACCTCTGGCCGTCGCCGACCTTGCAATCTTCCGCAGCGCCTCAACGTCCAGCGGCTGCATCGGAACCCCGGTGAACTGGTGGCCGCCCGCACACACGTGGACCTCACCGAGTACCGCATCGCGCAGCGCCACCGGCCAGTTGACCATGGGTTCGAGCGTCTGCGGCGGCGTCGCCAGCCGAATCGCGACCACCGGTGCGAGCCCGCGTACCTCGACTAGGGCATTCACGAAGTGCGTGGTGCCGATATTGACCGCGTCGACCGCACCCATATCTACCTGGCTGGCAACGTTTCGCAGTACGGCCGCGACTCCATCCAGCACATCCGCTGTCGTCGGAGTCTTCGCCCACACTGCCACCCGGGTGCCGTCCAGCACCGCCGAGTCGGTGTTGGTGCCACCGACATCGATGCCGATCCGCATGGGATCTCCCTTCAAGTTCACCCTCATTGGGTTCTACAAACTGGATTCCTATCCAGTAAACTGGAAATCAGTGTAAGCACCATCACACAGACCCGTCAACTAGCTACCCACCCAGGACCGACATGCCCAACAACCGCCACAGCCGCCCACACCCCGCACCCCCGCAAGAGGCCACCAAGAACGACGACCAAATCGACAACTACCGACGATTACGCCGAAGAAGGCAATGGGACCGCACCCGCAACGAACGCCTAAGCCCCCGAGACGAAAACGCCGAACTTATCCACTTCGCCCACACCTGGGCGCCGTACGGAGGAGCATCCGACGAAGACATCCTCGTCACCTTCGGAATGTCCAAGAACCGATTCCACGACGCACTCCGGCACGCACTCCACCAAACTGACTGCCACGCCCAAACCATCGAGCAACTCACCGCGGCGTATAGCCGGACCAATCTCCAAGCCCGAAAGGCGTGGCCAGCCAAAGGGCGGCAGTAGGAGCGAGTACGCACGGTTACTCAGAACGAACCTACGCAGGCACCAGATTCTCGGTCGTGGAATTCTCCAGGTCGACTACACGCAACCGTGGACCCACCCGCTCTGGCCGCGACAAGCGGACTGGACAATACTCTGGCACAACATCATCGACTCCAAGCCACCACAAGCGGCTTGACGCCGACAACGGCCACCCGTTCCCGGCTATCAACGGCACTGATACAGAACTCGGAAGGTGACGACCTTCGTATCCGGACCTCTGCGGTCGAACCCCCGAGACCAACCCCACCACGACATTGCCCACACCACATCCGGCAGAACCGCACTCACCACCCCACTGCCCCGTCGGCGCGCCAGAGAACGTTAACGGCAACATCCGGTGTGATGCACCGTGCATCACCCTCCACGCCGTAAAGGATGACCCACCTCCATCTGGCACCAAGCAATCCACCAAACAATCCGCGGGCGGCCTGCTGCACTGCGGACTCAAGACGACGGACGGGTCCTGCCAGCACCACACACGGGAGAGCGTCCACACCATGAACTGAGCTGCGCCGTCGCCAGCGACGCTGCGAAGGATCTCGATAGCGAGCAGGGTGCGCAGCGGCCCGCCGGTTAGCCGGATCGGAGTGTTCGGGTGGATTCTCGCTAGTCGGTGACGCCTTCTGCACGAGCAGCGGCGGCGACTGCCTCCGCAACAGCGGGGGCGACGCGAGGATCGAGCGGGCTGGGAACGACCTTGTCCACAGCCAGCTCGTCACCGACGACCGAGAGGATTGCCTCGGCGGCGGCAAGCTTCATACCTTCGGTGATCCGGCGGGCACCGGCGTCCAGCGCACCACGGAACACCCCGGGGAAGGCCAGCACATTGTTGATCTGGTTCGGGAAATCACTGCGCCCGGTCGCCACGATCGCCGCATGCCTGCGGGCGATGTCCGGGTGGATCTCCGGGTCCGGGTTCGACAACGCGAACACGATCGAACCCTCTGCCATCGCCCTGATCAGCTCCTCCGGCACCGTGCCCGCGGACACCCCGAGGAACACATCCGCCCCGTCCAACGCCTCGACGATGCCGCCGCGGCGGCCGGCCGGGTTGGTGCGCGCGGCCAGATCCACCTTGACCTCGTTCAGGTCCTGGCGGTCCTTGGAGACGATGCCCTTGGAGTCGAGGACCGTCACATCCGCGATCCCGGCGGCGAGCAGGATGTTCGCGCAGGCCACACCGGCGGCGCCGGCACCGGAGATCACCACCCGCAGCTCGGACAGCTCCCGGTTCTGGACCTTGACCGCACCCTCGAGCGCGGCCAGGACGACGATGGCGGTGCCGTGCTGGTCGTCGTGCATGACCGGGCAGTCCAACGCCCCCACCCGCCCCCGCGGGGCCGGTCGATCCGATCGGCGCCGACATGATCGCCCTTCACAAAACACTCAAACTCGGCGCCCTCAAGGACACCCTGCCCGAGCGACTCGCGCTTGCCCGCCAGCACCAGCTCAGCCAAGTCGCGTTCCTGGAGCTGCTCCTCGCCGACGAGGTGTCCCGGCGGGAATCACGCTCGGCCACTTTGCGGTCGGCGAAGGCCGGTCTGGATCAGTCGATGCGAATCGACACCTGGAACGCCCTCGACGACCTCCGCTACGACCGATCCCTGCTCTCAGATCTGGTGTCGCTGCGGTTCGCCGAGGCCGGCCACTCGGTTCTGGTTCTGGGACCGGTCGGGGTCGGAAAGACGCACCTGGCGACCGCCCTCGGGCACGTCGCGATCCGGCGGCGGATGACGGTGCTCTGCGCCCGCGCCGACAAGCTGTTCGCCCGGCTGCGCGCCGCCCGGCTCGACAACTCGGTCGAGGCGGAGATGCGGCGCATCGCCACCGTCGATCTCCTGGTCCTCGACGATTTCGCGCTTCGGCCCCTGGACGCCACCGAGACCAACGACTTCTACGAGTTGGTCGTCGAGCGCCACCGCCGCAAGGCGACGATCGTCAGCTCGAACAGGGAGCCCTCCGAACGGCTGTCGATGACCACCGACGCCCTGCTCGCGCAGTCGGCGATCGACCGGCTCACCTCCTCGGCACACACCCTCGTCATCGAGGGACCGTCCTACCGGCAACGCACCCGCCCCGGGCATGGCGTGGTTGACAGTTCAGAAGGCGAGGTCGATGCTCGATGACACCTTCGGGTGGTCCCATGCTCGTGGCAACGAGGTGGTCCCATCACCCTGGCAAGCGACATAGTGATCAGCCTGCCGTGGGACGGTCAGTACCTGTCGAAGGCTCGCTGATCGACTCCCATCAGTCGGTGGAGCGCACGCGAAGGATGGCCTCAAGGCAGCGCAGTGACGAGTCCTGCTGGCGGAGTGCGGAGTTGGGTGTCCTTGCTGGGCGGTGCGCCGAACATGCGGCGGTATTCCCGGCTGAACTGGGAGGGGCTGTCGTAACCAACGCTGAGGCCCACACCGGTGATGTCTGAGGGGCGGCTTGCTAGCAGGAGCCGGGCTTCTTGCAGGCGAATACATTTTTGGAACTGGATCGGGCTCATTCCTGTGACGGCCTGAAAGTTGCGGTGGAACGCGGAAACGCTCATGCCGGCGATTGCCGCCAGGTCCTCCACGCGGAAGGCGGTGGCGTAGTTCTCCCGGATCTGACGCACGGCGCGGTTGATGTGGGCCAGTGCACTGTCGGCGAGGCCGAGTTGGCGGATGGCGGCTCCCTGCTCCCCTCGCAGGAGATGCCAGAGGATTTCCCGCTTAATCATGGGAGCGAGGATCTTGCGGTCTGCAGGCTGTTCCAACAGCCGCAGCAGGCGCACGATTGCATCCAGCAGTGAAGGCGAAGCCGTAGAAACGGCGATGCCGGGTGATGTGGTGCGTGGGGTGGGCGGCAGGTCTCGGGGGTCGGCTTCCAGGAGGAGTTCGGCAAGGGCTGAGGGAGCGAGCGTCATACCGAAGCCGAGGGTGGGCTGCCCGGTGTCCATGACATGGCCGGTGACGGGGAGGTCGGCAGAGGCGATCAGGTACTCGCCGGGCCTGTACTCGTAGAGGCGTTCGCCCAGGGCGAGGCGTTTGCCGCCCTGGGCGATGACTGCGAGCACGGTCCCGGACATCCCGGCCACCGAAGCGCGAGGATGGGTGAATTTGCATACCTGGATGCCGTCGATCGCCGTGCTCATGTCGGGTCGTGCGTGCCGATCAAGAAGCTCGCGCATTTCATGCAGGGCAGACATGCATCCAGTCTTGCACAAACCTCCAAGCTGGGACCTCTGGCCATCAGGATCGGGCACGTGATGATTCGCAGATGTCCGGTGTGCCCACGAGGCCGGACCGTCCGTGGCCGGCCGGCCGACTCGGGCCGTCACGGAGTGAGCTGTGCGAGGCGCGTTTAGCTGGGCTCACAGCTTATGGAGCAGTTCAGAGGTTCTGGCCTCCGGAGACTTCAATGTCCTGGGCGGTGATCCAGCGGCCTTCCTCGGAAACCAGCATGGCGATGACCATGCCAATGTCGTCGGGCTCGCCGACGCGGCCGAGAGTGAAGGTCTTCGCCAATTCCGGGATGATCTCAGGGTTCTTCATGAACGCGTCGTCGGCGAAGCGGGTGACGGTGGCTCCCGGTGCGACCGAGTTCACGCGGATGCCGCGGGGGCCGAACTCCTTGGCCATGTAGCGGGTGAGTACCGCCACGGCGCCTTTGAGAGCCGCGTAGACGGAGTATCCCGGCGCGGTCACCTGGGGTAGCGTGGCGTTGCTGGTCAGGTTGACGATGGCGCCGCCGTCGGCGAGGAGCGGCAGCAGGGCCTGGGTGAGGAAGAAGGGCCCCTTGAACAGGCCGTCCGTGAGCCGGTCGAATTCCTCCTCGCGGGTGTCCTCGATCATCGCCATACCGGCGAATCCGGCGTTGTTGACCAGGTGGTCGAAGGAATGCCGCTGGAAGGTCTTGCGCAGCACCTCGGCAACGGCCTCCCGGAAGATGGTGAATCCCGACGTGTCGCCGAGATCCAGGTGCAACGCCACGGCAGTGCCGCCCTGCTGCTCGATCCGCGCGACGGTGTCCTTGACGCCCTGTTCGTTGGAGCTGTAGGTCACGATGACGCCGGTACCGCGCCGGGCAATCTGCAGGGCGGCGCTCTGGCCGATGCCGGAGCTTGCGCCGGTGACGACGGCTACCTTCATGTTGCGCCTCCTGGGCCTGAGGATTCGCCGGAATCCGTGGGGAGTGTGTCCCTTCGAGGAAACCACTGCGCGGAGCCCGCGAAAAGAATGATCCTCTACACCTCTTGCCTAATCCTCTTGGATGGCCGCGACGAGACCGCGTCAGCCGTTCCCACCCACAGCCCTCCGTGCAGGGATGCGTTGGCTTCTTCGTGACTGCCCGACTCTCGACCGCTGGCATATCGTCGCCGTGGTGTGCCTGCGTGTCGGCAGGATCGTGCAAGGATCCGCCAGGATCTCCCTAGCAGCGGTGGCGGCGTGACGGGTTGACTTGCTCCAAATCCATTCCGTCAGGCGCGAGTGAGGCAGCCGACTATGACCGACATCGCGGAAAGAAGCTACGACGTGGGCGCGGTCAAGCGCGCTCTAACCATCGGCCCGGGCTCGCCGCGCGAGGCACGGACCATTGACATAACCACCCTGGGCCGGCGCACCGGTCGCCCGCGGCGCATCGAGATCTGGTTCCACCATGTCGACGGCCGCTGGTACCTCAGCGGGATGCCGGTGCCCCGAAACTGGCACGCCAATCTGTCGGCGCACCCGCACTTCACCTTCCACCTCAAGAACGGCGTCCGGGCGGACCTGCCGGCCACGGCGGTGCCGGTGGAGGATCCCGCAGTGCGCTATCGCGTGCTGTCTGCTGTGGTCGGCCTACAGGACGAGCCCGGTTTGCAGATGCGCGTCACCCAGCGCCAGCGCCTGGAGGACTGGCTCAAGCACAGCCCGCTGATCGAGATCGTTTTCGACGACGCACGGCTGCGCCGGCCGCTGAGCTGAACGCCCCGGACAACAGGGCGGGGCAGCCTGCGCGAGCACGGCCACGGTCACGCCGCCTCGTCGGCTGTCCACTCCCCGCGGCTGGACCAGCACGCATCAGAGCGTGGGCGCACCCTGTCACCGGGTTTGGGACGGCCGGCCGCTTCGCTCAACCGAGTGCGCTCTCTCGCCAGGGCGGCTACTCCACCCCCTCCTCGGGTCCGGTGACCGGCCGCCGTGGTGAAATCGTTCAGGCACCACACGGCCCAGCGCACCCAGTACCAGCGGCGAACTAACCGCCTCTCCGCGCCGCCAGAGAAGGTGCCGTTCGTGATCACCGTGACGGCGACGCCGGGTCATCACCCAGGCGAATACACCTACTTGTCCTCGCTTTTCGCGCAACTGCACGATGACCCGCCGGGCGAGTGGGCCGACCTCGGTAAGAAACTGGTCGAGCATGGACTTCCCCTTGCTCCCGGGTGGGACAAGGGCAAATGGGACTGGAACGACCAAGCAAAAGGTTCCCAGCGGCTGCAGCATCAGGCCGTCACCCGCGTCCGGAAGTGGATGACCGACTGCGACCCGCCCGTCATGATGCATCGCGACGCGCCCTGGGGGCCGGCACCTATCGACGGCCTGCCGCTCGACTTCACCGCCACACAATGGGCTGCGTACCACCAGGACTGGAGTGACTTCCGGAGCGCAATGAGGATCGCCCGCCAGGGGAACGACACCGCCCGCGGCCGTGCCGCTCTGATGCGGTTCCGGCAGAAGGCGGGCATGCTGCGAGCCCCGCAGACCGCCGAGCTGGTAGCCGCACACGTCGAACGCGCTACCAGGTACTCGTTGCCGTCGAATTGGTCACCACGGCCGCGGACCCGGTAGCGGGTCTCTTGGAGGAGCACGGCATTGGCGTCTCGCGCATCTTCGGCGGGGGCGATCTCGAGACGGAGCGCATCAGATTTCAGCGCGGCCACAACCCGGTCGTGGTGTTCAACACCGCATCTGCGATCAATCTGCAGTCGTCCGAGTTGATGGTCGACGGCTCCCGCGCCTCATCGGCACGTCGCATCGGGTTCTTCCACCAGCCTCACTACTCCGGAATTGCCGCACGCCAAACGATGGGTCGTGCGCACCGCGACGGGCAGGTTTGCTCATGGTCACTCCTGTTCGCCGCCGGAACGGTGGAGGAGCAGGCAGCTCGAATCATGATCAATCGGCTCATGGTGACATCAGCCAGCGTCGATGGCGATCTCGGGGCGTTCGGAAAGCTCACGCGACTGTTCACCAACCTCGCCCGCGACCATCTGGACTTTCACCCCGACATGGACGCGTATTTCGCGGCGAAGGCCCGATTGTTCGAACCGGGGCTTCGACGCCGACTGGCTTCCCGAAAGCATCTTCGAGTAGAAATGACGCCTGGACCAGGGACTCCTGCAATCGAGAGTGAGCGGATGTACATATCCCCCGCAAGTGTGCCTCACAGTTGGGTGTCCACCTCGGTGAAGGAGTAGACGTGCACGCTGAACTCCCAGAGTCGCTGCACGCACACTCCCCCACTCAGCCAGGTGTGTCCGCGTGGACACACGGCAACATTGAGAGCCACACCCATCGGCGGACAGCCGGATGAGGTTCAAAGGTCCAGCTCAACCGGGGTGAACCGATGAGGACGTCTCGAGCAGCCCGGGCGCGATCACTGCCGGTGTATCCGGCAGCAGCTACGCCGACCCTGCGAAAACAGATGATGGATGCACCATTACCGGGCAGGCACCGTTCGTGACCGGATGGGGCTCGTCGACGTCATCGGTGTCACCGCATACGACACTCAAGCACACTGGACCCGCAGATCGACCGTTCCGCGCCGACCGTGAAAGCGGACGCAGCCTGGCGCGCCTACGACGCCCGCGGCCGCCGGATCATCTGGGCGGTCATCGACAGCGGGATCGACGGCGGCCACCTCCATTTCTCCGGGGTCTTCGTCACGCGCGTGGCTCATCGCCCTTCGATTCGACCACCATGTGACGCAGGGTGAGCAAGGTAGCCAGCGGCACGGGCACAAAAACCGCTCCGCCTGCCGCGTCCAGTCGGAGGAACCAGGACTGATAAAATGCTTACATGGAATTGATTGAGGTCGACAGAGCTTAGCCACCGAACTGCCGGTGGCTTTCACTTGGTTAGGCGTCGCCCGCAACGGTGAATGCTTCTCCAGACCGCACACTGTGAGTCCGGCCGTCGTCGGGCCTTGACAGCGGTGCGTGAAACCTCGCCGGGCACTTCGGATCGCACCGACCTCCGGACGGCGCGCGACTTCGACCTGCTAGGTACTCGACCACCTCCTCCCTCGCGAAACCCGGGTAGCGAATCCCCGCCGCAGGACGGTCGTTTCTTGGCAGCACCCGTCGCAGCTCTCCCCCGCATCGGCTCATCGCCCCGTGACCGGTTGTCCCGCCAGACCCTCTGGCACCCGCAACCCGCTCATGAAGGGCAATCGTCACGCACAACCGCAAATCGCGTCCCGCCCCGGCGCGTTTAGTGACGAGCTTGGGAACGGTTCGGACCATGGCTGCATCCGCTGACTCCGCGGAAGGCGAGCTGTTCCACGTCGGCGTCATCCGATACAACGAGGCGGCTGGAGCGGCTCCGGAGTATCGACCCCGTCCTCGACGGCGTGAACGATCGTGCGCACGGACGGACCGTGCCCGGGGTGCACGCGAACAGCGCCGGCAATTCGGCACGGGCATCGACGCCGCTTGCGGGCAGCTGCTTGCCGCCCCCCATCAATACCGAACTGATCCTCGTCACGCCCGTGGGCGATTGACACGAGAAAGAAGACATACCACCCATGTCTACGAAATCTGCCATCTCCCTTCGCGATCTGACCCTTGAGTGGCCAGACGGCACCATCGCGATCGCCGGAATCAACGGCACATTCAGTACCGGCCGGACCGGCCTGATCGGTCGCAACGGCGCCGGAAAGTCCACCTTGCTCCGGCTCATCGCGGGCGATCTGCAGCCGACTGCCGGGCAGATCGACACGATAGGCGAGGTCGGCTACCTACCGCAGAAGCTGACGCTTCGTAAGGAAACCACTATCGCCGAACTGCTCGGTATCGACCAGATCCTGACCGCAATGAGGGCCATCGAATCCGGCGATGCCGACGAACGCCATTTCGACACGATCGGCGACGCCTGGGATATTGAAGCCCGTGCCGACGAGGCACTGCATCAGATCGGATTCTCGGCGGGGGACCTGGACCGTCGCGTGGCTGAGGTCTCCGGTGGGGAGGGCATGCTCATCGCCATCACCGGGCTGCGCATCCGCCGAACACCGATCACCCTCCTCGATGAACCCACAAACAATCTCGATCGCGCCACGCGGGCGAAACTCGCCGAGTTCATCGACCAGTGGCCGGGGACGCTCGTCCTGGTGAGCCATGATCTCAAGCTGCTGGACCACATGGACAACACCACCGAGCTCTTCGGTGGCACGCTCGACACCTTCGGCGGCCCTTACAGCGCGTGGAAGGAGTACCAGGATCTAGAACAGGTGGCCGCGCAACAAGCTGCGCGCTCGGCACAGCAGGCGCTCAAGGTCGAGAAGCGGCAGCGCATCGAAGCCGAGACGAAACTGGCGCGCCGAGAGAGGACCGCGAAGAAGACCCAGAAGGACGGAGGCATCCCGAAGCTCATGGCGGGCAACCGCGCGAGTAAGGCTCAGGCATCGGCAGGATCAATGCGCTCAACGCTCGATGACAAAGTGCAGTCCGCGCAGGCCGCCGTCGACGCAGCAGACGCGCGCGTCCGCGATGAGGAACACATCCACCTCGTCCTGCCGGATCCGGACGTCCCGCGTGGACGGCGCCTCGCGGAGCTCGTGGACGAGAAGCAGACCATCGTGATCCAAGGACCGGAGCGCGTCGCGTTGGTCGGCGCGAACGGCACCGGGAAGTCGACCCTGGTCGAGCAAGTCGTTCTGGGAGCCGCGCCGACTCGCGGGAGACCATATGGGCGCCTTGTGACCGATCTCGTCGGCCATCTTCCGCAACGTCTCGACGGGCTCGACGATGATGCCAGCGCGATGGCGAACGTGCAGACTGCCGCGCCGGGAACTCCGGCAGGCACCATCCGCAATCAGCTTGCCCGGCTGCTCCTTCGAGGTGACAGCGTAGACCGCCCTGTCCACACCCTCTCTGGCGGAGAGCGTTTCCGCGTTTCGCTTGCACGCCTCCTTCTGGCCGAGCCGCCCTCTCAGCTACTCGTGTTGGATGAGCCCACGAATAACCTCGACGTTGCCAGCGTCGAGCAGCTCGCCGAAGCTCTCGATGCGTACCGAGGCGCTCTCCTTATCGTCAGTCATGATTTCGCATTCCTCGATCGGATCGGCGTGGACACCATCATCGAACTTGACAGAGACGGCCGCATGCATCAGCGCCGAGACCTCAACATCTGACGGTCTGGGAGGAGGTGCGTCCGCTCGCCGGCGATCCACCTCCTTCCTTTGGGGGTACTTTCCCCGCACCATCCCCCGCGTCATCACCCGCTCACACAGCGGAGTGGGCCCGTGGCGCATGACGGGGATCGCGTTCGTCTCTGTCCGCGTGTGCACCGCAGGGCGCCGCCGCATGCGCTTGCGCGGCAAGGGATACATGCCGGTGACGTGGTCGTACATCGAGCGCGTACGCGCCCCACCTATCTCCTCGCTGAACGTGACGCTGTGAGAACGCCCGAGAAGCACGAGGTGTTCTGCTCATCGTGTACTTGCCCGACCATCCACGCCGCCATTCAAGGCTGGTTCGACGGAAAGGCCGTCCAGAACACACACGCACGTCTGTTGCGCCATTCGGGTCACGGACGACCACCGTCTCTACGTTCACGACGGATCGTTCTTCGTCGCGGTATGGCCGAGCGCAGCAGCGAGCATGTGCACAGCTCCTTCCCTTCGGGATGATCCACTCGATCATTTGCTCCGTGACGGCAGCGCATTCGTCGGGTCGCTCGCAGTTGTCCAGGCAAGTCTCCCGAGGCTTCACAAAAACAGATTTTTATGTAAAACTTTTGTTTGTGAATGAAGTCCTCTACCTGGAGAGCCTCGATCAGGCTGAGGCTCTACTCAAGCCGCAGCGGATCGAGATCCTCCGCGCGCTCGCCGATCCGGCCACCTGCACCGAGGTGGCCGCCAGGCTGGATCAGTCTCCGCAGCGCATCAACTACCACGTCAAACGATTGGTGGAGAACGGGATCGTGCGCCAGATCGCCGAGCGCAAAGTACGCAACATCCACGAGAGCATCTATCAGGCTGCGGCGCGCTCGTACTGGCTCTCACCCCAGCTGGTAGGCCGAATCGGAGCAAGACCGTCGAGCGATGCCATGAGCCTGGGGCACCTGCTTGATCTGACCGAGGAAGTCCAGAAGGACGTCGCATCGATCGACCTGTCCAAGACAGACCTGCCCTCCATCGGAATCGCCGGACAAATCCGCATACGTCCAGATCTGCGCCCCACCTTCCTCGCCGAACTCCAGGAAGCATTACAAATCGTGTTCACCAAATACGGTGGCGTCGAAGGCGATCCCTTCAAACTCGTCGTCGCCTGCTACCCCGTCGGAAAGGACCACTCATGACCGAACCTCTCATCCTCAAAGTCCGCACCACAGCCTCAGCTCCCCAGGTGCATTCCGCCCTCACCGAGGAAAAGTCCCTCACGACATGGTTGGCCGAATACGCCACCGTCGACCTACCCGAGCGCTACGAGTTCTGGGGACCGTCCGTCCCCGAAGGGGACGCACCTCACCAGCAACTCGTCACTGCAGACGCGACCTCCCTGGCGTTCACCTGGCTCCTGGACGGCGAGGAGACCTCGACCGAGATCGCCATCGCCGTCGAGAACGACGAAACGATTATCACTCTGACACAGAGCCATTTCGACTTCAACGACGTTATCACCGGCGCCAGCATCCGCGGCGTCCTGCAAACGTTTTGGGCGCTCGCCCTCGCCAACCTCGTGGACTCCCTCGAAGGCCGAACGATCACCGCACGAGGCGATTTCACCAGCAGCAACCTCAGCGCCACCGTGGAGATCGACGCCGCCGTCGACGCTGTGTACGACTCCCTCATCTCGACGGAGAAGGTGTCCGAATGGTTCGGATACCCCATCGAAATCGAGCCTCACGTCGACGGCCGGTTCGCCCTGGGCGGCATCGAAAACAACCCCCATCCCGCCATCATCGTCGACCTCGTTCCCAACGAACGAGTCAGTGTCGACTGGGGGCCCGGCGGGATCGGCACGTGGGAATTGGAAGGCTCCGAGGGCAGGACCCGACTCACCCTCGTCTCCAGCGGGTTCGATACCAACAATCCGCCCTACGCGGGCTGGCTGGGCAACCTGGCCGGACTCGCCGAGCTCCGCCGCTATCACGAGATCACCGACTGGAAGTCCATCACCGTCGCTGCATGACCGGCCGCCCGACTGGCACGGTCCAGCCCGGGCGTGCTCTGCGAGTGAGTACGTGAAGGGTGCGGCACGTCACCCCAACGAGGCCGAACAGATCCGAACAATCAGCGAAACATTCGGGAGAGGGAACCCATGAACAGCGACGTGACCGAATACATCAGCAAGGTTCAA
Source organism: Rhodococcus sp. NPDC127593 (assembly GCF_042671975.1). Taxonomy (NCBI): domain Bacteria; kingdom Bacillati; phylum Actinomycetota; class Actinomycetes; order Mycobacteriales; family Nocardiaceae; genus Rhodococcus; species Rhodococcus sp. NPDC127593. The sequence goes on along the minus strand of NZ_JBHXWI010000088.1, from coordinate 5,291 downwards.
CCGTGGCAGGCGGAGATTTGCGAGAAGCTGCGCCGCATGGTCCATGACACCGTTCCCGGCGTCGAGGAACGCCTGCAATACGGCAAACCTCACTACCTCAGGAACGGGCAGTACGCCGCGGTCATCGCCGTCGCCAAGGACAAGGTCAACTTCATGGTATTCAACGCGACCGACATCCCAGAGGTGAAAGGCTTCATTCGGGCGATGGGCAACGGCGAACGCAAGGCCGCCAGCCTCATCGAGGGACAAGGAATCGACTACCCATTGCTCGCTGACATCCTCGCGAAAACCACCGCGTCACTGCGCTGACCATCGAGAGGCGCTGCCGGACTTCGACCCGAGGGCCACGTTGCCTGCCCTCGGCGCGCGGTCCGTATTCGGCTAGACGGAGTGTGTTCTGGCACAGATCTTCCCACCCCATGTCTGACACTGTTCTCCGCCCGCTGCCAACAGGCCCAGGCGGTGACTAATAATTGTCGGGAGTTGCATTCACTCCACTGCCGCCGAACCTGAAGTGGCATTACACATTGCGATGAATCCGTCGATATCAGACATGAGGTCACTGCCATCAGCTAACGTCACTTTCAAGCCGGTCGAATGCCGGGCGGTGCGCCCGCGACGAATCCGTAGGACATAGGCGATTACCGTCTAACCTTCCCGGGTGACCCCTGCGCGGAAGAGTGCTGCGTGCCGCTACGGCGTGATCGCGCTCGCGGCACTGATCACGACGTGGTGGAACACGTATCGCGTACTTTGCGGATGGTGTTGCCCTCTGGGAATACCTTCCCGCCCGCCACGCGAATTATGCAAGCAGCTCGTTCACGAACGACCTGACACTCCTCACTCTCGCGGCCGTGGTGTTCATGGTTCGTCGAAGTCCGCAGACTCGGTATCAACACGTGTGATGTACGTCGTTCTGACGTTCGCGTTCGCGATCGCGATCGCGATCAGCGTCATGTTTCCTATATGCCTGATCGTTCGGGAACGGCGCCTATCCGAGACTGGCGACCGCCTCCCGAGATGGCTGACTCGAGTACCGAGGCCTTGCACGGCCGCGACGGTCGTGCAAACGTCGGATTCCGCACTGCCTGAACTATGTCGGAACCCACGGAGAGGGTTCGAGGCCGTTGATTTCGTCGAGCACCTGGTCAACGGCGGTGGTCAATCCAGCATGAAATTCCTTCCCTTCCGAGGCGCGGAGGCGGTCACGCACGTAGACGAGCATCGCGACCTCACACTCGTGGTCTGGGGCTTCTTCGGTCGCTCACAATCTCATCGTTCCTGAGGTGGATGACGGGTTCACGTACTGGCCTATAAGCACTACCAGTCTGATGAGCTCGCGCGGATCTCGAGGGCTCGGTCGGACCATCCGGAATCGCTGGTCAGGTCGCGAGTCGTGCCAGCAACCCAGTCGGCGTTACCGTCGACTTCGAGGGTGGCGAGGAGTCCGGCGATACACGCGGGGCGGCCAGGCCACCGGCCGCCGGCCGTTTCGACCAGGGCCGCGATCCACAGTGGCGGCCTCAACGTCGCTGTTCGACGGGTTCACCGGCCATGCCGCGTAATCCCGGCTGCCAGTCGGTCACCCAGTGGGCACTCGCGGCCCGCCCGATCGACGCCAAGTACCGGGGACTATTACGTCAGCGCTCCATGCCGAACCGCCCGTTAGCGGCGCCGCGGAACGCCTGCCTCATCTTGAGGATTCGTACAGTGGCGACCTCGACTCAAGCGTGGTCGGGATCGGCGGCCCGCCAGCACTCTCCCGGCACCCAACGGATATTGCGGACGACGTGCCTCGCCACACCGCGCAACTCAATGCGCGCAGGTGTGAGTGGCACGGCTCCTGAACCCCTGCCGGTGCATCGACGAGAACGAGCCCGTAGCCGCACGTTTGAGGTTGTGGCACCGCGATCAGCATTTCGTGGTGCCGATCGACGTGACCAGGGTGTCGGCTGCTGCCGACCCTCCGACTCTCGGCCAATCCATGCTCACAATCCCACCATCACCATCCGTATGCGGCCGCAACCACATACCAGGGGACCGACCACGCACTTCAAGGGCGCGAGGGACAGGCCCGACGCGCGAAGGTGGTTGCAGACATCGCCAGATGGCACTCCCACCAAGAGCAGAGGAAAACGAACCATGAACACCACACGTGTCGGGTGCTCGCAATGACCGCCGTAAGAGCCGCTGCAGTACAAATCAGTCCGGTCCTCTACAACCGCGACGGAACCGTGAAGAGAGTTGTAGGCAAAATCGCCGACCTTGGGCGTCATGGTGTGCAATTTGCAACTTTTCCGGAGACGGTGGTCCCGTATTACCCGTATTTCTCGTTCGTGCAGCGGCCGTTCGAGATCGGTGTCGAGCAACTCAGATTGCTTGACCAGGCGGTGACGGTACCGTCGGCAGTAACACACGCCATTGCTGACGCGGCGAGGGAAGCGGGAATGGTGGTGTCCATCGGGGTGAATGAGCGAGATGGCGGCACCCTGTTCAACGCACAACTGTTGTTCGACGCCGACGGCACCCTGATTCAGCATCGGCGCAAAATATTACCTACCTACCATGAGCGGATGATCTGGGGACAGGGCGACGGTTCTGGACTAAGGGCCGTCGACAGCGCGGTCGGACGCATCGGCCAGTTAGCGTGTTGGGAGCATTACAACCCACTGGCCCGCTACGCCCTCATTGCCGACGGAGAGCAGATTCACTCGGCAATGTTCCCGGGCTCGTTCGGCGGCCCTCTGTTCGCCGAGCAGACCGAGGTCAGCGTGCGCAATCACGCACTCGAATCGGCCAGCTTCGTCGTCAATGCCACCGCCTGGCTCGATTCCGATCAGCAGGCGCAGATCATGGCGGACACCGGGTCCCCGATCGGCCCGATTTCCGGTGGCTGTTTCACCGCGATCGTCTCACCACAGGGCGAATTAATCGGTGAGCCGGTGCGTTCCGGCGAGGGAGAGGTAATCGCTGATCTCGATTTCTCCTTGATCGACCGGCGAAAAGCGAAGATGGACGCCAGGGGACACTACAGCCGCCCCGAACTGCTCAGCCTGCTGGTTGATCACACAGCGACCGCTCATGTGCACGAGCGGGTTGAGCACCAAGTTCCTGATGCTGGCGGGGATGCCGATCATGCCCGCCTCTGAACCGTGCGAAATCCCGTTTGTTGGTGTCCGTTTGCGATTCGACAGCACCAAGAGTTTCGATAATCTCGTCGATGCGTTGCTTGCCGACGTCGGCGACAAGCCAGTACCGATCGACGACGTCGCGGCAAGATTCGAGAGCTGGGAATCGTATGAACAACAGGTGCGATCATATGTCGGCCCGAGCGGCTTCATGCTGTTTACACTGTGGAACCACGGTGGTTGGATCAAGAAGGCCGGTCTCGGACAAAAGGTGCTACGGATCGTGATCGGCAACCCGCTGATCGCGATCACCATGCTGCGCCACGACGTGACGGCGGGCCTCTTCGCGCCGGTTGAACTCCTGCTCACCGACGAACAGCACGGCCGAAGCGCCCTAACCTATGTTCGACCGTCATCGCTCATGGTTGTCGAGCCGAATCGACCGCTTCGCGCGGCCGCCATGGCGCTGGACGCGAAACTGGCGACGCTGGCCGCGAAGGTGACGGCGGCAGATTAAAGACGGCGGCTCGACATCGGGACTGCCCGGGCAGATCCTTCGAAGCTCGTTCAGTTGCCAATACGCGGTGCAGAGTCCCGGCCGAACGGGATATGGCCGCGATACGGCGTTGCGTCATTCGCCGGACGCCGTGCAAAAGAATGGCCGGGCGAACTCACTGGCCCATCCACGATTTGTAGTCAACAAGTTATTTGCATCTTACGACCAGGAAGTGTGTCCCTCATGGCTCATCTTTTGCACATCGATTCGAGCATCTCCGGGCCCGCGTCTGTCAGCCGCCCCCTGACCGCACGGGCGGCCGCCAACTGGAAGGCGGCGCATCCCGACGGGACAGTCACCTATCGCGACCTCGGCGCGAGTCCACTACCTCATATCAACACCGCATCGGCGCTGGCAGGGGTTACACCCGCAGCTGAGCGTCGTCCCGAACAATCGGCGGCATGGGCCGTGTCCGAGCTGGTCGTAGAGGAAGTCCGTGAGGCGACCACGATCATCTTGGGCCTGCCGCTCTACAACTATGGGCCGCCCAGCAGCGTGAAGGCGTGGGTCGACTACTTGATCGCCCCGGGGCTCTCACTGGACGCGCACACGCGCGCCCCGCTGCTCGGGGGCCGGGAACTGCTGGTGCTTGCCACCCGCGGCGGTGGCTTCGGTCCTGGCACTCCCCGCGAGGGTTGGGACCACGCGCAGCCTTGGCTCCCGCATGGACTGGCCATGACGGGGCTCGAACCGGAGTTCATCACCACCGAGCTCACCCTTGCACCTGTCACACCTGGTATGGAGCACCTCGTCCCCCTGGCGAAGGAAAGCCGTGCCGCTGCCGAGCGCGCCATCGATCGACGGTGGGTACCCTCGCTTGTGCGATAACCCAGCCGGATGTGACGACGTGCGTAGGGGAGTCTTGGTCCTCCACTGCATGGAACCATCCCTCGGTAACCAAGCTTCTGTTCAGCTTCTGCCCGGGTGAGTCATGCTCATCGCGACTGCGTCGTCTCGATCGCCCTCCCAGCTCTGTTACTCGTCTCCGGCAGCGAAAACTACGCCGCGCCCTCCCCAAAATGGCCGCGCTGAACCAGGGTGCCCCAGCGACCCGTTATCTCCGCGAACTCGTGCGTGTCTCTTGGCTGTCACCGAGTTTTCCAGTTCTGTGGGCCTGTTCCAGGTTGTTCGGTAGCTGATGGGAGTGGTTGCAGGTGGAGTTATCGCCAACTTCATCGGTGCAACCTTCGCGCGCGTCCGGGCTGGAGAATACAAACTTGGGCGCGGCTTATGCTTCTGATTCTCGGGACAGCCGCCCTCGACGTGCAGTCGATTGACGCATAACGTGGGGCCACGTGGCGCCGTCCAGCGGTGCTAACGCATTGCTCGACCTGGAGCGCTATCCCCCTGAAGTCCGGATTTGCATGCAACGCCACGCATCAAGACATCGTCTCTTGCCTGTGGGAGGTCACACACACCGGGCCGGGACTGAACTCCCAGAGCGGAAACGCGAGTTACGAAAAGGACGAAACAGGTCGTCGATGATCAGAACCACCTGAGCGGACGCCAACCGAGGATGTCCCGAGTTCCGTGGAACTTCGGTGGCGGCCCGATGAGCATCAGGCTGCGTTCACCTGATCATTGTGTACCACAGGTCCGACAGGTTT
>NZ_JBHXWI010000087.1:0-31386 GCF_042671975.1 Rhodococcus sp. NPDC127593 | reverse complement strand
GCGGGAGATCAGCTGACCGCCGACAGGGAGATCAGCTGTCCGCGCACAGGGACACCACCTGTCCGCCTACAGGGACGTCCACATGTCCCTTGACATGCCCCGGTCATTCACGCGAATGACAGCAACCCGTCTGCAACCGCCCCGCCCAGAATTGCTCATTCTGCCCGCCAGCGAGTACGGAGTCGTACCTATGCGAACTGAGCGATCTGTATATCTCGTCAAATTTCATCCAGCGGCCCATCCGCCCGGCGGATGTTCTGTAGGTTTCGTTTGTCCGACGACAGGATCACAAGAAGTCAGGCGGCGGTTGGGTGAGTTCTCACCAAACCGTGCCGTAGACATGGTCTGTCCGAGCGGATTCAGAATGAACAGTATTCACGAACAGCCAATACCACCACCATATTTCGCTGGTGAACTGTCCCGTGATTGGATCACTGACAGTCATGTCGCCATCCCTCCTGCTAGGTGCTGGGCATGACCACCGGTTCACGAAGTCCTGGCGGGACCTCACAAGTTCCCCTACAACACATGTCGCTCCGGACAGCCACGCCCTCACCCCAACACCGAGATACACGGATACCTCCCCGAGGTCGACTCGGAGGCGCTCTTCGATATCCAGAGGCAGTACACCGGCCAAGGTTGGTACAGACGATCGACGGATATTCGTCGTCGACGCGCAGGCGCCCCGTATGCCGGACTGGCAAAGACACAGCTGTCGACGTACCGGCCAAGCCGCGACGAACTACACCGGCAAGCCGAGAGACGCCGACAGTTGCGGCCAGGACGATCGCAGATCGTCCTGCCAGTAGCCCCACGAATGCGTGCCGTTGTCCCGGAGGTCGAACGTCGCTGGAATGTCCAACTCGTGCAGGCGCTCCGCCAAACGGTGCGCACAGACGTTGGTCGCGACCTCGATGGCGCCGCCGACCACGATCTGATCCGGTAACGGCGGCGCCTGCGGGGTGCGCGCCAGTGCAGGGTTCTCATGTGGGCCGGGGAGCCCGTTGCCGTTCGAGATGTACAGCGAGAGTCCCCGAAGGCCCTCTGCGTTAAGGAGCGGATCGTGAGCGCGCCATCCGGGTCCGTCATAGGGGCCCCACATGTTCCGCACGTCGCCCTCGCCCATCACGTCGACGACCGTTCGAACGTAGGCCTGCCCGAGCGGGTCGCTGGTCTGCGCGCATCCGCTGTACGAGGCCACCCCCCGGTACAGGCCGGGAGCGTGGATGGCCAGGTCGAGCACGGAGGTGGCCGACATCGAGAGACCCGCGATCGAGTTGATCCCGTTGGCGCCGAGGGCCTCATCCATCACGGGAGGGAGCTCACGGGTGAAGAACGTCGTCCACTTGTTCCGCCCGAGTTCCGGATCGTCGTTCACCCAGTCGGTGTAGTAACTGAACCGTCCCTCGGCGGGAATGACCACATTGGCATTCTTGTCCGTGAGGAAGCCGAGAACGTCGGTCTGGTTGAACCAATTGGCGCCGTCTTCCCCGCCACCGGCACCGTTGAACAGATACAGCGTCGGACGAGCCACGGTGGTGTCGGACGGCCGGACCACCTGCAAGGGGATCACCCGGTCCATCGACGGTGAGTAGACGAATACCTCCCACTGGCGGTCGTCGATCTTGTCGATGTGGTCGACTTTCGCAACCGGCGCCGACTGCGCTGTCTCCGGTGCGGCGCTCGCAGGCGCCGCCGCCAGGCCGAGCGTCACTGCCGCGGCACTCAACACACCCGTAATCCATCGCCTACGCATCCCAGACCCCCGTGGTGAAACGTCCTTGCATCCGAATTTCCGCCTTCTCTTGTCTCGAGCCACAACGCCCGTTGCCGTTCACGTGGTTCCGGCCCCTGCCTTCTCGGCCGCCGCCGTCGGCCGGAGAGTCTGCACCTCACCGATCGTCGTCGACGGATCGGCCACGAATGCCGCGAGGAGTCGCTCGAACCGATCCGCGAACCCGGCGATGGTCGCATGGTCGAACAGATCGGTCGGATAGGTGAAGGCCGCGGTGATCCCGGTTGCCGCGCCGGCATCGTCGTAACCATCGACCATGGTCAAGCGAAGATCGGTCTTGGCGATCTCCAGGTCGATGGCGAATTCGCTGACGGACAGACCACCGAACTCGACAGCCTGGCGGTTCGGCGCGGACTCGCCACCGAAGTTCTGCAGGGCAAACGACACCGGAGTCAGTGGCCCCGACGCCGTGTCACGGTCGGCATTCAGCGACTCGGCCAGAGTGTCGATGGGAATATCGGCTCGGGCGAATGCCGCGAGGTCGGTCTCTCGTGTTCTGGCCAGCAATTGGGTGAATTGCTGGTCGGGATCGACCTCGGTGCGGAGGACGAGGGATTTCACGAACATCCCGACCAGGTTGTCGAGCTCGGGTTCGCCCCGGCCCGCCACCGGGGTGAGAACGGCGACATCGGTGGCACCGGAAAGTTCGTTGAGCAGAACCAGCAATGCGGCGTGCAACACCATGAACAAGGTCGAGCCGTCACTGTGTGCCAGGTCGACCAGGTCCTGATGCAGTGCCGCGTCGATGTCCCGGGTCAGAGTCGCCCCGTGGTGTGATTCGATCGACGGGCGCGGCCGGTCGGCTGGCAACTGCAGGGGCGGAAGGTCCTCGAGAATCGGTGTCCAGAACTCCGCCAGCAACGACATCAGGCTCTCCGGATCGTCGGGGGAACCGAGCCTTTCGGCTTCCCACAACGTGTAGTCGGCATATTGCGCGGGCAGCGGCGCCCAGACCGGTGGCGCTCCCGCTGACCTGGAGAGGTACGCGGTCATGAATTCCCGGATGAGGAGTTCCATCGAGTAGCCGTCAGCGGAAATATGATGAATGACGAAGGCGAACACGTAGTCGTCCTCGGCGATTCGGAACAGCCGTGCCCGCCACGGCACGTTCCGGGTCACTTCGAACCCTTGCTTCACGAAGTCGAGAACGTGGGCGTAGATGGCATCGCCGTCGACCGCCACCGGACCCATATCGACGCCGATCTGGTCCGGCGGCATCAGCTCTTGGTAGCCGATGCCGTCAACCTCCGGATAGATGGTTCGCAAGATCTCTTGCCTCACCACCACATCGACCAGCGCGGCGTTCAGCGACTCGACATCGAGCGCTCCCGTAATCCTGAGTGCGATCGACAGATTGCGCTTCGCCGAGTTCGGGTCGGCTCGGTTCTCCGACCACGATCGCTGCTGTGCCCGTGCCAGGGGCAAGCGCGCCGGTCTCGGCCGCGGCACCAGGGCGATTCCTGCTTCGGCGCCCATCTGTGTCGCCACTCGAGCCGCCAGAGCCGACACCGATGAGGCCTCGAACAACACCCGCACCGGCACTCGCGTCGCCAACGCCGCACCCAGTCGGGCCGCGACCTGGGTGGCGCTCAGCGAATTACCACCGAGCTCGAAGAAGTCGTCGTCGGCACCCACCCGCTCGGCTCCCAACACCTCCGCGAATACCGCAGACACGATCGCCTCGACGGGGGTCGACGGCGCCCGGAACTGCTTGGCCTCGAACATCGGCGCCGGCAATGCTTTGCGGTCCAGTTTGCCCGAGGTATTCAGCGGGAACGCATCGAGCACCACGAATGCCCCTGGAACCATGTACGACGGTAGAACCTCCGACACCGACGCCTTCACCGCATCGAGATCGAACTCGGAGCCGGCGGTCGGAACCACGTACCCCACCAGGTGTTGACCCGTCGGCGTCGATACGACCGATGCCGCTGATTGCAGCACCGACGCGTGGGCCTGCAACACCGATTCGATCTCGCCCAGCTCGATTCGCTGGCCACGGAGCTTCACTTGGAAATCCGTGCGGCCCACGTACCGGAGTCGACCATCGGCCTCCCAGGACACGAGATCACCCGTGCGATACATCCTGTCCCCGGCTGCTCCAAATGGATTCGCCACGAATCGATCCGCGGTCAGATCCACCCGACCGTGGTATCCGCGTGCCAACTGCACACCGGCGAGATACAGCTCGCCCGGCACCCCCCATGGCACCGGATTCAGCCGGCCATCGAGAACGTATACCCGGCTGTTCCACTCCGGGACACCAATCGACACCGCAGTGGGTGCATCGGTACCCGTCACGTCGGCGAAGGTGACCGACACCGCAGCCTCGGTCGGACCATAGAGGTTGTGGACTCGTGCGCTCGACACCCGGCCGAAGTCACGCACCGTCGACGCCGGTAGTGCCTCACCGGCGACGAACACATCCCGCAGGGACTCCAGATCCCGGGACCGGACCGCTCCGGCGAAGGCCGCAAGCATCGACGGCACGAAATCGGTTACCGTTACCCCGTGTCCGGCAATGGTCGCCGCAAGATACGCCGGATCCCGATGACCGTCCGGGGACGCCACCACCAAGGTGGCACCGGCCCGCAAGGGCAGGAAGAACCCCCACAGCGACACATCGAAGGTGGTCGCCGTCTTCTGCAGGTACACATCGTGCTCGTCGATCCGGTACTCGGCCTGCATCCACACCAGTTGATTGACGATCGCGCGATGGGTGACCGCAACACCCTTCGGCCGTCCCGTCGACCCCGAGGTGAAAATGACATACGCCAGGTCATCGGCATGCACCGGCGCCACACGATCCGCGTCGGAGATCGCCGCATCGGAGAATCCGGACAGGTCGAGGGTGTCGATCAGCACGACGGACCTCTCCCCCGCCGCCGCGAACTCGTCGCGTAGGGTCGACAGGATCACCACGGGATCCGCGGCATCGAGAATGTACCCCACCCGATCGGCCGGGTGATCCGGGTCCAGCGGCACATATCCGGCGCCCGCGCGAACCACCGCATACATTCCCACGACCAGATCCAACGACCGGCGCATCCCCAACGCCACCAACGTCTCCGGCCCCACACCCGACGAAATCAGATAACGCGCCAGGCGGTTCACCCGAACAGCGAGATCGGCGTAGGTCAGCGATTCGCCCTCGAAGACCACCGCCACCGCCTCCGGGGTCAGCGCCACCTGCCCGTCGAACCCGTCGAGCAGCAACTTCTCCAGCACCGGGTGCCCGGTGTCGTTCCAGTCCCGCAGCACCCGATTGCGCTCGTCATCGTCGACTATCGAAATATCACCCACCGACACCGACGGGTCCTCGACCACGGCACCCAGAACCCGCACGAACTGCGCGGCGATCCGTTGCACCGTCGCGGCGTCGAAGATGTCCGTCGCGTAGGCGAGCGTGCCGACGTACTCCCCTTCGCCGCCGGCCGGCTCGCCGAGGGTCATCGACAGGTCGAACTGCGCGGCTTCCCACGGAACGTCGAGTGCCGACACCGTCAGTCCCGGAAGCTCGACCGCAGGCTGGGTGAAATTCTGGAACGCCAGCATCACCTGGAACAGCGGCGAGAACGATTGCGATCGTGTCGGGTTCAGCTTCTCGACCAGCCGCTCGAACGGCACCTCGGCACGTGCGAGCGCCTCGAGGTCGGTGTCGCGCACTCGGCCCAGCAGTTCCGTGAACGACTGGTTCGGTACGAAATCGGCCCGGAGCACCACGGTGTTGACGAACATGCCGACCAGATCGTCGAGTGCCTCGTCGCCGCGCCCGGCGACCGGCGACCCGATCGCGATATCGGACGTGCCACCGAGTTTGGCGAGCAGGACCGCCAGGGCCGCATGCACCAGCATGAACGGTGTCGCACCCTGGTCGCGGGCCACTCCATGGAGGCGGTGGCCGACCGCGGCCGGCACCGTGAACTCGACACTGGCGCCGATGCCCGACCGCACGGCGGGGCGCGGGCGATCGGTGGGCAGCGCCAGCACGTCCGGCAGACCCGCCAACGCGTCGGTCCAGTAGTCGATCTGCTGCGAGATCAGCGACGCCGGGTCGTCCTCGGACCCGAGAACCTCCTGTTGCCAGAGGGTGTAGTCCGCGTACTGCACCTCCAGCGGCACCCAGCCCGGATCGTGCCCTGCGCATCGGGACGCATACGCCACCATCACGTCCCGTGCCAGCGGTCCCGTGGAGAACCCGTCCGCACAGATGTGGTGCACCACCACCGCCAGTACGTGCTCGGACTCGGACTTGCGGAACAGGGCGGCGCGCACGGGAACCGATTCGGTGACATCGAAACCCGTCGTCACCACTGCCGCCGCCCGGGCACGCAGCTCGTCCTCGTCGGCGACCGAGGTCGGCGTGAGGTCGATCGTCACCTGCGATGACGGCACGATCACCTGCGTCGGCCCCTGATCCGAATCCGGGAACACCGTCCGCAGCGCCTCGTGACGCCCGATCAGGTCGTGTATCGCAGCCTGCAGCGCCGCCACATCGAGATCCCCGGACAACCGAATCGCCAACGGAATGTTGTAGGCCGGGGAGGACGTATCGAAACGGTTGAGGAACCACATCCGCTGCTGGGCCAGCGACAGACGTATCCGTTCCGGCCGGGGCCGCGGCGCCAATGCCGGTCGGCCGCCGGCACCGGAATGCTGCGCGACGCGCCTTGCCAGGGCCGCCACGGTCGACACCTCGAAGAGCATCCGCACCGGGACCCTGAGGTTCAGCTGCGCTTCCAACCGGGAGATCACCCGAGTGGCGATCAGCGAGTTGCCACCCAAGTCGAAGAAGTCGTCGTCCAGTCCGACCCGCTCGAGCCCGAGGACGTCGGCGAACACCCCGGCCACGGTCTCCTCGACGAAGTTGGTCGGCGCCCGGAATTCGCGCGTACGGACGAGTGGATTCGGCAGCGCACGCCGGTCGAGTTTTCCGCTCGTGCTCAACGGCAACGCGTCGAGCACCATCAGCGCATCCGGAACCATGTACCGAGGCAGCGACCGCCCCAGAACCTCACGCGTCGCATCGACGTCGACCGTGTGCCCGCTCGGCGGCACCACATACCCGACCAACTGCTGGCCGACGTCACCCTCGCGCACGATCACGACCGCCTGCGCGATCGACTCACAGGCCACCAGCGCCGACTCGATCTCACCGAGCTCGATCCGGAGACCACGCAACTGAATCTGCGAGTCACTGCGACCCACGAAATCCAACGTTCCACAGGGAGTCCACCGCACCACATCGCCCGTGCGGTACATGAGTTCGCCGACGCCGCCGTACGGATTGGCCACGAACCGGGCGGCAGTCAGCGCACTGCGAGCGTGATATCCCCGGGCCAGCCCACTCCCCGACAGATACAGCTCACCGATGACCCCGGCCGGCACCGGACGCAGCCGCGCATCGAGGACCACCGCTCCGGCACCCACGATCGGAACGCCGATCGTGATCCGATCTCCCGCCGCCAGCACTTCGGTCATCGTGATGACGATGGTCGTCTCGGTGGGTCCGTAACTGTTGACGAAACGGCACCCCGGAGCAAACTTCGCAACCAACTCCGGCGGGCACACATCCCCGCCGACGACGACGGTCTCGAGGTCCCCCAGACCTGCCGGGTCGACCGTTCCCAACGCCGCCGGCGCCGTGATGACGTGGGTGACCCGCTCGATCCGGAGCACCTCCGCCAGCTCGGCGCCGCCGACGATGTCGGGCGGCGCGATCACCATCGTCGCGCCGGCACTGAAGCCCGCAATCATCTCGAACACCGACGCATCGAAACTCGACGACGAGTACCGCAGTACCCGAGAGCGGGTCGTCAATCCCAACTCCTCGCGGGAGCCGGCAGTGAACGACGCCAACCCCCGATGGCTGACCACGACCCCCTTGGGTACGCCGGTCGAGCCGGAGGTGTAGATCATGTACGCCGCGTTGGACTGCTCGAGGGAAGCGGTGCGCTCGTCGTCGGTGAGGGCCGCCGCCGAATGCTCGCCGCACGAACCGTGTGCTCCCGCGTCGTCGAGCACCACCCAGTCGATCTCCCCCGGCAGGCGAGTCGTCTGAACACTGGTGAGGCCGATCACAGCACCGGAGTCGACAACCATGCGCTCGATTCGTTCGGTCGGCAGGCTAGGGTCGACCGGCACGAATCCGCCGCCGGTCTTGGCGACCGCCCACACCGCCACCATCGACTCGATCGATCTGGGGAACGCCAACGCCACAAACGATTCCGGTCCGACACCCCGCGAGATCAACAACCGCGCCAGACGATTCGATCGGGCGTCGAGCTCGGCGTAGGTCATCGCGGCTCCGCCGCAGGTCAGGGCGATACCGCCCGGGTTCGCCGCGACGCCGGCCACCAGAATGTCCGGCAGTGTCCGCGCGGGCACTCTCAGCGGTTGCGGCTGCGCGGCGGCCAGCATCCGCCCCCGCTCGGCATTGCCCATCACGTCGATGTCGCCGACGGGCACCCGCGGGTCCGCGGCGATGCCCGTGAGTAGCCGGACGAATCGCGCGGCGAATCGAGCTGACGTCGACCCGTCGAACAGATCGGCGGCCGAGACGAGCGAGGCCGCCAGTGCGCCGTCCTGCTCACGCAGGGTCAGCTCGAGGTCGAACTTCGCCACGTCCAGGCCGGGATCGACCGGATCGATGTGCAAGCCCGGCAGTTCGAGGGTCGCGACGCCGTGGTTCTGCAATGACAGCGCGACCTGGAACAGCGGCGCATATGCCGGTGACCGCGGCGGGGCGACCGCGTCCACCACACGTTCGAACGGTACGTCCGCGTGGTCGTAGGCGGCCAGATCGGTGGCCCGCGTGTGCGCGAGCAGCTCGATGAAACTCCACGCCGGGTCGACCCGAGTGCGCAGCACCAACGTGTTGACGAACATGCCCACCAGGTCCTCGAGCGCCCGTTCACCGCGACCAGCAATCGGGCTCCCCACCGCGATGTCGGTGGTCCCGCTCAGCCGCGCCAACAACACCGACAGGGCGGCGTGCAGCACCATGAACATCGTGGCGCCCTGCTCGCGTCCCAACGTGACGAGTTGTTCGGTGAGATCGGCGTCGACGATGAAGTCGGTGCGTATCCCGCGATGCGACGCCCGCGCGGGGCGGGGACGGTCTGCGGGCAAATCCAGCACGGCGGGGGCGTCCGCCAATTGCCGGGACCAGTACGCGAGCTGCGTGGCCGTCGTGGATTCCGGGTCGGCCTCGTCCCCGAGCGCCGATCGTTGCCACAGGGCGAAATCCGCATACTGCACCGGCAGCGGGGTCCATGAGGGCGGATCACCGGCGGTGCGGGCCGAGTAGGCATGCACCAGGTCCCGGGCGAGTACCTGGATCGACAAGCCGTCGATGCTGATGTGGTGCACCACCATCACCAGCACGTGCTCGCGCGGGTCCCCGGTCGGGAGCAACGTCAGGGCGATCGGGATCTGCGTGGTGACATCGAATCCGCGGGCCACCAACTCCCGGATCCGTTCACCGAGATCGGTGTCCACCACCTCGGGTGCCGCGCGCAGCAGGTCCCGGTCAGCCTCGGAGTGAGTGGTCGGCAGGATCACCTGATGCGGACCGTCCGGGGAGTCGGGGTAGATCGTCCGCAGCGCCTCGTGCCGTTCGAGGATGTCCGCGGCGGAGCGGCGGAGTGCGTCGACGTCGAGCGTGCCGGACAGCCGGAGGGCCGCTGCCACGTTGTAGGCGCCGGAACCCGGATCGAATCGGTTGAGAAACCACATCCGGTTCTGAGCCAGGGACAGCGGAATCCGGTCCGGCCTCGGTCCGGCCGCGAGAACGGGGAGCCGTCGCGCGCCGACATTCGCGCGAGCGACCACAGCTGCCAGAGCTCGGACGGTCGGCGCCTCGAACAGCTCCCGCACCGTAACCGTCGCACCGAACTCGGCGTTGATCCGGGCCAGCACCCGCGTGGCCACGAGCGAGTTGCCACCGAGGTCGAAGAAGCTGTCCGACACCCCGATCCGGTCGAGGCCGAGGACGTCCACGAAAATTTCCGCCAGGGCATGCTCGGTCGGTGTGTTCGGCGGGACGTACTCCGCCGAACCTGCGAATTCGGGGACCGGTAGTGCCTTGCGGTCGAGCTTGCCGTTCGCCGTGACCGGCAGCGCCTCGAGTACAACCAGGGCCGACGGCACCATGTAGCGGGGCAGCAGGGCCACCGCGAAGTCGAGGACGGCGCGCTCGTCCGCGGCCGCCCCGACTGCGGGTACGACGTACGCGGCGAGGTAGTCGCCGGTGGACCCGTCGTTGCGGACCACCACCACCGCCTGTGCGACATCGTCGTGCCGCAGCAACACGGCCTCGATCTCACCGAGCTCGATGCGCTGACCGCGAAGCTTGACCTGAAAGTCGGTACGGCCCAGGTAGTCGAGCTGCCCATTCGGCAGCCACCGCACCAGGTCGCCGGTGCGGTAGAGCCGGGCACCGTCCCCGCCGTCTCCCGCAGCCGCAAAGGGGTTCGCGACGAACCGATCCGCCGTCAGGTCGGCCCGGCCCTGGTACCCGCGGGCCAGCTGACGCCCGCCCAGGTACAACTCCCCCGCCACCCCGACGGGAACCGGACGCAAACGCTCGTCGAGCACATACGTCTGCGTGTTCCAGACCGGCGCTCCGATCGGCACGACGCTCTCGTCCGGCCGCGTCTCGTAGGCGGTGACGTCGACCGATGCTTCGGTGGGACCGTACAGGTTGTGCAGCTCTGTGCCGCTCACCCGGTGCAGGTCCGCCGCCGTCGCAGGCGGGAGCGCCTCACCGCTGGTGAACACCCGGCGTAGCGAACCACACCCCTCGACATGCGCGCCGGCCAGGAACACCGCGAGCATCGACGGCACGAAATGCACGGTGGTCACCGACTGCTCGCGGATCACCCGCTCGAGATAGACGGGATCCCGGTGCCCATCCGGTTCGGCGATCACCAGCCGCGCACCGGTCTGCAACGGCCAGAACAACTCCCACACCGACACATCGAACGTCGCGGGAGTCTTCTGCAGCACCACGTCACCGGCGCCCAGCGGGTACCGGTGCTGCATCCACAGCAGCCGGTTCACGATGCCCTCGTGCGGCACCGCGACACCCTTGGGTCGGCCCGTCGACCCGGACGTGAAAATGACATATGCCGGATTGTCAGGATGCAACGGCGCCAGCCGGTCCCGGTCCCCGACCGGGTCGGAGGACTCGGCGGACACATCGAAGGTGTCGAGGTCGACCATCGGGGCGGCCGCACGCAGTGCCACGCGGTCGCCGGTGGTGGTGAGGATCAGAACCGGATCCGCCGTTGCCAGCACGTACGCGGTGCGCTCGGCAGGCTGATCCGGGTCTATCGGGACATAGGCGCCGCCGGCCTTGATCACCGCGTAGATACCCACCAGCAGATCCACCGACCGGCGCACCGCGATACCGACCAGTGCCTCGGGACCCACTCCCGCACCGATCAGGTGCCGGGCCAGCCGATTCGCGCGGGCATCGAACTCCGCGTACGACAACATCGTCCCCCCGAACTCGACCGCCGGGGCCTCGGGGGTGCGAGCCGCCTGTGCGTCGAACAGCTCGGCGAGAGTGAGTCGCGGCAGCAGGTGTTCGGTCGCGTTCCAGATGTCGACGACCAGTTCTCGTTCGCCCGCGGCGAAGAAGTCGAGGGCACCGACCATCGTCTCCGTATCGCTCGCGATGGTCTCGAGCACCTGGGTCAGGCGGGCCGCGAGCGTCGTTGCCGTAGCGCGGTCGACGATTGCCTGCTGGTAGCGCAGACTCAGCCGCAAGCGTGGTTCGAGGATCGACAGCAGAGTGATCGGATAGTGCGTGGCATCACGGGCATCGATGCCGGTCACACGCATACCCGCGATGTCGGTGTGCTCGTCGAATCCGGACTTGTCCACGGGATACGACTCGAACACGGACAGCGTGTCGAACAGGTTCCCCAGCCCCACACGCGACTGGATGTCACCGAGCCCGATGTGATGGTGATCGAGCAGCGTCGCCTGCTCGTCCTGCAGTCGGGTGAGCAGCTGTTCGAGGGTTTCGCCCGGATCGACCTGCACTCGCACGGGCAGCGTGTTGATGAACAGCCCCAGCATGTTCTCGACGCCCGGCAGCTGCGCAGGTCGACCCGAGACCGTGGTGCCGAAAACGACATCGTCGCGGGAGAGCAGCCGGGACAACACCAGTCCCCACGCCGCCTGTACCACCGTATTCATGGTGACCCCACCGCGCTGTGTCAGGGCCGTGAGTGCCTCGATCAGCGTGACGGGCAGCGCGACGTCGACCTCACCCGGCACACCGTAGTGCGTGGGGGACGCCTGGGGCACGAGCAGTGTGGGCTCTTCGAATCCGTCGAGCGCGATGTCCCAGACGCGGGCCGATTCGTCGGTGTCGCGGCTCGCCGCCCAGTGCAGATAGGTTCGGTACGGGGGCGGCTCCGGCAGTGCGGCCGGGGCGCCTCCGGCGGCGTACCGAACCAGCAGCTCGCGCACCAGCAGTGGCATCGACCAGCCGTCGAGAATGATGTGATGATTCGTCAAAGCAAGCACGTAACGCTCGGGTGCGGTGCGAACAAGCAGCAGCCGCAGCAGCGGCGGGGCGGTCAGGTCGAATCGGGCGGTGCGGTGCTCGGCAAGCAAACGGATCAGCTCGACATCGGCGGTGTCGGTCCCGGCGAGATCGACCTCTTCCCAAGGCACCTCCACATCGTCGACCACCAGCTGTGCGGGCACTCCGTCGTCGTCGTACACGAAGGCGGTCCGCAGGCCCGGATGGTGAGCGACTAGGCCGGACGCCGCCTCGCGCAGCCGCATGGCGTCGACCGCACCCTCGAGATCGATGCGCAGTTGCGCGGTGTACACGTCGAGAGTCTCGGCGGCAAGAGTGGCGTGGAACAGCAGCCCGGACTGCAACGGGGACAACGACCAGACCTCGCGCAGAGCGGGGAACCGCCGTTCCCAACGCTCGATCTGCTGCTGGCCCACCGACACCAGCGGCAGATCGGACGGCGTCAAACCGCCCGCCCCCGGAAGTGCCGTATGGGCGGCGAGACCGTCGAGGGCGCGCCGCCACAGATCCGCCAGTGTCGCGACGTCGGAATCCCGGAGCACCCCGCTCGGGTAGGCGAACGACGCCACCAGGCGAGGCCCCTCGGGGCTGTCGACGACAACGGCGTTGATGTCGATTGCCGCCGCCACCGCCATGGCGGACCCGCTCGCCGCGATGAGGTCCGGAGTCTCCGGGTCCGGCATCCAGCCGAGTTCCTGCAACTCCTCCGCAAGGTGCTGCCCGCCGAGCCGGCCCAGGTAGTTGAAGCTGATCTGGGGCGTCGGCAGCGCCGCGAGGATCGGCCCGGCGGTCTCGTCGAGGTGCCGAAGCACGCCGTATCCGACGCCGCGGGCGGGCACGGCGACGAGTTGCTCCTTGACGGCCTTGATGACGTCACCGGCGGCGTGTCCGCCCTCGAAAGCCTCGGCCAGCTCGACGACCGGCACCTCGAGCCGAACAGGGAAGGCACTGGTGAACCAACCGACGGTGCGCGCGAGGTCGGCGCCCGCCACGGCGTCTTCCTCGCGGCCATGACCTTCCAACGTCAGCAGCACAGATGGTTCGTCTACACCGCGCGAGCGTCGCCACTCGACCATAGCCAGCGCCAGCGCGGAGAGGAGACCATCGTTGACTCCGCACCCGAAGACGTCCGGAAGATGCGAGAGCACCGTCTCCGTCACGGCGGCGCTGACTTCGATGTGAACCCGCTCGGTCGTAGCCATGGTGTCGGTTGCCGGCTCGATCGCACGAGCGCCGATCAACGGATCACGACCGCCGAGAACCTGCTGCCAGTGCGCTAGTTCACCGGCGTGCGTGTCACGGTCGGCGGCGTCCCGCACGCCGTGGGCCCACCGGCGGAACGAGGTGCCCACAGGAGCCAACACCGAGGTCTGTCCGGCACCCAGTCGAAGCCACGCCATCGCGAAGTCCGGCAACAGCACCCGCCACGACACCCCGTCCACCACCAGGTGATGCGCGACGATCAGCAACCGGCCGCGTGCCTGCACGGTGTCCGGTGCAAACCAGACGAGCTGCAGCATGATCCCGTTCTCCGGGTCGAGGCGTCCCACCGCTGCCGCATATTCGGCCCTCACCATTTCGCTGAACGCACGACTTCCCGGCGCAGCTGGCGCCGGGATCTGCGAGATCAGCCGGTCGGTTGCCACGGATCCGGTGTCAACGGTTTCGAATACCCAGCTACTGCCGTCGTGGAAGAACCTCGAGCGCAACACATCATGATGATCAAGCACGGCCGCCAGCGTCGCGCTCAACCGATCCGAGTCGACATCGGCGGGCAGTGTCAGCAGCAGCGCTTGAGAAAAGTCGACGAAGGGGCCCCGCTCGAGCATCGAGTACATGATCGGCGTCAGCGGGATACGGCCGACACCCCCACCGGCCAGTTCCTCGAGTACCACCGCTGATTCCGGTTCCACCTGCTCCGCTACCCGGGCGATTGCGGCGATGGTCTTGTGCTCGAAAACCGCCCGCGCGGTGAAGCTGAGTCCGAGTGCTCTGGCACGGGCCGCGATCTGCATCGCGACGATGCTGTCGCCACCGAGCCCGAACAGTGAGTCGTCCACACTGACCCGTTCCAGCCCGAGCGTCTCGGCGACAAGGTCAGCGAGCAGCTTCTCCGCCGACGTCGACGGGGCGCGGAATTCGTGTTCACGGGAACCGAAATGTGGCTGTGGCAGCGCGCTGCGGTCAAGTTTGCCGGCCGCAGTCACCGGCACATGCTCGAGCCGCATCACTATCGAGGGCACCATGTGCGAGGGCACGACCGCTGCGACGCCCTCGACGATCGCAACAGGATCGAATTCGCAGCCGGCGTCCAGGCGCACGTACGAAACCAGGGTCGCCGTTCCACCGGCGGTCTGCTGGATGACGGTAGCCGCGAAATTGACACCGTACTGCGCCAGTAGCGCCGCGTCGATCTCGCCGAGCTCGATACGAAACCCGCGGATCTTGACCTGGGAGTCGGACCGACCGATGAACTCGAGGGCGTAGTCGTCGCCGCCCGCCCCCGAAGAGCGCACCCACCGCACCTCGTCACCGGTCCGATAGAGTCGCGAACCCGGCTCGCCGAAGGGGTTGGCCACGAACCGTTCCGCGGTCAGTGTGTGCCGATTGTGGTAGCCGCGGGCCAGCGCGGGACCGGCGAGATACAGCTCACCCACCACCCCGACCGGCACCGACCGCATCTTGCGGTCGAGCACCACGACGCTCGCGCCCTGGATCGGCCGACCGATGGTGATCGGCGCACCCGGAATCAACGGCTCGCCGACCGTGATGATAATCGTCGTCTCAGTCGGCCCGTAGCTGTTGGTGAACCGGCACACCGCGCCGAACCGCTCGACGAGGTCCGGAGTACACACGTCCCCGCCGACCACCACGGCCTCGAGCTGCTCGAGCCCACGCGGGTCGACAGTGTTCAGCACGGTGGGAGCCGAAATGATATGGGTCACCCGCTGTTCGCGCAGCAGATCGACCAATTCGCTGCCGCCGTACATCTCGGGTGGTGCGACGACCATCGTGGCGCCGGCGCTGAATGCCTGGATCATCTCGAAGACGGACGCGTCGAAACTGGCCGATGAGAACCGCAGAACTCGTGATTCGCGGGTGATACCGAGTTCCGGCCGGGCGGTGGCCGCGAAGTTCGCCAGCCCGTTGTGCGTGACGACAACACCCTTGGGAACACCGGTCGAGCCGGACGTGTAGATCATGTAGGCGGCGTTGTGGACCGACACTGGGGCGCGCCGATCCCAGTCGGTGATCGCCGCATCGGACAGACGAGCACAACGCGCGCGCACCGTATCGTCGTCGAGGACGATCCAGCGGGTGGTGTCCGGCAACGACGGGCAAAGCTCATCCAGCGTGATCCCCACGAGCGCACCCGAATCCGCGAGCATGTGCGTGATCCGCTCGGTCGGAAGTTTCGGGTCGATCGGCACGAACGCGGCTCCGGTCTTCGCAACCGCCCACAACGCGAGGAGGGACTCCGCCGACCGGGGCAGACTCAGCGCCACGCAGGTCTCCGGCCCGGCGCCCGCCTCGATCAGCAATCGCGCCAACCGGTTCGAATCCGCGTCGAGATCCCGATAGCTGATCTCCCGACCCGACGCCTGGATCGCGGCGCCGTTCGGTGCGGCAGCTACCCCGTCGGCCAGTAGTTCCGGAAGCAGCCGGGACGGCTCGATTTGGGGACCGTGGAACGGGATCAGATCTGCGCGTTCATCGGCGTGAAGCACGTCGAGGGTACCGATGCGGTCGCTAGCGGCAGACTCCACGACGGCGGCGAAGAATTCGAGGAACCGCGCGTGGTGACTGCGGAGCTGTTCCTCTGTGTACAGATTGGGGTTGGCCTCGAAGTCGATGTGCGCCGGGTGGCCCGCGACGCCGGGATAGATGTTGACGGCGAGATCCTCGACCGGGCCGGTGGTCAGCACGTGGAGCCGGCCGATCGCGGGGCCGAGCCGAATCTCGTCGTGGAACATCATGATGTTGATCGAGGGCCCGAAGAAGCCGCGACGACCGCCCCCGACGCCGGCGTCCCGCCGAATGTCTTCGTGCCGGTACCGCTGATGCCGCAGCGCGCCGGTCAACTCCAGCTGCGTTTGCCGGATCAGGTCGGCGAACGTCGTCTCGGCGTGCACCGGGAGGCGGACCGGGACCACGTTCGACACCATGCCACCCGAGTTGCGTAGCTTCGCGGTGGTGCGCGCCGAGACCGGCAGGCTCAGCACGATATCGCCCTCGCCCGTCAGGCGTGACAGGAACGCGGTTACGGCGGCGACCACGGCGACCGCGAATGTCGCGCCCTGCTGCCGCTCGAGCAGTCTCCGCAACGCGACCTCCGTGGCGCTGGGCAGCGGTGCGCTGGCCACCAGCGAGGGGGTGCCGAGGCCGGCGGCACGCCCGGCGAGGCTGATCGGGTGCGGGAAGTCACGGCTGCGCTCGGCCCAGTGCGTGCGGTCCTTCTCGAACCGGGTGGAGGTGCGATAGCGCGCCTCCTCCTCGACGATCTCACGCAATCCGCTGGCCTGGAACGTCGCCGGTTCACGCCCCTCCACTGCTGCCGTGTACAGCTCCGCTGCCCGGTTCATGAACGTCATCGCACCGAAGCCGTCGAGCGCGATGTGATGGATTCGTGAGTACCAGTAGTAGTGATCGTCGGCGAGACGCAGCATCGCCGTGCGAATCAGCCGGTCGTTCACGAGGTCGATGGGGCTGCTGTACTCGGCGCGCATCCATGCTTGCGCGGCTACCAGCGGATCGTCTTCGGACCGGAGATCGAGATGAGCCATCTCGAATGCGAGCGCCTCGTCGATCTGCTGGAACGGCTCACCGTCCCACTCGACGACCCGAAGCAGTCCGGTGCCGAGTTCCCTGAGCGCGACCGGCCCGATCGCGCTCAGCAGGTCGATGTCGAGGTCGAAATCAGCGATCTCGACGTACTGAGCGATCGCGATCGGCACCTCACCAAGGAGGTGCTGGGCGAACCAGATACCGCGTTGAGCAGCAGAAAGAGGAAAGAGATCGGATTGCCCCGGAGTTACTCCGGTCACGGACTCTGTATGCGCAGACCTGATATCGAGATTGTCCAGCGATGACACCTGATTGTTCCAGCTCTCCACATCAAGCCTGAGCACCTGGGTCGAACACCCGCAGGACCCAGTACCGCCCAATTTGTTTCCGGCGGAGAATTTACCCGCCGAAGCACCGCCGCCGATGACGGGGTCCCCCACACGTCTCGGACTCGAGCGGTGTATGTCAGTTATCGCTCGGCCACTTTCGTCCACCCTGACGGCCGGACACGAACGGGAAGCCGGTCCGTGACCAACATCGCAAAGCAGCTCCAATGCCTCCGTCAACCACACCGGGACGGCCCGTCCGTCTCCGCACGTGGCCGGAATCTACTCGGCGCCGCGACCGCTCGGCTCCTGCGCGCACGCGGGGACGAGCGGATAATGTGCGGCAGCCGAGGCCGCAGGCAAGTATCTGTTACGCCGAGTTTGTCTGGTATGTATCTTCCAACAACCCGGGACCCGCACGCCCAGACCGGGTGCATGTCCAGCAAAGCATGAGGAGAATCGGTGATCTGCGGTCCGCGCGCTCGCGCATGAGCGGCGCCAGCAGACGATCAGCAACTTTCCCTCTGCACTCGGCGAGCCAACTTCGAATCCGCCCCTGCGGGCAGCACGGCTCGATAGTCCACTCATCACGACGCCGCCCCTCTACCCTATGACGCTTCAGGAGAACAATGCCGGTCACACATATCCCCGCGATTCGCACTGCCCTCGAATCCTCCGCGGTCTCCCTGTGCGCTCTGAGTATTGCGTGCGCGGTGGTGTGGCCCGCGGCGGCTGATCCAGTCGCCGTGGACGTTGCGGCAGCGGCGGCGCAGGTCGTCGATGTTGCCGACGGAGACACACTGGTGGCGCGGTACCTCGACAAGAGCGAGGTCTTCGCTGTCAGTGTTGTGGGCATCGACGCACCCGAGGGCGAGGAATGCTGGGCCGCGCAGTCGACGCAGTTCGCCAGGGACAACCTCGTGGGCCGGCAGGTCATGCTGTCGGCAGAAGCGACACTGCCCAACACCGATCCCACCGGCGCTCTCGTCCGGCGCGTTGCCCTCGACAATGACATGGACGGCGACTACGCGATCAAGGCTGCCCGCGAGGGTGCAGCACGGGCACACGCGACCGACCAGGTACGCCTTGCCAGCCAACTGCTCTCAGCCGAAGCGGGGGCGCGCGATACCCACCGCGGCCTGTGGACGTGCGATGGGAGCATCCCCGTTGCAGCACCCAGTCCAGACCCGGGGCCCCGGCCGGCCCCTTGACCCGGTTCGCCCCGAACCATCCTCCTCCCACACGCCCCTTCTGGTGCGAACGACAAGGAAATCCGTGACGCCCGACGACCCCGCGGCACCTGCCGATCCAGCAATCGTGGTGCCTCTCCGCGGTACACACTCACTCGAATTGTCGGCCGAGGACGCGCGCCTCGACCGCGATATCTCGGATGCGATGGCCACAAGGCTCCACCAGCGCCTCGCAACAGGCGAACGCGTATTATTGATCGCGACAACCGCCGCCGGTCTCATCGCAGACGTCTGGCCCATTCTCGGCGTGTCGGACCCAACCACCCAGGGGCTCCGCCACTTCCACTTGAGCAAACCCGCAAAAGCCGACCGCGCTCTGATCGGACGCCAGAGCCCGGTGCGTCGCTCGACGACGATCGAGTTCTGGGACCCACAACACGGTGTGGGCGACCACCTGTGGTGAACGGCTCATGACGCGCTTCGACCACCAGTTCGACCCCCTCAGTGATTCCCCGTCAATTCTCAGCATTTTCGCAGATAGGAATCCCCAGTACGTTAGGCTGGTCGGCCACACAGGTGCGGCATACTGGTGTCGTGTGGTGGATATTCTGGATCGTCATAGTGTGGGTGGTGTTGTCGATACCACTCGCAATACTGATCGGGAAAGCAGCCCGACAGAAAGACCGCCGCGAAAAGTTGCCCCGCCGGCGCAAGAGCCGGACCGGCGGGCCCCCCGACCAGACCGCCGCGTAACCATGGCAACGAAAGACACGCGCCGGCCGCCGAACGGCGCGCACGCGCGAATCGGTCCTTCCCGATCGGCCCACGCGACTGGTTGACTCGGGCGAGGGCCCGACACCAGATGACACGGATACAAAAACTGGGGCCCCCAGCGTTCTGTGAGCCCCAGTTTCAGATCGCGGTGGTGGATTACACTCCGGTGGATCCACCCTCCGACCCGAAGGTCAGGAACGAAGCAAAGAAGTTGATCAGATCCGCGATGCTGGCGAAATCTACAGACATATTTCACTCCTACTGAGGCGATGGTGTCGGAAGCTCGATCTGTGCCCCTGCCGGGCACTCGTTCTTTCTACACGAGTTGAAAGACTTTGCAACAGCAGGGGAGCGGCCTACACGAAGTTCCTCCCGCGATCCGACCCGCTCCTTCGCGATGCGGCGACGACGGCGGACAGCTCTCGAGTTGGTGTATCGCCCATACACATCAATCTCGAAGTGGGCCGGCGCAATACATGACCTACAGAAAAACCATCCAGAACCCCGGAAAAGTGACCACAAACCAGATCAACCGTAGCCCGTAGCATCGCGCACCCTCGACACACCTCCACGTACATCGCGCGAATGACAACGACTGGCGTGCAGCGGGTTCGAGAACCAGCTTTCGCGGCAGAGCGGGAGGCAGTCGGCGGTGAGATACTGTCGCTTGCCAGGGTGATGGGACCACCTCGTTGCCACGAGCATGGGACCACCCGAAGGTGTCATCGAGCATCGACCTCGCCTTCTGCACTGTCAACCACGCCACGCCCCGGGCGGGTGCGTTGCCGGTAGGACGGGCCCTCGATGACGAGGGTGTGCGCCGAGGAGGTGAGCCGGTCGATCGCCGACTGCGCGAGCAGGGCATCGGTGGTCATCGACAGCCACTCATCAGGGGCCCTATTCGAGGAGACGATCGTCGCCTTGCGGCGATGGCGCTCCACGACCAACTCGTAGAAGTCGTTGGTCTCGGTGGCATCCAGGGGCCGCAGCGCAAAATCATCGAGGACCAGCAAATCGACGGTGGCGATGCGCCGCATCTCCGCCTCGACCGAATTGTCGAGCCGGGCGGCGCGCAGACGGGCGAACAGCTTGTCCGCGCGGGCGCAGAGCACCGTCATCCGCCGCCGGATCGCCACGTGCCCGAGGGCGGTCGCCAGGTGCGTCTTGCCGACCCCGACCGGACCCAGAACCAACACCGAGTGGCCGGCCTCGGCGAACCGCAGCGACACCAGATCCGACAGCAGGGATCGGTCGTAACGGAGGTCGTCGAGGGCGTTCCAGGTGTCGATCCGCATCGACTGATCCAGACCGGCCTTCGCCGACCGCAATGTCGCCGAGCGTGATTCCCGCCGGGACACCTCATCGGCGAGGAGCAGTTCCAGGAACGCGACGTGGCTGAGCTGGTGCTGGCGGGCCAGCGCCAGTCGCTCGGGCAGGGTGTCCTTGAGGGCGCCGAGCTTGAGGGCCTTGAGAAGGGCGATCAGGTCGGCGCCGACCGGATCGACCGGCCCCGCGGGTGCGGGTGGGGTGGTCATCGTGTCTCCTTCGTGTCGGTGTTGCCGCCGGCGATCACCGTCAGATGCCCGGTCCTCTCGGTGGCAACGCCGGTCCCGGCAGTGGCGACGGTGGTCCTTTCGGTGGCAACGCCGGTCCCGGTAGTGGCGACGGTGGTCCCAGATGTGACAGGTGTGGTCCGGTCGGTGGCGAACTCGGCGGGGTCGCGGGTGAAACGGGACGGTGCCGCCGATCCGGCGGCCGGCAGCAGCGGCGTGGTGGTCTCGGTGGCGCGTTCGAGCATCGAGGCGATCTTGCTCACCGACACCACATCCAGATCCAGCGCCGTGCTGCACGCAGCTTCGACCGGGCCGGGCCCGTAGCGGCGGACCAGCCCGAGCAGCCGGTAGACCGCCCGCATCCGGATCCAGGGCAGCGGATCGTCGAGGAGTCTTTCGGCGTAGATCCCGACGGCGCGGCCGTGCCCGGCGCAGGTGCCGATCAGTCGGTCCAGGTCCCGCATCGCGTATCCGACCTTCTCGGTGGGCAGGTCCTCCGGGTCGGTGCTGCGCCCACCGGCGGGTTGGCGCGGGTGCACCTTCACCAGGTTTCCGCGGGCGTAGAACTTCACCAGCGCACTGTCCGCCCGGGCGTCGAGCACACTGCCGATCCACTGTCCCGGTATCGAATACAGTGCCTTGGCGACCTCGGCATGGAAGTCGCGGTGCACCTTGACCTGTTTGAAGATCGGCACGTCGTAGACCGGTGGGACGGGCAGCAGCATCGGTGCCTCGTCCTCGTCGAACACCTCGAGCGGGCGGGCGGCGGTGGTGCCGTGCGTCCGCATCCCGGCGGTGTCACGGCACCACGCTTCGGCACGCTGTTGCGCCTCCGTGAGATCAGCGAATTCCTCACCAGCCCAGTAGTTTCCGCGCACATATTGCACGGCGCGTTCGACCCTAGGTTTATCCTTCGGCGACCGGATCCGCGCCGGGTCCGTCACGAACCCGGTGTGCTGGGCGTAGTCCAACCAGCCCTGCGACAGCCGCGGATTGACCGCGTCCGCCTCGGTCACCACCGGCTTGAGATTGTCCGGAATCAGGACCCTGAACACACCGCCGAAGAAGGTCCACGCCGCTTCGCAGCCGGCGATCACCGCCGCCAGGGTCTGCGAGTACGTCACCCACACGAACATGTGCCGCGAGTACACGGCGGTGAAGATCAGCGCGTGCACCTTGCGGCGCCGCCCGGTCTCCGGATCGGTCAGATAGCCCAGGTAGCCGAAGTCGATCTGGCATTCGCTGCCGGGATCGCCGTCGACGATGCGGACGGTGGTGTCCTTGCGGCCGAAACCGCACCGCTCGGTGGCGAATCGGTGCAACGTGCGATACGGCACCACACAGCCCTGACGGGCCAGCAGTGTGTCGATCTTGGTGATCGTCAGCGGTGGATGCGCGCCGTCGCCGGCCACCCACGCGGTGATCTGGTCCTCGAACCCCAACAGCCGGTCCCAGGCGGACCCGTGCCCGCTCGGGCGGGCCGGGCGCACCGCCTCGATCACCGCGCCGATCAGCCCATCGTCGAGGGCGTCGACACCGTCGCCGCGCTGCAGCCCCGCGGCCTGCGCGGCCTCGACATACCGCCGCGCCGTTTTGCGGTCCACCCCGCAGCGCGCCGCAATCGTGCGCAATCCCGGCGGCCGGGACCCGGGCACCCCGAGCCAGATCCGGAGCACTTCCTTGACTTCGTTCACATTGACCTCCCGAAAAGCCATGCCCGTCCGCCTTCGTGACCGGGGATACCGACACGACGATCAAACGAGCCATCCGACGGGACTTCGGCGCGACGCGCCGGGGTGGTCCCATGACTGGCAATCCGAGTGGTCCCATGAGGGTGGCAGAAATCAAGTCAAGACGGTCCCATGCTCATGGCAGGCGACAAGATACTCGCCGCCGCTGTAGCGGCAAACCGAACCCGTGGATACGCTCAGCGCGGATCTAAACGCCGCCTGACCACATCGTTGTGACGCCGACGTTCCCCATGTTCTCGATGAGCATCAGCTCGGTCACGCGCTCCGGAGGTTCGGCATGCAGTCCATCCCCGACCGACTCTACGACCTCGCCGCCCTCCTGAAGCACGCCTACGGGAAGGGCGACCTCATCGGCGTCATGCAACTCGAAGCGCAGTTGAACGCACTGCTCACCAACCTGAGCGCGACACCTGGTAGGGAATAGCTGTATCTAGTACCGGCCAGAAATGGCTCATCCCTTTGTCATTCGGGTGGTATACCCGCACGAGCCGAACTGGCGAGTAACCGATCTGCCTGTTTATGATCAGCCCGCGTCCGGGACCCCATCCGACAGCCGGCGAGGAAACCCCGCCTTCCCCCGAGGTCGAGTGGGGTCTCGTCATACCTCCAGAAAGAGTGCTCATGGACAGCGGCGTTTGGGATACACCTTCTGGCATGTTCATCCAGTTCGTCTCGGGAGTGCTGCACGCCCTCAACTGGGGCAGCGTCAACTAGAAACGGCGACGCCCCACCCGGAAGGATAGGGCGTCATCGTGCACCTTGGTAGCGAGGCCAATCCGGCCACAGACCGACCGCTCGAGGTACAGCCAGCTACCGAAGTTCAATTCGGGAACGGGTGGCGATGGGAGGCAGGGGCATCCGCGCACGCCTACAGAAGGAGGAAACGCCCCCACTCTGGCGTGTGTGGTGTGACCTAGTCACTGCATCAAAGTGAACCCAGCGCCGTAGCTACCCTTTGCGTCGATATCCGCCAGAATCGGCATGATCTTCCCGTAGAACGTCGTCGGCTGGGTTCCGAAGTCCATGCCGATGTTGAGACCGACGAGCGTCTCCCCCACCACGATCGGACCGCCTGAATCGCCCTCCCACATCACCGCCCAGTTCTGAAGGTGAATACCGTCTACATTGCCGATGATCCCGCAATTCTTGCCGGTGGTCGCTCCGTGGTTGCACCCCACGTCCGCCAACGAGGCATCACCGACTGACGAGACGACGACGTCAGTGGTATCGCTGTACTTGCTCGGCACAACAACGTCCGGGTTCAGCCGAATCACCGCGTAATCGAGCGCCGTGAACGTGCCATCCGTGTTGCGCGAGAAAACGTCGGTCTCCCACCCGATCGGCCCCTTGGCAGCCTCACCAACCTTGTATACGGCCTTATCCGCGCCCTGGTGGCAGTGACCGACGGTCAGCGCAACCAAGCGGCCCGCGTTGTCGGTGCCGACCGCCCCGATCGAGCAGTACCCCTCGACATCCGGGTATGGGGTGTACGCGGTTCCCGGCCCGACATGGACGGTCGGTCCCGCCTGCGCCACCGGGGCGACACCGAGCGTCAACACGAGCGCGGCAAAACCCGCGACCAAAACCATCTTCATCCGTTTCTCCCATTCCTCTTACTGGGGAGCATTCTCCTGTTTCTCTCACCGGAGTGCCCACTCATGAGGTGCTACCCCCACGAAAGCACCTCACCCTGAGACGGGCGAGGGGCATTTTGAGCAGTTCTGAACGGATTCGTTCCACACCCTTTGTCATTCGGATGACATACATAGCCCATCCAACTGGCCGAAACCGACTTGCCCATTTAGATCAGCTCGCGCCGGCGGATCCGATCGCCGGCGCGGAAATCCCCGCCTTCCCGACGTTGAGGTGTTGAACGTCTGCAACACGGCATCTTCTCCTGAGGAGCGAGAAATAGCCCCACCCTCAGGAAGGCTGAGGTCACCTACCATGCATCGGGTCCATTACGGCGGATGTCGACGTGCCGCTCCAGTTCGATGGCCAGGACGCCCGGGATTGCGTCAAGCGCTGCGAGTTGGCTCGCGGGGACGGAACCGGAAATGATTCCGATCGTGCGGTGCACCGCGTCGATCCGCATGCCCTCCTCGGCCAGCGCGACGCCGACCACGTCGATGTCCTCGACGTGGTCGGCGTCCACCGTGACACTGATTCCGACCATGCCCGGCACGATTCGTCGAACCCTTCTATCCGGATGCCTGGATCAGGCCGGCACCGACATCGAGTGACGGCAACGCGAGCCGCCGGGAATGCTGGGTGAGCAGGGACCACAGATCGCGGCCGGTGCGCCCGGTCTTCTCGCACCACAGGGCAGCGATACCCGCGACGTGCGGAGTGGCCATACTCGTTCCGTTCTTCGTGCCGTACCGCACGGGCATCGGCACCGTCGAGAACACGCGAACGCCAGGTCCTGCCACGTCGATCTGACCACCGGCGACGGGGTTGCTGGCGGCAGAGAAATTGGCCAGCCCGAGATCGGGGTCGACTGCAGCGACGGCCATGATCGACGGACTGTTGGCGGGTACGCCCACCAGTCCCGGGCGCCCGGCGGCTCTGTTCGCGTTGTTGCCGGCCGCGGCGACGATCAGCACTCCGGCCGCCAGTGCACGCTGCCCCACCGTCTCGTAGGCGACGGACACCGACGGGACGTCGGCGCCGAGCGACATCGAGACGATCTGACAACCGTTGGCGATGGCCCACTCGATGCCTGCGAGGATGCCACCGTCCACGCCACGTCCCTGATCCGACAGAACCTTCCCTACGAAGATGTCGGCCTCGTGAGCCACTCCGTATCGGCGGGTGCCGGTGGCTGCCGCCGGACCGCAGGCCGTTCCGACGCAATGCGTGCCGTGCCCGTGTCCGTCCTGGGGTTCTGCGCCGGGTACGAACGACTGGGCCGTGATGGTGCGACCGTGGAAATCCGGGTGGGTGAGGTCGAGTCCGGTGTCGAGGACGGCGATCCTGACACCGCGCCCACTGCACGCCGACGTCGTGGCCCTGGTCGCCAGCAGTCCCCAGGTGAACTCCGGCGAATCCAGGAAGTGCTCGGCGTCCTCCACCGCGGCGGCGCCGTTCGCAGGCCGTGCGATCTCTGCGACGGTGTCTTCGCTGTCCAGTGCATGGTGCACCAACTCGGGTTCAACGGAGAGGACCGCGACGTCCGGTGCGGCAGCCGCGGTGCGGAGGGCCTCCAACTGGCCGGGATCTGCGGTCACCACTGCAATTCCGAGTTCGTCGAACAGAATTGCGTCAGCCACTTCCGCGAGCTCGAGATCCATTGCCGAAGAATCGAACTCGCTACTTCTCGTTACAGTCGAGACGCCGGTGAGGGACCGTAGGAGTTCCGTCGGATCCGCTTGTCTCCCGTCGTCCGTGAACACCACCACCTGGCGGCCCGTCGTTTCGGCGGTCGAATCGGCGGCAGGCCGTCCACCGTCCCCGTTCCGGTTGGAATCTTCTCGAGATATCACTGTTTCGTCCTCACAATTCTGGAACGCAGCGCACTCGCCGCGTCAATGCATCTATGTTTCTTCAGGTTTCGTGTGCTGCGCCCGGTAACTGCGAAACCGGGCGCAGCACTGTCGCTGGTCACGAATCCACTGCACGCTCAGAGCAGCGCGACGACTGCACCCACGACACCGATTGCCTGACCCAGGCCGGTGATCAGCGGGCCGATGTCGAGGTTCGCCGAGGCCGACCAGCGCCATCGGTACCCCTGCGCATTGAAGATGGGCCACGCGTTGCGCAGAGCCGGGTTGGTTCCGCTCCTGTTCCAGTCGAAATCCCGTGAACCCGGCTCGAACGTGCCGTGCAGGCGGCCCTTCGCGGGCATCACGAACGACGGATGACCGGAGCCGGTGGTGAGCATCCACGCGATCGAGACGGTGTAACTCGTGGCGCCCGAAACATGAAGGTGACCACTGTAGTTGTAGCTTCCGTCGGGAAACACCACCATCTGCGTCCACCCGCCGACGGGGACACCCCCGCCGAACACGATGCGTCCTGACCCACCGATGCGGGTGAAACCCAGAACCTCCGCGGTCGGCGACAGGGGATCTTCCTCAGTGGTCAGTGCGTCCCAGTCGATGCTGTCCAATTCGGCCCCTTCACTTTCCACCTTCTCCTTGATGCCCTCCGGGTCCGGCAGCGCGGGAGGTGCGACGAGGTCGGCTCCCGTGACGATGGGCCCCGCGCCAGGGCGGGGGGCACTGTCTTCGGACAGCTCGCCGGCGTCCGCGTACTGGTCGGTGGTGTCCTGCGGGACGTTGATTACTGACATGACCGTTCCTTTCGAATGGGATGGCGACGGGAAGGTGACTGTCGACGCCTCCGGAGTGTCGCTCGTCGGACGTCTTCAACGGTCCAGCACGACGGCCGGGATTCCGCGAGTGCTGCGCTACCCGACTTTCTCGTCGACCGACTGGCGGGCAGAGTAGTTCGGTTCACGCGACCGCAGACGCGGTGTGATACCAGTCGACGACGACAGATCTGACCCCGACCGAGGCGATCATCGTCAGGAGGGGACCTTCGAGACAGATCCGGCTGGAGCATCCACCGAAGGTGGGCGCGGCCCTCAGCCCGATCAGGATTTCCGGTGACGATGCCGAGCGGCGGCCCTCGATGAGGATGGACTCCTCGTCGACGCCGCGGACCGCGATGTCGTGTCCGTCGGCGACGTCGCCGACGATCAGAGCAAGGTAGTCGACATCGGCGCCCTCGTCGCGGGTGGCGATCAGTCGCGCCGTGTTCCTTCCCAGCGGCACGCGTTCGTCCAACACCAGAACGGCGGACTCGGACTCACGGAGTTCGTCGAGTTCGACTCGTCTTGCCGTCCAACTGAAGAACGGCTCCGGCCGCGCGGTCATGACATGCTCCTGTAGTTCGACGCAATAACTTTCCGCGATACTCATACAGCGTGGCCTGGATGTCGGCTGATCTCGCGAGTAGCGTCCTACCCGATCGTGCGAGACACGCCTCCAGTCGATCTCGAAACCGAACTCGTGCCCGTGACTCGCCACTCAACCCATCGACGCTTCTGGAGTACTGCGGCCGAAAGCGACTCCAAGGTTGTATTGCATTGGTTCGCTGGATAACTCGTGCTCAATACTCGCCACGGTGCTGTCACCAGTGCCTCGAGAATCTAGAATCAGTGCATGGGTCCGACGTGGCCTCTGATTCAGCGGCAAGTCGAGTTCGACGCGATCACCGCGTCGCTCACGGCTCGGTCCGGGGGATGCGGTGTCGTCCTCACGGGCGATCCCGGCGTCGGCAAGACCACCCTCGCACGGTTCGCCACCGAGTCACTGCCCGGTGAGGTGAAATGGGTGGCGGGCACCGAATCGGCGCGCAGCATCCCGTTGGGCGTATTCGCCCATCTGGTCGGGGCGTCCACCTCCCGGGATCCGGTCGCCTTTCTGTCCGCCGCGCGGCAGGCGCTCCTCGACGACGGACACAGTCGCGATGTGGTGGTCGGCGTGGACGACGCGCACCTCCTCGATCAGCTCTCGGCGACGTTCCTTCATCAGCTTGCGCTCGACAGGGCGGTCCACATCGTCGCCACCGTTCGCAACGGCGAGACCGTGCCCGATGCGATCACGTCGTTGTGGAAGGACGGTCACCTCCTGCGGCTCGAACTGGCGCCGTTCAGCCGGGATCAGAGCATCGAGTTGATCGAGTCGGTGCTGGACGGCCCCCTCGAGGGGTTGAGCGCGGACATGATCTGGGAGGCGTCCGGCGGGAACGCGCTGTTCGTCCGACATCTGGTGGAGGGTGCCCTCGAAGCGGGGACGCTGCGCCGTTCCGGTGGCGTCTGGCAGTTGCGGGGACGCGCCGCCATCACATCCGAACTCGCATCCTTACTGGAACACCGGATCGATCAGATTCCCCACGACGTGTTGCAGGCATTGCAGCTTCTCACCTTCTGCGAGCCGCTCGACCTGGACATCCTCGGACAGCTGGCGGGTGAGGACTCGGTGGAGGAGGCCGAGCGACGCGGCCTCGTCAGAATCGTCGAGGATGGACACCGGCTCGACGTCCGTTACACGCATCCACTCTTCGGTGAGGTGATTCGACGACGGGTGGGACGCGCGGCAGGTCGACGGCTCCGCGGGCAGCTCGTGGAGGCTCTGAGCAGCCGGGCTGTGGTCGGATCCTCCAATCGGATTCGCCTGGCAGAGTTGGCGCTCGACAGCGACCGGTCGGTCGAACCCGATCTGCTGGTCGACGCCGCCGAGGATGCCATCGGTTTGGCGAATGTTCCTCTGGGGGAACGGCTCGCGCGCGCGGCGCTCGACCAGACAGGCAGCTTCGAGGCGGCCGACCTCCTCGCCCGAGCACTGTTGTGGCAGGGGCACGCCACCGAGGCGGAATCGTTGCTGCTGTCCTTCTCGCCCGACAGTCTGGACCAGGTGCAGCTGGTGCGCTGGGGTACATCGCGGATCGCAAACCTGTTCTGGGCGAGCGGCGAGTCGGAGAAGGCCGACGAGGTCCTGGCGGTTCTGCGGGAGCGGGTCACTCATCCCAGTCTCGTGCCGATCATCGAGGGAATCGGCTCGGTGTGCGCGGTATTCGAGAATCGCCCCGAGGAGGCCGCAGCGGCGGCGACGGCGATTCTGTCCTGTGACCGAGTATTGCCGTGGGCGATCGAGTGGGCGTTCTTCGGTGGTGGGCTGTCCCTGGCACTGATGGGATGCGGCGGCCGAGTGCCGGAACTGGCGGCGCGTAGCGCTGCCGTGGCCGATCAGATCGACGGGCTACTGCGGTTCCCGGCCGCACACGGTGAGATCCTCGCGTTGACCCTGACCGGACAATTCGCCGCGGCGCAACGCCGGGCCGAGGAGTACCTCTCGTTGGCGTCGAGCGGCCGATACGTTGCATGGGGGCTTGCGAACATCCTCGTCGGGACGGTGGAACTTGCCCGCGGTCGGTTCAACGACGCCGCGGGTCGCCTCGAGCAGGCGATCGCCGCCCTCAACGTCGGCGATACGGCCGATGCCATCTCGTGGAGTTTTCCCGCCTACATCGTGCTCGGTCAGGCGTACGCGGAACTCGGCCGCATTCACGAGGCGGACGGGATCATCACCGCAGCGCAGGCTCGGAACGGCCGGCACGTGGCCGTGTTCGGGCCCCAACTCATGATGTCGCAGGCCTGGCTCGCCGCAGCGCGAGGTGAAACATCACGGGCAATCGACCTGTCGCGATCGGCGGCTGATTCGGCCTGCACGGCCGGACAATTCGGCATCGAGGCGACAGCACTTCATCTTGCCACCCGGTTCGGTGACACGACCACGGCTACGCGGCTCGCCGAGTTGGCCGACATCTGCGACGGCCAACTCGTCGACATCGTTGCCCGGCATGCGGCGGCAGTTACGGCAGGGGACGGATGCGGTGTGGCATCGGCAGCAGCCGAATTCGAAAAGATCGGTGCTCTGCCGGATGCCGCCGACGCCTACGCCCGGGCGGCGATCGCGTTCACGCATGCCGGAGACAAGCGGCGTTCGATCGAGTGCGCTGCCGCGGCCGAAGCCCTATCGGCACGATGCGATCACATGTCCTCCCCCGCACTGAAAGAGGCCGCCCATCCGCTCCCCCTCACGAGCCGCGAACGGGAGGTGGGGTCGATGGTTGCGGCCGGATTGTCGAACCGGCAGATCGCTGATCGGCTGTTCGTGTCGGTGCGGACGGTGGAGGGGCATATCTACCGTGCGTGCATGAAGCTCGATGTCGCAGATCGCAGCGGGCTTGCGGAGTCGATGGGGACGACGGTTCGGTGATGTCGTGCCTGGACTCGGGGCACGACGACATGCCGGCTCGGCAACAGGAATCGTCCTGTTGCGGAGTCGGCATCGGGTGTGCGGTTCGAGTTCCGGCCGGCCGCCCGGCACGCGCTCAAGGAGCCGACGTAGGCGGAAGCACCCCGGACAGCCGGGCCGTTCCCCACGGCTCGATGTCGTAGACGGGGATGCAGTCCAGACCGCGGGCGCGCACGCGCTGCACGACGTCCGCGTCCGAACCGGAACAGGTGCCGTGGGCTACGGCTTCGGTGACGATCGCGCACAGCACGTCGCCGCCGAGGTCGCGTACCGGTTTCAGCCCCTGCTCCACCGTCCAATGCCTGACGGCGGCCCAGTGTGTCACCTCGGTGACGGTGGACGGTTTGCCGATGAACAACACTCTCCGCGTCGCGTTCCGTCCACCCGCGACGGCGGATGGCTGCACCTGAATCTCTGCCTCGGTGCACCACTCGGATGCCAACTCCGCCAACCCGGTGCTTGCAATCGTCGACATCGCGCCCTTTTCCTGTTCCTAGGTCCAAACTCGATGGGGACCATCCTGTCGCGAATCGGACGCGGCACCTGTCCCCCGATCGGGCCTGAAATGGGATGAATCGGACGTCCCCCGATCGGCCCGGCGACGCAGCGCTGCGGCACTGATCGAGACGCCGTATCTTGACGTCCTCTCGGCCGTGAACGACCGAGAATCCCCTCGAGACTCGCGTCCCGAGGTTCCTGTTTCACCGACAGTTGCCTCCCCACACGTTATGTGCGAGGTGGTCTCACACCATCTCCGCAGGCTGCCACCGCCAGTCCGACGGCCAAAATATTCCTCGCCGCGTTCACATCCCGGTCGTGGACGGC
>NZ_JBHXWI010000086.1:0-31417 GCF_042671975.1 Rhodococcus sp. NPDC127593 | reverse complement strand
TCGCCGACGTCGAAACCGGCCACACCATCGCCCAGGAAGAAATCTTCGGACCCGTCCTGTCCGTCATCCCCTACACCGACGAAGCCGAAGCGATCGCCATCGCCAACCACTCCGACTACGGCCTCGGCGGCTCCATCTGGACCGCCGACCCCGAACGCGGCACCCAATTCGCGCGGGGCATCGCCAGCGGAACCGTCGGCATCAACGGCTACTCCAACGACCCCACCGCCCCCTTCGGCGGCATCAAGAACAGCGGCCTCGGCCGCGAACTCGGACCCGAAGGCCTCACCAGCTACCAACAGCTCAAAAGCATCTACCTCGACGTGCGCTAACCGGACGGTGCGGCCATGCGACACCCCGCACGGCCGCACCCGCGCACCCAGACAAAAGAGAACGGAGACACCCGTGACCAAGGACGAGCTCACCATGCTCGACTTCGCGGTCAAATGGGCACCCTTCGGAGGCGGAGACGAACACATCCTCCCCGAGTTCGGCGTCTACCCCACCGTGTTCTACCGCAGGTTGCACCGTCTCCTCACCCACCACCCCACCGTCAACGACAGCGTCCGACGCCGACTCGACGAACTCTGCACCCTCAAACTCGCGCCGATCCACCCGGACAAGCGACGGTCACATTCGCGCGCCCCAACCCCGCATTCGGCAACGTAACCTCGACTACACCACCGAGTCGGCACACGCTTGGTCGTCGCCGATCCTCGGATGGAACAAACCCGCCTACACCGGTCGAGAGCTTGACGGCGTCGACGGGGCGTGCGGTGAGCCAGAATGCCGAGACTGGGTACCTCGTACCGATATGGGAGTGCCGTAGTCTCAGTGAATATTCAAGAACGTGACTCTGGCATTCGTCTGAGCCGGTATATCGGCCGCTGCCAGCCCGCGCCCGTCACCCCGCCGCCACGAGTGGGCCACTCACGCGGGATCGGCACCCTCACCCCTACGAGGTCAACGGCGCAAGACTGGCCCGCCAACCTGCCCCGAACCACACGACAGCGTTGTCGGAGATCGTCTATGCCGCGATCGTCGCCTCGTTTCGGCGCGGTGTTTTCCAGTGCCTCTGTGTCGCGACATGTGCGGCGATATCCTGAAGAGATGCCCTCGGAGGTAAAGGTAGTGCATCTCCGTTGCCATGCCACGCCATGCAATGCCGTGGAGGGGTGAGCTCGAACCTCCGCCAAGGTCAGAATGAGTGGGACAAACTATGATCGATCGCGAGCCACTTGATACACAGCGTGCTGTAGTGCCCTCCCTCACAATGGAACTGAGCGCGGCCGGATTCGAGAATGCTAACGAGATCGGCCATGGGGGTTTCGGAGTCGTGTACCGATGCACCCAATCTGCCCTGGACCGCACCGTGGCGGTGAAGGTGCTCACCGCCGACCTCGATGAGGAAAATCGGGAGCGCTTCTTTCGTGAGCAGCGCGCGATGGGGCGGTTGACTGGTCATCCGAACATCGTCAACGTCCTTCAGGTCGGCGCCACCGACAGCCAACGGCCCTTTATCGTGATGCCATACCTATCTCAGGATTCACTTGATACGCGGATCGGCCGCGACGGCCCACTCGCATTGGACGAAGCCCTGCAGCTCGGGGTCAAGATCGCCGGAGCTGTCGAAAGCGCGCACCGGCTCGACATCCTCCATCGCGACGTCAAACCCGCAAATATCCTGTTCACCGACTACGGCGAGCCTGCATTGACCGACTTCGGCATCGCCCACATCTCCGGAGGTTTCGAGACTGCCAAAGGCACCGTCACCGGTTCACCGGCATTCATCGCGCCGGAGGTGTTGCGGGGCGACCCACCAGGCGCCGCTTCCGATATCTACGGGCTCGGCGCGACGATATTCGCTGCTATCACCGGTCATGCCGCTTTCGAACGCCGACACGGTGAACAAGTGATCGCGCAGTTTCTGCGCATCACCGCACAGCCGATACCGAATCTGCGCGAAAAGGGGTTTCCTGAGGACCTTTGCGTGGCGATCGAACGAGCCATGTCTGGCAACCCACAGGATCGACCCCATACCGCAGCCGAGTTCGGTGAAGAATTGAGACAGGTCCAGCTCCGGAACGGCTTCCCGGTCGATGAAATGGCACTGACTAACGTCCCTGGCGGCCCGGAGTCTCGCCGGGACCGTCCCACTCCGGAAGGTCACGGAGACACCTCCGCTCGGCGGTACCCGCCGGGGTCGTCGACACCGAGGCGAGGATCTACGGGGAACCTTCCGTTGGAATTGACCAGCTTTATCGGTCGCCGACGGGAGTTGACCGAGGTGAAGAAGAGGTTGTCGAGCTGGCGTCTGGTGACGCTGACGGGTATCGGAGGCGTCGGTAAGACGCGTCTTGCGCTGCGGGCAGCGACGAACGCCCGGCGCACATTTCCCGACGGCGTATGGCTCGTCGAGCTGGGTGAGGTGCGGGATCAGTCGCTGGTCATCGATGTGGTGGCCGGTGCTCTCGGGTTGAAGGATCAGCCCGCGCGATCACTACAGGCAGTAGTGGTTGATTTCCTTGCATCGCGCGACCTTCTGCTCATGTTGGATAACTGCGAGCAGGTGGTAGAGGCAGCAGCCGAGCTCGCAGAGACATTGCTGCGGTCCTGCCCGAGAGTACGGATCCTGGCCACGAGCCGTGAACCGCTCGGTATCGGTGGCGAGACCGTTGTGCGCGTGCCACCACTCGATGCCCCCGAACCCGGCAATGAGCCAACTCTTGAAGGGATGCCGCGATTCGATGCAGTGACGCTATTCACCGAACGAGCCGTTGAGGCCGTCCCGGAGTTTGCCCTGACCGACACGAATCGAGCTGCGGTAGCCGGAATATGTCGTCAGCTTGATGGTCTCCCCCTTGCGATCGAGTTGGCCGCGGCTCGACTACGCGCCATGTCAGCCGAGCAGATCCTGCAACGCCTCACCGACCGATACGCCCTGTTGACAACGGGAAGTCGGAGGGCCCCGACGCGGCAGCAGACACTGCGGTTGTGCATCGACTGGAGTTACGAGTTGTGCACCGAACAAGAGCAATCGGTGTGGCGACGGCTTTCGGTGTTCGCCGGCAGCTTTGAGCTGGACGCGGCCGAGAAAGTAGGCGGCCACGGCCTGGCACCTCAGGATCTCCTGGACTCATTGACCTCACTTGTCGACAAGTCGATCCTGATCCGAGAACAGCGTTCCTCGGCGGTGCGGTTTCGAATGCTCGAGACTCTCCGCGACTACGGCCGTGAGAAGGCGGAGAACATCGGCGAGCATCTGGAACAAGCTCGCAAGCACCGAGATTGGTACCAGCAGCTCGCGCTCAAGGCGGAGGCTGACTGGGTCAGCTCGCGACAACTGGAGTGGATCTCCCGACTGGAGTGGGAACAACCAAATCTGCGTGAGGCACTCGAGTTCAGCCTGTTCGAAAAGGCCGAAGAACAGAGCGTCAAAGCGCTTGAAATCGCCGGCACCCTGTTCACGTTCTGGCTTTCTCGCAACCTTCTCAGCGAGGGACGCTACTGGCTCGGGCGCGCCTTAGCGCACAGTTCCATTCGACCGACAGAGGAACGAGTCAAGGCCCTATATGCCGCCAGCGTGCTGGCCGAACTACAAAGCGACCTGGACTCCGCAGCCTCCCTGGTCGAAGAAGGACAAGCATTGGCTGAGCAGATGGACGATCCGGTGGTCAACGCGCGCATCGCCCATGCCGAAGGACTTCTGGCGCTGTACAGTGGCGATCTCCCTCGCGCAAGCACGAAGCTCGAAGCAGCATACGCCGAATTCCACACACGGGGCGATCTTTCCCTGGAAGCGTGGATCCTGATGATGCTCGGACTGGCATACGAATTGAGAGGGGATCTCGCACAGGCGATTAGTTACCACGAGAAGGTCCTTGCGATTACAGAGCCTCGAGGCGAATCGGTGTTTCGGTCGTACTCGCTGTGGGCCATGGGCGTTGCAGTCTTTCGGCTAGGTGACTTTCCCCGCGCGGCCCTGCTGCTGGAACAATGTCTGCGGCTCGCCCGGCCCGTGGACGAGCCTCTACTGTTGGCGATGTGTCTGGAGGCGGTGGCGTGGGTCACGTGCGCCGAAGGCCGTGCGGAGCACGCCGGGGTGCTGTTGGGTGCGGCTGAGGTTCTGGGATCAGGAGTGGGAAGTTCCTCGGTCCTTTTCCATAACTTGGTCGCCGACCACGAGCAGTGTGAACGATCAGCGGTCGGTGCACTCGGTCAGCAAGCCTTTGAAAAAGTCCGCGAGCAAGGTCGGGCGTTGACTGCCGAGAAGGCAATCGCCTATGCCCTCGGCGAGCAACCCGCGGCGACGTCTCGGTCGTCCGACAGCACCGTGAATCCCCTGACCAGACGTGAACGGGAGGTCGCGGATATGGTGGCCCAAGGCTTTACGAACAAGAAGATCGCTGCCGAGCTCGTGATATCTCCACGAACAGCTCAGGGTCATGTCGAGCATATCCTTGAGAAGCTGGGTTTCAACTCTCGATCGCAGATTGCCGCCTGGGTGGTGGAGCGGACGAAGCACGCCGAGTGAATTGGTCGTGCGTGCGCACGGTGACGGGCAGGGTTCCCGCCAATCTCGCATACGAGAGGACCTGGTGGGCTCCTGGTACCCTTCGGCTCATGTGTGAGCTCTCGAGCGACGCTGTTTGCTTCCCGACAAGACGCAGCGCTCGGCTCGGACGTGCGGCCACGCACACGTCCTCAAAATTGTCACGATAAGGGCAACTCACTGAGCCCGCGTCGCCCGCCTTTCGGCGGGTATTCGCACCCAATCACGCATGCGGACAGCAGCTCTGATGGTTTCCAATAGGGAGAGGTCCAGTGAAACATCATCGAGTGGGCCGCATGACGCCATAGAAAATTCGATCGCGTAGACGGCCTCGCGGAGTACACCCGTGGCCCGATCCGCGGCCTCGGTTCGCATGTGTTCGAGACGGCGGGGATGCTTGTGCCCTGTCGACAACTCCTGCCATCTCCACGAGGTGGTCTCGGCGAGATTGCGCACGTGGACCGAGGACTCACCGAAGTATTCCGTCAGCACACTGCGGGCGTCGACATGCCACATCTCATAATCTTCCAGGCTCTCCCGGGACTGGATGAGATCAACTAGTGCTTCGATCGCCGTCTGTGGATTCATGAACGCAACCGCCGAGGAATTCTTCTCACGCATTCCTCCTACCGCACCCGGAATACTCGTGGCGTTCGGCCTGGCCGCCACAGTGCGTCGCCGGTGCCGAACACATCGAATACCTGGGAGTCGTGACCCGGGACAAGGCGATCGCGGGCTCCGCCGATCAAGGTGCGGATCCGGTCATAACTGTCGTACATCACCGGCAAGTCCGAGAAGACCGTGAACGGGCGGTTGCTGAACACCTCGTCGTAATAGTGCGCAGCGTCCGCGGCCAGGAGTAACCCGTCCACGCCGCCGACTTGAAGTCCGATCTGCCCCACCGAGTGCCCCGGGAGGTGCCGCACAGTGATGTCCGGGGTGATCGCAGACCCCTCGGTCACGAAGTCGACGCGGCCGTCTCGGATCGCGCGGATCAGGAACACGATATCGTCCAGTTCGACGATGGAATTGAACTGCGCCCGAGCCAGATTCGGCCCAGTCCAGAACTCGACCTCCTTAGGGTGGATCGCGATCCGGGCACCGGGGAAGTCGGGCATCCCTCCCGAGTGGTCGTAGTGCAGGTGCGAGATGACCACCGTATCGACCACAGCGGGGTCGATGCCGAGTTCCCTCACACCGTCGGCGACCGAACCCATGTAGTTGATCCCGCGTTGAGCGGCAACAGCCCTCGACGCTCCGGTATCGAACAGCGTCAGCCTGCCGGCGTGACTGATCAACCAGGCGAAGAAGACGAGATGTCGAACACCGTCCGGCTCGCTGTACGTCTTGAACCGATAGAACTGATCGGAATCCCTGCGTTCGTCCTCCGCCCATGCGATGGCGTAGACCTGCGGGCCTGCTTCTCGGACTGCTGACATTGCACTCGACCTCAGAAGGACACCGCGGGCTTGATCTCGCCCTCGGTGGTCATGGCGGCGATTGCGTCGTTGATCTTCTCGAACGGCCGTATACTGCTAATCATCCGATCCCAGTCGTAGCTGTCGGCGTGCCGACTCAGGAACTCGAGTCCCCGCGCGTAGTGATTGACCGCGCCCGACACCGAGCCGACAACGGTGGCATGCTTGACGACGATCTGACTCGGATTCACCGGAATGCTGTTCGCGTGCAATTGCCCGACGAGAACGTACCGTCCGCCACGGGCCAGAACACCCAGTCCTTCCGTGAACGCCGTGGTCGCACCCGACGCCTCGATGACGACATCCGCGCCCCGACCTCCGGTCAGCTGTCGTGTCACCTCCGCACGGTCCTCGGCCGAGGGCACCTCCACGATGTCGATGACATTGTCGGCCCCCCATTCCGTCGCCAGCGCAAGCCTGGCGGACGGTCCACCGATTACCGTGATCGACGCGGCACCCGACTCCTTCGCCAGCGCAACAGCGAACAACCCGAGAGGCCCGGCCCCCTGGATGACCACCGATTGCCGCTCTTCGATGCGCCCGAGCCGGTCGAAGGCGTGGACCATGGTCCTGAGGGCACACGACGCGGCGGACGCCACAGGATCCGAAATGTTCGACGGAACCCGAACGCGCCCCGACGTCGGAAACACGTACCCGTACTCTGCGAATGTTCCATTCAGATGGGGGTATACGTCCGGACCGGCCGCCATGTATCCGCGCCGCCGCTCACACAGCGTCGGAGAGTTC
Organism: Rhodococcus sp. NPDC127593; assembly: GCF_042671975.1. Classification (NCBI taxonomy): domain Bacteria; kingdom Bacillati; phylum Actinomycetota; class Actinomycetes; order Mycobacteriales; family Nocardiaceae; genus Rhodococcus; species Rhodococcus sp. NPDC127593. The sequence goes on along the minus strand of NZ_JBHXWI010000086.1, from coordinate 24,640 downwards.
TCGACTGTGCACTGACGGCAGCTGCCGCAGAATCCGTGCGTCCAGATGACCCGGTCGCCGACCGCCAGGCGATTCCCGACCGAGTCGTACTCGGTGCCGTTCATATCCACGATCTCGCCCACCGCTTCATGGCCGGCGACGATGGGAAGCGACTTTCCGACACTGGTGGATGCCATCGCGTGACCCGCGCACAGGTGCACGTCGGTGCCGCACACCGTCGCCATCCGGTTGCGCACCAACAGCGCATTGCTTTCGAGTGTCGTCGGAATCGCGACCGTCTGGATCTCGAGAGGACTGCCGTACTCGACGAGAACTGCGGCTTTGCACTCCATGGTTTTTGTCATGACTCGTCCGATATCTTCATCTGGATGCTTTTCACCCGTGTCATTTCCATGAACCCGTCGATTCCGCTGACCCTGCCGTAGCCGCTCTCGCCATAACCTCCGAAGGGGAACGCTGGATCTGTTCGCCGGTACTGGTTCACCCAGACGCTACCGGCGCGCAGTCGTTGACTGACGCGGAACGCGCGACTGAGGTCTCGGGTCCAGACACCGGCCGCGAGCCCGTACCGCGTGTCGTTGGCGATCCGCACGGCCTCGGCCTCGGACGTCGCCGGCAGGCACACCAGTACCGGGCCGAATACCTCCTTCTGCGCGATGTCCGCGTCCGCAGGTACACCGGACACGACGGTTGGAGGATAGAAGTTGCCGCCGAGGTCTCGCACGCCGGCCGCCTCTGTCACCCGTCCGCCGGCCACCCGTGCCGACTCGACGAGACCGGCGACATAGTCGCACTGGGCCGCGCTGATCAACGGACCGACATCGGTGGCCGGGTCCCGTGGGTCGCCCACGCGGGCGCCTACCACCGCAGCCTCCACTCGTTCCCTCACCTCGTCGAAGACGTCGACATGGACGACCGCCCGCGACCCCGCGACGCAGCTCTGGCCACTGGAACTGAGAATGCCCGCGGCGATCGCTTCCACCGCGCGCTCCAGGTCGGCGTCGGGGAAAACCAGGTTCGCGCTCTTGCCGCCGAGTTCGAGAGTCGAGGGCACCAGACGTTCGGCACCCTTCCCGGCGACGATGCGCCCCGCCTGCGGGCCGCCGGTGAACGCAAGCCGTGCGACGTCGGGGTGATCGCACAGCGCGGCCCCCACCGACGCCCCGTCGCCCGAAACGACGTTCACCACACCGTTCGGGAATCCGGCATCGGCGAACAATTCGGCCAACGCCAGCAACGAACAGGGGGCCATTTCGGAGGGCTTGATCACCACGGTGTTGCCCGCGGCCAGGCACATGCTGGCGACCTGGGCGAGCAGTACCGAGGGTGAATTCCACGGAACCTGTACGCCGACCACGCCGTATGGCTCTCGCATCGTCACGCTCACCACCGAGGGGTCTGCACCGAGCGGGCTCGTGAACGGGAAGGTTTCGGCCACCGATGCCGCGTACCGATACCACTGGGGGCTCTTGGCGATCGACCCCGACACCTCGCGGATCGGCTTCCCGTTGTCGGACGACTCCAGCAGCGCGAACTCCGTGACGCGCGCTTCGACCAGGTCGGCCAACGAGCGCAGGCATCGGACGCGCAGCGCGACGTCCGTTGCCCACCCGGACGACTCGAACGCGCTCACTGCGGCCTTGACTGCCAGGTCGACGTCCTCGGCGGCGCCGTCGGGATAGGCTCCGACCACGGCTCCGGTGTACGGGTCCTGAGACTGGGCCGCCTCACCGGAGAGCGCGGGGACGAGCTTGCCGTCGATCAGCATCAAATATGCGTGTTGTGTCATGTCAGATGACCGTGCTGCTCAGCGACATTCCGAAGCGGGTCTGCAGGTTCGGGTCGTTCGGCGGTCCCGGCCAGTTGTCGGTAGAGGACAAAACACGACGGTCTCCGCTCAGGACCCGGAACCCGGGATACCGATCCTCGGCGACTGACTCACAGATGATCCGGTACACATTGACCCCTCCGATATACGCGAGGTAGACACGAGGCTTCCCCGGGACGTTCGCGCCGACATATTGAGTGTCGTCCCGAGCGATGAGCGTGCTGTTCACCGTGTCCGCGACGTGCTTGGTCCAGAGCTCCTCGGCGGGCGCCGCGACCTCCACCTCGTCGCCTGCGGCCGATTCGATCGACGCGATGAACTCGGAGAGCCAGTCAACCTGTTGCTCGATCGAGACCAGCACATTCGCGCGAATCGACGGGCTCCCGGGCGCCGCGGTCATGAACATGTTCGGAAAGCCCTGGGTCGCCACACCCAGATAGCTGTTGTGACCGTCCGTCCACTTCTCGGACAATGCCATACCGTCCCGGCCAACCGGGTCGATCGCGAGTAGCGCACCAGTACCCGAGTCGAATCCGGTTGCGAGAACGATCATATCGAGTTCGATCAACCGACCGGATTCGAGTTCGACGCCGGTCTCGACGACCCGGATGATGGGGTCCTCGGCGATATCGACGAGGTGGACGTTGTCGTAATTGAACAGTTCGAAGTAGTGGTCCTCGTTGAGATGCCGCCGCGATCCGATGAAATGCGTCTTTGCACACAGCTTTTCTGCCAGGTCCGGATCTTTCACACGCCGGCGGATATCGGCGTGTAGGTATGCCGCGACGCGCCGGTTGGACTCCTCGTCGAGCACGAGATCGCTGATGCCGTTGAGGATCGCTGGACCGCCGATTTTCCATAGCTGATCCATCAGCTCGAAGAGTTCCTCGTCGGTGAGGTCCTTGATCGGGCCTACGGGAACCTCACAGAGCGTTCCCGACCCCGATGTGCGCACCTTGTCCCAGAACTCTGGGTATCCGCGCTTGATCTCGCGCATGTCGTCCTCGGTGAGCGGCCGGTTCCCGGCCGGCAGAGCATAGTTCGGGGTTCGCTGGAACGCGAACAGCTCGTCGAAGGATTCGTGTGTGCCGATCTGCGTCACGACCTGCATACCGCTGGATCCGGTACCGATGACGCCGATACGCTTGTCGGTGTAGTCGACAGCCTCGCGCGGCCATTGGGACGAAAGATACATCTCACCGGCGAAGGTTGACAGCCCGTCGATGGCCGGGTGGACCGGCTTCGAGTACGGACCCGTGGCCAGGATCAGGTACTTCGACGTGTATACCCGCTCACCATAGGTGGACGTGGTGGGGACGCGCCAGCAGCGGTTGCTCTCGTCGTAGGCGGCGCCGGTCACGTCGGTGTCGAAGGTGAACGCACTGCGGATATCGAGGTGGTCGGCGACGAAGTGCGCGTATCGCTCGATCTCGGGCTGCGCCGCGTAGCGCTCGGACCAGTTCCAGTTGCCCCAGATCTCCTCCGAGAAGGAGAACGAGTAGTTCACGCTCGGGATATCGCATCGTGCGCCGGGGTAGCGGTTCCAGTACCAGGTGCCGCCCACGTCCGAGCCCTTCTCGATTCCGAGAACGGTCAGACCGGCGTCGCGGAGCTTGTACGCGGAGTACATTCCGGCCCACCCGGCACCTACAACGATCGCGTCATAGTCCGTAGAGCTCATTTTGATGCCTTTCACTACTGCCGATTAGAAACGGGCAGGTCAATTCTTGAACTGAATAAGCTTCTTCTCGAGGAACGTGTCCATTCCTTCGACGCTGCCCTCCCGGCCGATGCCCGACTGCTTGAATCCACCGAACGGCTCGGAGGTGCACATGTCCCACGAGTTCACCGAGACCTGCCCGGTGCGGATGCGGCGCGCGATGCTCTCAGCCAGGTCGCTCTCACTGGCGTAGACGGCGCCCGACAAGCCGAAGTCCGAATCGTTCGCGAGGTCGATCGCTTCCTCAACCGAGTCGAACGGAATCACCCCGACCACCGGACCGAAGATCTCCTCGCGCGCGATTCGCATGGAGTTGTCCACCTGGGCGAACAAAGTAGGCTCGACGAACCATCCGGTCGACAAGTGGTGCGGACGGCCGCCACCGGTCACCAGCTTGGCGCCCTCGTTCTGGCCCACACCGATGTAGTCCTCGACCCGGTCGCGCTGCCGTTCTGCGATCAGCGGCCCGAGGTGCGTACCTGCATCACGGGGGTTACCGACGACGACGCTGCGGAACGTCTCCGCGAGTGCGTCCGTCACCTCGTCGTGTCGTTTGCGCGGGACCAGCACGCGCGTCAGCGCGGCACACACCTGGCCCGAGTGGCCGATGCCCGCGAACGCTAAGTCGGGCAACACCCGATCCAAGGGAATATCGTCGGCGATGATCCCCGCGGACTTGCCCCCGAGCTCGAGCGCGACGCGGGTGATGTTCTGACTGCACAGACTCATCACACGTTTTCCCGCTGCGGTGCTGCCGGTGAATGTCACTGCGTCGACCAGCTTGTGGGACACGATGTACTCGCCGAGTTCGCGACCACCCGGGATGATGCTGACGACACCCTCGGGCAAGCCGGCCGCCTCGATCGCCTCGGCGAGGATCATCGTGCTGACCGGACTCTCCGGGGCGGGTTTGAGGATCACCGGGCATCCCGCCGCAAGCGCCTGGCCCATCTTGCTCGATGCCGAACAGATCGGTGCGTTCCACGGGATGATGACTGCCACGACACCGACCGGTTCCTTCACCAGCAGGCCGTGTCCGCCCGGCCATTGCCGCGGGTCCTCCCACGTCGCGCGTTCGGGAAGGCTCGCATTGTCGTCCCACATGTCCATTGCCCGCTCGTGGAAGGCTGATGCCGTCGCGAGCGGCGCACCGACCTCGCCGACGAACGTCTCCTCGAGCTCGGCCCGCCGCTTCTTTACTTCGTCGCCGATGCGCCGCAGGTAGGACGCCCGCTCCGCGGGGGCCAGTCGAGGCCATTCTCCGTGGTCGAACGCACGGCGGGCGGCGCGGATCGCGCGCTCTGCATCGGCGGTGGAGCCGTCGGGGACTCGGGCGATGACCTGCTCGGTCACCGGCGAGATTACCTCGATGAACTCGTTGCCCGCGGGTGCCACCCACTGGCCGCCGATGAACAGCTTGTCGAAGCTCCTGATGTCGTCCATCTTCCGATCCTCCGAGTACGTCGTGTTTACAGATCTAGGGTGAGAGTGGCTCCGGCGGAACGTGATACGCACACAATGATCGTGTCGCCGGCCTCTCGTTCGTTCTTTGACAGGACCGAGTCCCGGTGATCGGGGACACCGTCGAGCACTCCGACCTCGCAGCTTCCGCAGGTGCCCTCTTCGCACGAGGACTCCACCTCGTATCCCGACTTCGACAAGGCCCCCAGGATCGAGCACTGCGGCCCGACCTTGATTTGTTCCCCCGTAGAGGCGATGGTGACGAGGAAAGGCTGATCATCGTCACCCGCAGGGGGCGACGTGCCACGGAATCGCTCCATGTGCAGCTCTTCGTCAGGGAATCCGCGCTTGCTGTATGCGGCTTCGACGGCATTGAGCAGCCCGTCGGGTCCACAGCAGTACACGTGCTCGCCGGTGCGCCGACGGGAGAGCAGCTGCTCGATGTCGAGGAACCCGTCACGGTCCTGAGGAACGATGCGGACGTTCTCGCGATACGTCTCCCGAAGAGAGTCGACGAAACTCATCGAATCCAACGATCGTCCGCCGTAGACGAGACTCCAGTCGGCACCGGCCTGTTCCGCCGTTGCGATCATCGGGATCAGTGGAGTGATACCGATCCCGCCGCCGATGAACAGGTACCGAGGTGCCTCGAGGAATTCGAACCGGTTGACGGGATCCCTGACAACGATCTCGTCACCACAGGCCAACTGTCTGTGGATGTGTCGCGAACCGCCGCGGCTGTCCGGTTCCTCGAGCACCGCGATCTGCCATCGGGACAGGTCGGCGGGGTCGCCACACAGCGAATACTGGCGCTTCCACTGTCCGGCCAGATCCAGCTCGATATGGGCGCCAGGCGCCCACGCGGGTAGGTTTCCTCCATCGCGTCGGGCCAGTTCGATGAGTAGGACCGACTCCGCGACCGATTCGCGGCGAGTGACGACGACAGTTGTCCGGTGTTGCGACCTCTCAGTCATGGGCGGCCTATCGCACTTCCCCGGAATGCACCGTTCCGAGAACGGTGTCCAGGTACTCCTGCAGGCCTGTGAGGCCCGCCCGATACATCTGCTCGACCAATGCCGCTGTCTCGGTGCTCGAATCGTCCTTGTCGAACCGCGCGGACCAAGACACCTCCGACGCGTTCGGACCGCAGGGATTGACAGTGAACGTCGATGTGAAGTTCGTCATCGGGAGCGGTCCGTCCACATACGCGTAGCTGTAGCTACGCTCGCTGTCGTCGGTCGCGGTGATTCGCTCGAAGATCACCGCACCTCCTTCCATAACTACCTCGCGCACATAGTTTTCGAGCTTCGACGACGTGATTCCTGGGTGCCACAGGTGGAGGGATGCCGGGCTCTTGGCCACCTCCCAGACCTTCGTGGCCCCATGATTCGTCCGAACCACTTCCGAGATGATTTCCTGTTTCGCGAGCATTGTCGGTATTCCTATCTAGCCGGCTGATTTCAGTCGTCGAGGATGGTGATGGCGCCTTCTGGGCATGAGTGCGCGCCGTCCTTGGCGTCGCGTTCGAGCGTCGGAGCGATCACGCGGTCCTCGTCTCGGCGGTCGCAGAATCCGTCGTCATCTGGTTGGAACACGTCCGGTGCGTGGGTGTAGCAGCGTCCGTGTCCGGTGCAGAGGTGGTTTTCTACTCTCAGTTTCATTCGGGTTCTTCCGTGACGATTACGATGTGGCCTTGACGCCCGGCTCGAATGTGAGCTGGAGCGACGTGGTGGACCGCAACTGGCTGGTTTCTGTGACCGCCGTGGTGCCGGCCTTGATGCCGAAATTCGGTATCCGCTGCAGGATGCGCTCGAGGGTGACGCGCAGTTCGATGCGTGCGAGGTGCGATCCGATGCACCGATGCGGGCCGTAACCGAATGCGGCGTGCGCGGCCTCCTCGCGGTCGATGTCCAGTACGGACGGGTTTGGGACCAGTTCCGGATCTCGTGACGCAGCGGCGAAATTGAGGGCGACCCACTCCCCTTCTTTGAACTCGACGTCGGCGATGGTCGCATCCTTCGTGACGTACCTTGCTGGTGCGATGACGGGGCTGAAGAGGCGCACGAACTCCTCGACAGCTTTCGGAATGAGGCTCTGGTCGGCGACGAGTCGCGCACGCAGGTCCGGATTGTCGGCGAGGTAGCCCATTGCAGCTGTCATGGCGTGGGTGGTGGTGGCCAGGCCACCGAACACGAGGTCCAAGATGACGGCGACCTTGTCGGCTTCGGAAGCCGGGGTTCCGTCGGGGGTGTCGACGCCCGCATTGACGGTGTCGACGACGTCGTCACGCGGAGGCTGCGAACGCCGGGCCGCGAGATACTCCGCGAGATAGTCGCCCACGAACTTGAAGTGCTTTGCTCGTTCCTCGACGGGTCCGAACGTGCCGCTGTCGATTCCTTCGAACAAGGCAGGCAGATCCTTCTCGGGCACGCCCATGATGCAGTTGAAGAAGACACGGCCGGGCAGATGCGCCGAGAAGTCGGTGACGAAGTCGCACTCGCCGCGTTCGATGAATCCGTCGATCAGTTCGTCGGCGATGTCCGTGATCGCGTCTTCGAACCCTGCGACCGTGGTCGGCGACAGGAACGGGTTGAGCACCTTTCGCCAGGCGTCGTGGTATGGGGGGTCGCATTCTTCCGGAAGGATCAGCGACGAGCCCTCGGGCCGATTCACCATGTAGCCCTTGGCGGAGCTGAAGGTGCGCCAGTCCTGCGCAGCTTTCTTGACGAGCTGGTAGGTGTTCAGCACCTTGTATCCGTGGCCGGCGTTGCTGTGAGCAACCGGGCAGCTCTGCGCGAAGGCGTTGATCACGTCGTCGAATTGCTCGTTGAACTCTGGAGATTCGAAGTCGAAATCGTTGAACATGTCCCGGTCGAAGGGACATTGCTGAGTCTGTTCACTTTGCTCTGTCACCGACAGTTACCTCCTGTTGAATGCCGCTCTGTGCGGCGAGCGCTCCGATTTTTCGGGGTTCCGACGGAGCTGACGCTGTGGCCTCTTCGCGAGGCTGGCTGTGATGTGAGCCACTGAAACCCTATCCAAGTACTATTGTTAATGCAATAGGTCTTTGGGCGACTTTGCTTGAATATGCGCCGCGCTCCGCCGACCTTCCCACGCGGGGGTGCAGCAGTTATCTAGGTTCCGAATTCGCCAGTACACCAATCGAATCGGTCTCACAACGCAAGCGGGATCCGGTACTGCTGCAGTGGCGAATACAGCGTCTCGCCCGCCCGGACTCCGCATGCGGAGTGCCGATCCAACCGGCGACCTGCCGACCCGTGATTACCCGATCCTGAGCAGCTCGAGCGCGGCCCGGGGATCGTGGTCCGGTGGTCGCCACCTCGGTGTCCGCGAGCCACACATGAGACCTCTGTGCGGGACCGGAACGGAGAATGTCGGGACGCCGGATGGTCGGAGCGCGCGGAAACAGCTGGCAGGGCTTTCGGTGATCTCGGGACATAGGCCTCGGTCGGTAGCGCAGCGATGGACACCTTCGAGCATCCCCGTCGACGCACCAGCGCACAGCGGCTAAACGACCCCGTGCGGGTACCTATGTTTACCTGTTTCCAGATCCCTATGCAGGTCAAGATGGTGCGCTGGGCTCGACGGCCCCGGTTGCGACGACCACATTTCGACTACCCACAGCCAACGGACCGTTCGTTTGGTCCGAAACGATCCGCAAGATCGAGCGGGCCGCCGGTTACGCGCGCGTGATCACCCGTGCTGCCCGGAGGCGCTGCGGTTCGCGGCCGCCGCCCAGTTCTCCACCTGGCGCACCGAGCGTGGATCCGCGCCAACGTAGACAGCAGACGGCCGAACGAGCCGTCCTAGACGCTTCTGCTCGAGGATGTGGGCACACCACCCTGCCGTGCGACCACACGTGAACAACGCCGGCATCATCTGCGGCGGCACGGCCGCATAGTCCAGCACCACGGCGGCCCAGAACTCGACGTTCGTGTGGAGTACCCGATCGGGGCGGCGAGCCCTCAATTCCGCGAGCGCTGCATCTTCGAGTGCGACGGCGACCTCGTATCGGGGGGCGCCGAGCCGTTGGGCGGTCGCCCGGAGAACGGCCGCGCGGGGGTCTTCGGCTCGATATACCCGATGCCCGAACCCCATGAGCCGTTCGCCTCGGTCGAGGAGATCCTTGACGAACCGGTCTGCTCGTCCTGCCTTCTCGACCGCGTCGAGCATGGGAAGCACGCGCGCCGGGGCCCCTCCGTGGAGTGGGCCGGACATAGCGCCGACCGCTCCGGAGACCGCCGCGGCCACGTCGGCCCCGGTCGAGGCGATCACACGCGCGGTAAAGGTGGACGCGTTCATCCCGTGCTCCGCCGCCGTCACCCAATAAGTGTCGATCGCCTCAGCGTGGTCGGGATTCACCTCGCCCCTCCACTGCGCCAGAAACTGCTCCGACAGGGTGCCGAAGGACTGTACAACCGGCGCCGGCACGGGCGACTTCTCCGGGCCCCGAGCGGACTGCGCGGCGAACGACAGCGTCGATGCGGACACCTTCGCGAGCTGACCACGAGCCGTGGCGTCGTCGATGTCGAGCAGCGGCGCGAAGCCCCACCGGGACGCCAGTGCGGCGACACCCGACTGGATGTCGATGCGTACATCACCGGCGGTGTACGGCAGCGTCGGTGCCTCGGTCAGGTCGATGCGGTCGCCGAAACGCCCGTCGACCAACAACGACCACACGTCGTCGAAGCGCACTCCCTCGGCGACCAGTTCCCGAACGTCGACACCGCGATAGCGCAGTGCGCCACCGGACTTGTCGGGCTCGGCGATCTCGGAGGCGAATGCGATCACGCCATCGAGACCCTCGGTACGTTCACGTGCCATGACATCCACTTCAAACTCCCTCGTACAGTGCGGTTACCGCATCGGGATGCCCGCCGTCGGTGCAGTGCAGCGCCATCCCTAGATGACCTGAGCGTCCCTGAGCGTGCTTAGGTCATCGGTGGACAATCCGAGCTCGTCAGCCAACACCTCGGCGGTGTCGGCACCGAGTGAAGGCGGGGGGCATTCGATCGGCATCCTGTGATCGTCGACGAGGTACGGGGCGACGACCTGATGGATTTCGCCGTACTCGGGGTGTTCGATGGCGGCGATCAGTCCCTGCGACCAGAGCTGGGGCTCGCGGAACGCTTCGCTCAGCCGGTTCACCGGCGAACTCGGGATCCCCTGGCTCTCGAAGATCGCCTGCCACTCCGATGTGGGCTTGGTCGCCATTTCCTTGTTGAGGATCTGTTCGAGTTCGTCGCGGTGCTGCACTCGGTGCACATTGGTCTCGAACCGCGGGTCTGCCACCAGGTCGTCGCGCCCCAGCAGCTGGCACAGCGAGCGCCATAGCTTGTTGGTGCCGGTGGCGATGACGATGTGTCCGTCCGCGGTGTCGAAGGCGGCGAACGGCGCCAGCTGCGGATGTCCGGAACCCATGGGCCCGATCTCGGCACCTCCGTCGATGACGGCGACGGAGTAGTTCATGAGCAACGAGACCATCGCGTCGAGCAAGGAGATCTGGACGGTCGATCCCTTTCCCGTCACCGACCGCTTGTGCAGGGCAGCCAGAATCGCCACGGTGAAGTGAGCGCCACCACCGAAATCTGCGATGGACGCGCCGGGCTTCACCGGGCGCGGGTCATCGGCGTAGCCGGTGATCGACATGACCCCGGCCCGCGCCTGGATGGCGACGTCCATGCCGGGTTGACCGGCAAGTTCCCCACCCACGCCGTAGGCGGACAACTCGGCCACGATCAGTCCCGGATTCACCTCACGAAGGGCATCCACGCCCAGCCCGAGGCGGTCCATAACTCCCGGACGGAAGTTCGACAGGACGATGTCCGCGTTCGCGGCGAGCCGCAGAGCCAGGTCCTTTCCTTCGGGCAGGCTGAGGTCGATGCCGACCGATCGCTTGTTGCGGTTGATGGCCAGGAAGTAGTCGCCGCCGAATTCCTCGGCGCCCGAGGCGAACTTGTCGCTGACGTTCATGTATCGGGTGGGGTCGCCGCGGCGCGGCCGCTCGATCTTCCAGACCGCTGCACCGAGATCGCCGAGGAGCATCGATGCGTAGGGTCCGGCGACCCCGTGTGTGAAGTCCAGCACCTTGACACCGGTCAGGGGTGCCTCCCAATCGTTACTCACAACTTGCTCCCGTCTGACAGTAGGAAAAGGTCGCGCACGTCCTTCGACGGAAGCCGCACGGTAGCGGTCCCGGTGACGTTGACGCGATCGTCTTGGTTGATGCCCCGGAACTCGATATCGACGAGATGTTGATCACCGGCGACCCGTTTGCCCGAGACGGTTCCCTTCATCCATGTCGTATCGCCGACGAGGTTGGGCGCCAGGAGTTTGTGGTTGAGCGACTCGATGAAGGACATGTCGCCCGCCCAGTTCGTGATCAGGTGGCATCCCCAGTTCGCGCGCTGCCAGCCCTGGTCGTAGGCACGGGGCATGCCGATCTCGCGTGCGATCTCGTTGTCCATATGGCCGGCGGCGGGGTGCATCGGAATGCGCGTCGTCGGGGAGTGATAGACATTGCCCGGGTGACGCTCACGATCGAGAACGGCGAGCTTGAGCGGAGGGTAGGTATTGCGACGTCCCGAATAGAACGCCATGATGTCGACAAGTGTGAGCGGCCCCTTCACCACGGGGCGCAGTACGTCGCCCGGCTCGACGTCCTCCCAGTACCGCGGTTCCGCGCCGCGCCGCTCCTCGGTGAGGTACGCCGTCTTGATCGCGTCCAACTGCTCGTCGGTGTAGGTCGGCGGGTCGTTGCGGTCCTCGAATCCGCGCAGCCCAGAGTTTTTGCCCGAGTTGCTCCGCGGGATACGGAGTACATCGCTCTCGGCGATGGACACGAGTTCGCCGCGCTGATTTTCGAACACGGTCTGGCCGATCTGCACGAAGAAGCGGTTGGCGTGTTTGCCGACCTTTTCCTCCATTCCGACGACACGCGCCCGGGCGGTGATCTTGTCGCCGACCCGAATGGGCACATAGTTTTGCCACCGGGTGCCGCCGTAGATCCACTGGATTCCTCGGAATCCCGGGGCGACGATCGTGGAATCGAACGTGTACAACAATGTCGGCGGAGCGATCTGTCCACCCCAGAACGAATGGGCGGCGTACTCGGGGTCCGAGTACAAGGGATTGTCGTCCCCCATGCTGTACTCGGCCCAGCGCCGAATGTCGATCGGCGAAATCGACTCGGCGTACGTCGGTACGTGCACGTCTCGTCTCAGCCACACGCCGACGAGTGCTTGGGCCTTCTCCACCATCTCATCGGTGATGTCGGGATTCTTGGACGCAATGACTGCGGTCATGTCTCGAACTCTCCAGACTGTTAGAACTGCTCGGTCAAATCACTGATGGAACCCAGATCCGCGATACCGCGACAGGCTCCAAAGATCTTGTCCGCGGACGACTGATCGATCGCTCGACTCGCGCACATCATGAACTTGTCTTCCACTTCGGCAGGGGTGAACCAGCGAGCACGCTTCCCCGGTGCCAGGGGAACGAACTCCGTGTCGGAGTGGCCGTCGGACCAGGACACCGAGACGCGTGTTGCGAATTCGCTGTCACCGGCGACCTCGGCCGACTCGGACACCGTGATCGACGGCAGGACCGATTGGATCGAGGGATCCTGCACGGCGGTGTCGGTGAAGGAGTCGAGCGTTACCGCGCCCCGCGTCAGCGCGGTCGCGACGCAGTACTCCATGCTGAACTTGCCCTCGAGGCCCGATCGCGGGCGGTCGTATACCAGAATCTCCCGCGAGTAGGCCGGCGTGTCGACGCGAATCTTGTCGATCGTCGCGTCATCACGACCGGTGTTGCGACGGAAGATTCGCAGCGCCGCCTCGATCGCGGGGTGTGTTGCACCGCAGGCGGGGTACGGCTTGAGCGCCAACCCGAACGGGGAGATCGTCTCCCAGTCCTCGCCGAGGGTGCCCCAGCACTCGTGCTGCGCTGCCTCGGTTCCGTCTCCGAACACATCGAAGAAGCCGAACTTCCCGTCCATGGCGTTGCCCGACGCCGTCAGTCCGCAGGAGGCGAACTCGACTGCTCGAATACCATTCGACGCCGCGAGGCCGGCGTGGAGCGGCTTCGTCATCGTTCCGAAGTTCGCTCGTACCCCACTGGCCATCGACGCCGCGATGCCGAGCGCGGATACCGCCGCCGCCTCGCTGCAGTCGCTGAGGACAATCGCGGCGACCGTGCTCGCGATCGTTCCGAACGTCCCGGTGGCGTGCCAACCGTGCAGGTAGTGACCCATGTTCATTGAACGGCCGAGTCGTGCCTCCACTTCGAGGCCGAGGGCGTACGCCCGGAGGGCATCCCGGCCGGATGCCGCCGGGTGCGCCAGAATGGTCGCGACGAGATGGGAGCTGGGATGCGAATACGCGGGGTGGTTCGTGTCATCGAAGTCGAGCGCATGGATCGCCGTGCCGTTGAAGCATGCCGCCGACGCCCGGTCCCGGCGCACACCGTGCCGTCCGATCAACGCGTGATTTCCGGGGTACTCGGCGGTCGCCGCAATTAGCGAATCACACGCGGGCTCAACGCTGCCCGCGATCCCTACGCCGATCGCGTCGGTGATCGCGTCGGTGACGGTGCTCCGCACGTCGTCGGGCAGATCGTCGTACCGGATCGATTCGACGGCCCGGAGGATCTCGTTCAACATGGTTGCACCATCGCTTCTACGGCAGCGCCCGCCAGGCCCGCTGCGCTTGGGTCACCGATTCCCGAGACAGTGAGGACATCCACGGCAGTCGATCCGTGTGAGCCGACGATGAGCGGGTTGATCTCGATTTCCGCCCCCGGTCGACCGGCACTGTAGAAGTAGTCCGCGAGAGCGTGCGCGCTGGCGACGATCGACTCGACGTCACACGCGGTCGCATTGCGGTACCCGGACAGCAACTTCCACACATCAAGCTCCGAGACGGCGCTGCGGATCTGTTCCTTCGACGCGGGGATGGGCAGAATCACGATGTCCTGCAGTAACTCGGCCAATACGCCGCCTGCGCCGACGACGAGCAACGGCCCGAAGTCCGAATCCCAGCGGGTGGTGAGGAGCATCTCGACATCGCCGCGCGCCATTTCCTGCACGATGCACGGCACGCCTGCTCCTACCACCTGCGCGTACGCCGTCCAGGCTTCCTGAAGGTCTTGTGGCGACTCGAGCCCGACATAAACGAGTCCGAGCTCGGTCTTGTGTTCGGCGACATCCGATGATGCCTTGAGAACGAGCGGATAGGCGAGCTCCGACAGCGCCGAGTCGGCCATGTCACCGTCCCACATGCACCACCGCGGTGTCGCGATCCCCATGTTGGCCAGCATCTGCATGCTGGCCTGCCACTCTTCGGGGACCACCGCGGGATTTCGTTGTTCATCGGGTTTCGGTAGCCGCTCCTTCGACACGTTCGAGGTGTTGTCGGCCCAGTCGTAAAGCCAGCCTGCGATCTTGATGGCCTCGGTCGGGTCCTCGGCGTGGAGCAGCCCGTTCGATGTGATGAGGCGACGCACTGTGTCGTCGACTCGCCCCAGTGTGCTGATAATCAACGGCTTGCGTTCGTGCAGATCCGTGCGATCGACGACGCCCGCAATGTGTTGACGCAGAATATGTTCCGCACCGTTTGCGTATTGGAGGATAATACTGTCGGTGTTGACGTCGGCGCCGACGATGTCCATGACCGCTTCCAGCATCTCCGGTCGTCCGACCACTTCGCCAGTCACGTCGATGGGGTTTTTGTGGTAGCCGAACCGCGGAAGGACCTGCTCCAGAAGATTTTCCGAATCGGTTTCGAACGAGGCCATTGGTACGTCGAGTTCTTCGGCGGCGTCGGCGAGGAGTGCGCGACTTCCACCGGACAAGGCGATGACACTCACTCCGCCCGTCGCCCCGTTGCGACCCCTGGCGGGCACGGACGGCGCGATCGCTGCCGCCTCGGTCGCCGTGATCAAGTCCGCGATCGACTGAACCTGCACGATGCCCGTTCGCTTGAGCATTTGGGTGTAGACGAATGAGGGCGCCGACAAGCGCCCCGTGTGCGTCGCGGTCGCTTGCTTGCCGAGACTCGACGTTCCCGCACACAGTGCAACGAGCCGGATGTTGCGCGCCGCTGCCCGGACGCCAAGCTGGCGCAGCCGCACGCCGTCGGAGAGGGCTTCGATGAACAGGGCGATGACCCGGCTCGAGCCCTCGTCGATCATGTATTCCAGGTAGTCGAGGGTTGTAAGGTCCTGCTCGTTTCCGGTACTGACGAAATACCTGCATCCGATTTCTCGGTCTTGTAGTTGGCGAACGCATGCGGCGCCGATGCTGCCGCTCTGGCTGATGACGCTCACCGGGCCGGGAAGAAGCTGCGGTCGATTCGCAGCACTGCCAAACGTCAACGCAAGATTTTCTGGCACAGACCAGATGCCTTCGCAGTTCGGCCCGACGATTCGGACGCCCGACTGCTTGGCGGCCTCGGCGAGTTCCAGGGCGAGATGGGCGGACGATCCGTCCTCGGAGAAGCCCGAACTGCAGATCACAGCGAACTTCACGCCGGCTGCGCCGCACTCCTTGACCGCATCCGGCACCAGGGGCGCCGGCAGCAGGATGAGCGCGACATCGACCGGTTTCCCGATCGCCGTCACATTCGGGTAGGCGGCGAGCCCCCCGACCCGCGGGTGTTTGGGATTGACGGCATAGATATCGCCGGTGAACGGATGTTGTAGCAGTCGCGTGAGCGCTCGTCCCGAAAGCTTCTCCGGGTCACTCGACGCGCCTATCACACAAACCGATGAGGGCGAGAACAGGTCTTCAAGCATGTGCCCACAGTATCTTAGTACTTACTATAGGACAATAGGCTTGACGAGGGTTTTCCCGACGTTCTTTATCGAACCCATCCCCACTTCGACACAAAGCACGTCCGCCCGAGACCCCGCGGTGACCGGCATGTGGTCATGCTTCCGAGCGGTCGGAGCGGCGGCGGCCGGGCGGAGGTGCGTCATGCCGCTCCTGCGCATCGCCCCCGCGGAATGGCCACCGGTCGTCGGCGATCATCGCCGCGGTGGCACAGGAGGCAAGCTCGTTCCATCGACTCGCGACGAGCATCCACACACGGGAGCGTCGCGGCCGCCCCCGGAGGCATTCTCAATCGGGCGGAACCCGTCAAAGGGAATTACGACCCGCGCGGCCGAGTCGAATCTCGAAGTTGAAACGAGAACCGGGGTAGTACATTTCGACGAACGCTAGCGGTCCGTCCTTGTCGTAGAGGGTGCGCTTGGAGTACAGAACCGGATCGCCGGTCTTGATATCGAGTTTCTCGGCGATGTCCGTTGTCGCGACGTCCGCGTGAATCGACTGATGCGCGGAAACGATGGGGGCCGATTCTCGCGCATCCAGCAGACTGAGCAGCGACCCGTGACGAAGCTCGGCTTCGGGCAACTCGGCAAACGCATCCTCACGGACGTAGTCGATCAGCCACAGACGCGGTTCTCCATGCGCCATCCGCAGACGGCGGACGACACCCACGGGACCCCCACCGAACAGCGATTTGACGTCCGCGGGGACCTCCGTGGTGGTCTCGGCCGCGTATTCCACCGTCTCGGCCGCGTCGGACTGGTAGATGACGTCCTCAAGGTAACCGGTGAACTGAACGGCGCCGCGCGCCTGCACATCGTCGGCGACGAATGTCCCGAAGGACCGCCGCCTGACCACCAGACCTTCCGCCTCCAGCATTCCCAAGGCTTCGCGGATTGTTACGCGACTGACCTCGAACTGCTCCGCGAGTTTGGCCTCGGTCCCCAGCCGTGATCCTGCCGCGTAGTAGCCCGAGGTTATGCGGGACCATAGAATCCGCCACACCGCGTAGTACCTGGGAATTCGCGAGTTGATGTTCACGTGCACCTTCCCCTGACGGGTCGCATCGTAGCTAAATCATAACAAACGGTCCAACACTATTGGATCACCGTACAGTGTCAAAAGTGATCCAAGCGCCCGCTCGGGGGTGCGTCGATGCGCTCAGGGAGCTGAAGATAGCGGTCCGGCGGCAGTACCTCGGGATGCGTCAGTGGAAGGTGCCGCGCACCTTTGTCGCCTTCATCGGGGCAGCGAGGAGAGCGATCCGCGCTCGGGTAGCTACGCGCAACCGGAGTAGGTGAGCAGTTCTCGCGTCTATCCTCACTGGTCAGTGGTTGCCGCAACCGGGACAGGAACGGGGCGCCGGTCCCGTCGTCGGCGGAGTCACACGTTTCCGTCGGGCATGAAGGTGCCGTGCGCGGTTGTCAGAATCCGGCCGGACCGGGATGTGATGGATGCTGTGACGGTGGTGATGCGGCGCCCTTGGCGATCGATGACCGCCTGCAGCACGAGGTCCGGTTCGGTGAGGAGGCTGGCGGGGCGATGGTAGACAAGCGACAGGTCAAGTAGCTCGTAGTGACCGGGCCGCGTCGAGGACAGCACGGCGCACATCACGTGGTCGATGAGGGTGATGTGGAGTCCACCATGGATGATGCCGAGGTGGTTGCAGACGCTGCTCGAAGGACGGATGGTGAGGGTGATCTTGTCGGTCTCGGTACGTGCGTCTCGGACGCCGATCGCCTCGTGCAGCCAATCAGGTCGGTATGCATGGTGTTGGTCTGTTTCCGTGGGGGGCGTAGTCACGCCCACGGTGGGCACGGCGACGAATCTGCCCGTACACATGGCGAAGGCGCGACCATCGCGGTCCTTCAACGTTGATCTGCTCAGTCCGGATCGGGTGACGGTGCCGCTCGACTCACCGTGGCCGGTCGCGATCGAGCCCGCCGAAGGCAGACCGTCGAGCCGGTCGAGCCGGAGATTTGCAGTGCGCAGACCGTAGCCGTCGGGTAGATGACTGACGAGAGCCTGTGCCGCGGAGACATCCGCCAAAGCTCCCATCCAGCCGATCGTCCCCTCCTCCCCCGCCCGCAACGTCGGTACAGGCATCGTCGCGGTGGCCCAGCCCGAACCCCTTCGGATGACGCGACAGCCCGTCAGCGCTTCTGCCGGGTGACGGGGTCCATGGTCGTGTTCTTGGCCGCCCGGACCGGTAGCGGAGAGCACTTTGGGGATAGATCTCAATGGAGCGTTCCTTACCTCGCGCGATGGCTCCGGATCACGGTGATCGAAGTCGCGCTGAAAATCGGGATCAAGCAGACGAAGACCATGCAGGTCCGGCATCAATAACGCCGGGCCCCACCGATGGACGGCTCGAAGGTCTCATTGCGTTGTGACCGAACACAATTGACGACATCTCAGTGCCAAGCCATCGTCCCTGCGGTGGGTCGGTCGAGCCGTCGGTCGGGAATTACCAATGCCAGCCGTCTCAGTCCGGCAGCGGACGATTGGCCGTTTCCGAGACAAAGAAGGAGACGATCAACGACGGCACCACGGTGAGGATCAGGTAGATGCCGGGAGCGAAGGGGCTTCCCGTTACTTCGATAAGGTATGTCGAAACATAGGGGGCCGTCCCACCGAAGAGGGCGACGAGCACCCCGAATGTGGCTGCGGAGCCCGTGAATCTGATATTCGTGCGGAATCTCTCGAGTCCGGGGGTGAGGTTGTTCGCCTGGGCGGCGGCGGTGGGCAGCACGAGCAGGATCAGGCCGACAATCGCCGCCACCAGATGTCCACTGTTGAGCAACACAAAGGCCGGGAAGGTGAGGACGATGAACCCCGCGGCAGTGAGTCGGAGCAGCACACGTCGCCCGATGAGATCGGAGAGCCGGCCGAAGATGGGGACGGCGATCATCTGGATAGACCCTGCGATCGCAAGGATCGCCAGGGAGGTCGCCACGGTGAAGCCCATCTCCTTCTTCAAGAAGGTGGGCATAAAGGTCATCAGCAGGTAGAAGCTCACCATCGACGGCATGTAATAGGCTGCGGCAAAGCCCATTTCCTTGAAGTTGGTACGCCCCCGGAACGCTGCCACGAGGGGCGTACGCACGACGGCCGCGTCGCGCTTGACAGACTGGAAGCTGGGCGTCTCGTCGACCTTCAATCGGATGTACAGGCCGACAACGCCCATTGGACCGGCCAGCAGGAACGGGATGCGCCAACCCCATGATTGCATCGCGTTGTCGGGCAACAGGGCTGCGACCGCCGCGGCCACGAAAATTCCCGACACGAACGCCGCGGTTGTGGCGACCTGCAACAAACTGACGAGGAATCCTCTGCGTCGATTCGGAGCGTGCTCGGCGACGAAGATGGCCGCACCTGTAATTTCCCCACCGGCCGAGAGGCCCTGGACTAGACGCAAGATCACAAGCAGAATCGGCGCTCCCACTCCGATCGCGTGGTAGTCCGGTATCAAACCGATAAGGACGGTCGCAACCGAGATGAGGAGAATGATCGCCGACAGCGTGCGCTTACGCCCGATGCGGTCCCCGACAGGTCCCCAAACAAACCCTCCGAGCGGTCGAGCCACGAAAGCGAGGGCGAATACCGCAAAGGTGCTCAGCAGTGCGACGACCGGATCTGCGTTGGGAAAGAACGCCTTCGCGATGATCGGTGCCATCGATCCGTAGATCGCGAAGTCGTAGTACTCGATAAAAGTGCCGGCCGTGGCCGAACCGATCACCCGCCGCAGCGAGCTTCCATCTCGATTGGAAGCACCTGGCGCGGAGGGTGATTGAACGTTGACTTCCGGGGAAGTGTCCACAGGAATCCTTATTTCGTTCGTGCCGACCAGCGGCTGGGATGGCCGTCTAGACATCGAGACTGTCGGGCCTGGGAGTGCCTTGGGAGGCGTGGGGACATGCGAAAACGTGCGCGCACTATTCATATGGTGCAGACCACTGTATCTTAGTACGCACTATAGAACAATGATGGTTGTTCTGGAAGGCGGCGACGACGTCCTTTCATCTTCCGCCCGTCTGCCAGACGCTGCGGCACAGCAAGACCGGCCGTGACCTGCCATGACGACATGCCCCATCTCAGACGACGGTGGCACTGTCGCACCAGCGCAAGGGCGATGTAGTACTCGAAGGTCTCGCGGAGTTCCTTGGCGTGCTCGTCCTTCAGGTCGATCTGGTATTCGACGCCGTCCGCACACATGCGACGTCCCCGGTCCTGGTCAACCGCCCACCGCATCTGGCGAGAATAGAACTCGGGTACCTCGATTCGCCCGGGGCCGGCGAGACCGAGGTCAAGTACGCCGAACGCACGACCCGGATGAGCCCCGATCGATGATCGTTGTGGAGAAAATGTGCCGATAGTCGAGTACCTTCTGCAACGTGCTCGTCACCGATCTGCGTCATTTTCTCGATCTGCCCGACAAGGTCCCCGGCCCCGCCCGCCGTCTCGCCGAACAGCTGTATGACCTGGTTCGCGCCGCCACCGCCGGTGACACCGGTGTCGCCTGGGTGAGCGCGCTGCCGTGTCGGCGACGTCCCGGCAACCACCGCTGCGCCGGCCGGATGCTCATTCTGCGCGCCGAGACCGAAGGTCCCATCGCCTGGGAATGCAGCAGCTGCGGCGAAGAAGGACTCATCAGCGACTGGGAGGACTCACCGTTCGACCTCCGCCGCCGCCGACCCACGGAAACCGCCCCTGTGCACCACCTCCGCCTCCCGGACGAGGTGGCGGCGACACTGCGCAGCATCATGGTGCTCGACACCGACTGCGAACGCGTCGTCTTCGCCGCGTATGCCGACGGCGACGACATCATCCTGCCGATCCGCGACGACGACCTCGACGAGCTGATCGGGTACGTGGCATCCGAGAGCAACCATGAACCGAACCGGCGCCGCCGCCAGCGCCTCGACGCCGCGTTCACCGTACTGACCGACGCCGTCGAAACCCCACCCGAATCATCCCCGGACCCCGTGGTCTCCGACGACAGAACCGGCGATGTACCGCCCCGGCCGGGATCCGGGGCGACCGGTCCGCCGGAGCTCGATATCGCGCGGGTGCAGCGGTGGTGCGGTGCCCGCGTTCCCGAGCACGCCCGCCATGAGGTGCGTCTCGAATGTGAGGTCGCGGCGCGGCACCTGACCATCGTCGAGCGACGCGCCCCCTGGTGTGAGGACGTCGGGCCGGAGTGGACCAGCCTGCCCATCGCACGGCTGCGCTACACCAAAGCCACCAAAACCTGGACCCTGTACTGGCGGGACCGCAATCTCAACTTCCATACCTACGAGCCGTTGCCGTCTTCTCCGCACCTGGAAACCCTGCTGTCCGAACTCGACCGGGACCCAACGCACATCTTCTGGGGCTGACGAAAACTTCTGGGGCTGACGAAATCCCCCACATGCGTGCCGCGCCGCTATCCCCAAGCGACATATCGCGATGACCGAGGAAACCGACAACTTCGCCGGAATCGGTCGCACACTGTTGCGCGCAGGTCGGTCCTGGCGGCGACGGAGAAGGTGCGCACCAGAATCGGCATAGCCGCGGTGATGACACAGGTCGCAGAAGGTCCAACGGGCGGCCGGGTTGTGGGCGCGGGAGGTCACACGGAACGTCCGATCTGCAGATTGAGACAGTCGGACACCCCTGGGGTGTCGCGTCGTGGTGGCTGACCCCCTCCACCCGCCTGCCCGAGGGACAGACCCCGGCCGACGTCGCCGCCGACCCGGACCCCGCAGCCGGTCAGAAGCTCGAGCGACTCGCCGCCGCGGTGCTGCCCGACTGAACCCGTCACACCATTGTTCCGGCGGTGAGCACGGTCTTATGCGCCGGCAGGGGTAGACCTCCGGCCGGTGGTTCGAGGTTCGGTATGCACAGCAGCCACCGCGCCTCGCACGCCCCAACCCTGACCGCCCAACCCGACGAGTTCGCCGGGCCGCCGCTTCGACTCCCTCGACGGCAGCTCCGCCTGCCTCTATATCGCCGACAGCCCCGACTGGGGCGATCACCGGCACAGCTTGTAGCTACCAGCTACACTTGTAGCAAATAGCTACACCACACGGGAGTGAAGCGATGCAAAGCACATCGGACAAGGTCACCCGCCTGGCAGCCGACCTGGTCGCCAGCGCCATGGCCGAGGGAGAACGGCAGCACCGCACCGGGCGCCAGCAACTCGAACACTGGGCCCGGGTCGGGCGTGCGGTCTCGAGCCGGCAGACCGCGGCCCGCCGCCGGGTGGAGGACGCCCTCGCCGGCCGGTTGCCGATCGGCGAACTCGGAACCGAAGAAGGCACAGTGTTCAACGCCGAGATCACCGCGGCAATCGAGGAACAACTGACCACCACCGACTACGGCGCTGTGCTCGCCGCCCAGGGAGTCACCACGGTCGCGCTGTCCGAGGACGGTCAGATCGTCGAGTACCGTCCCGACGGCACGCACGCAGTTCTGCCCGAGTGAAACGACTCGACCTGGTGGTCGGCTGCAACGGCGCCGGCAAGTCCACTTTCGTGGCCTTCACCCTCGCTCCCCTGCTGCCGGCCAGCCCGTTCGTCAATGCCGACGAGATCGCCACACAACGATGGCCGGCGAATCCGGCCGCACACTCCTACGAAGCGGCAGATATCGCCGCGAAGACCCGATCACACCTGCTGATCCTGGGGAAATCGTTCATCGCCGAGACGGTGTTCTCCCATCCGTCGAAACTGGAGCTGATCGACCAAGCGCGCACACACGAATACACCATCGTCTTGCATGTGGTGATGATTCCCGAGGAGCTAGCGGTCCAGCGTGTGCGCTACCGGGTCCGAGCCGGCGGGCACGATGTGCCCGAAGACAAGATCCGCCAGCGATACCAACGATTGTGGGGCCTCGTCGCACAGGCGTTCCCACGTTGCGATCACGTGACCGTGTACGACAACAGCTCGAGCACCGGCCCACGCATCGTCGCCCAATTCACCGACGGACACCTCGTCGGCGAAGCCACCTGGCCCGCATGGACACCCGCAGAACTGACCTCGCACACCAACCGGGGCGAACAACCATAGGCGCAGTAACAGCCCGGCGGATCCGAACACCCAGGCATGAGGAAACAGCAGGCACGGCCACCGACTACGACGCACCGACAGTCACCGAAACTCGACGAGACGGACACCTCCCTCGAACAGCTGACCGCCAGCCGGAAAGACACCCAGTCCCCCGCCGTCGACGTCGAGGACACCGACACCGCCGAGTCCTTCGAACTGCCCGGCGCCGACCTGTCCGGCGAAGAACTCACCGTCCACGTCATACCGAAAAGGGCGGACGAATTCACCTGCACCAGATGCTTTTTGGACCACCACCGCAGCCGCCGCGCCTGGCGCTACACAGCTGGTCTGCCGGGACTTCGCCTAAGGACACATCGATTACCGAGGGCATCGGGATAGATCGAGCCTCCCCGACACCGGGCACCCCGCCTCCCGAAACCCCTCGGACGCATCCGCAGCCGGTGCTCTCTGCCGCCGATCACTCTCCCCGATGTCTGCCGGGTGTCCGCACAGCCGGATCCGGATCTTGGGCGGGCCGGTGGAACCCCGGATCGATGGTCAAGTCTTCGGTGTCGGCAAAGACCAGCCGCCCGTCGTCAAGCGCGATTGTGCACGGACGGAATCAGCTCTGATCCCACGGCGATTGCTCGAGTCTGTTGAGCTCATCGAGAACCAGATCGACGGCGGTGGTCGGGATCCGGAAGTTTGTGCCCTCCAATGCCCGGAGGCGGTCGCGGACGTAGGCAAGCATGGCGAGCTCACGCTCGACTTCGGCTGCGATTCGGTCGCTCACGGTCCCGTTATCCTGCCCTGAGTCGGCGGCGAACCTGTGCCGCCATAGGTGTCGAGAATAACGCCGGCAAGACGGGTACTCGCCGACTACCACTCCGCCATTGAGGGTCCTGGCGTCAATAGTCCCATTGCCCGTGCATCACGTTGCGCCCAGGCTCCATGTCATTTCACTCCATTCTCATTGCGTCAGCATCGAACCCGGGCAATAGACGTCCTCCTCCGCGTGGCGGGTGCGCTCAGCGCAGTACCCGGGCGGCGAAGTCCAGCGACTCGGGCATCGAATCGGTAAGGCTGTGGGCATGGTCCGTTCCAAAAAGCTGCTGATATTCGACATCGACAGCACTTGAACGCATTTCGGCGAGTTGTGCCCAGGTCAGTAGGATCGGAACCTTGGTGTCGGCGAGGCTGTGCACGACCCGGATTGGTCGGTCAAATCCGCTGGTGGGGACATTCTGCATCTGGTCGAGCACACCGCGTAGGTCCGGGGTGTCGAGTGGGGTGGTGAAGAGTTCCGCGACGGTAACCGGGTGGGTGCGCAGATATTCGTTCAGGTCGTTGCTGCAGGTTGCCTTGGCCTTTTCCATCAGGTCGATTCCGGTGGGGGTCAGATGTTGGCGGATGTCGAGTTCCGGGCGGCCGTCGTCGAGTCCGGCGAGGGTGTACAGGACGTAGTGGGCGATCCCGGCGACCGGGACGGAAGGGAAGTTCGGTCCGGCCAGCGGGAAGAGCTGGTCGAGGTGGGTGGGGGCGGCGACGGCGATTGCGCCGCGGAAGTCGAGTTCGGGTGTGCGGGTGGTGGCCTGGTGGGCGGCGAAGTAGGTGGCGTGACCGCCTTGGGACAGGCCGGTGACGATCCACCGGTCGCTAACGCCGATTTTCACTCAGCGAATCGACCCGCATTTTGTGTCTGCTCACGCGAACTCGTAGCGCACGGTGCGGCCACCGAGCCAGGGGACGGA
>NZ_JBHXWI010000085.1:0-32870 GCF_042671975.1 Rhodococcus sp. NPDC127593 | reverse complement strand
TGCCCATCGGAAATCTCCAAAGCGGGTACCGGGTTCCTCATGTACGGATTCTATCGAATCGATCAAGAATTATTTGCGAGACACACCACTAGCGCATAGCCATGCAAGGATGCGTCCGCTCCCCTGAGATATCCGCATCGCGTCCGCTGTCGAATCGGGTGGACGTTGTCAGCTTCAGAAGACGACTGCATCAACTGTGC
Source organism: Rhodococcus sp. NPDC127593 (assembly GCF_042671975.1). Classification (NCBI taxonomy): domain Bacteria; kingdom Bacillati; phylum Actinomycetota; class Actinomycetes; order Mycobacteriales; family Nocardiaceae; genus Rhodococcus; species Rhodococcus sp. NPDC127593. The sequence continues at coordinate 32,670 of NZ_JBHXWI010000085.1, read as the reverse complement.
GATAAGCTGCGCTGAGGCAGCATTCCCCTAACAGCCTGGGCTGCGGTGTTGACGCTGGCCCTTCTTGCGGCACACCCGAGCGCACAGTCATTGACAGCAAGCGGATCAAATGCTCTTTCCCCGGGTCGTTCTTCGGCGCCGGACGTTTCGCTCCTCTCCCGAAGCGGATCGCCGTCTTGCGTAACCCAGCCCGACCGATACGTAGCGTACGATCCTTGACCAATTACACAACAGAATGGAGTGAAAGCTTATGGCTACCAACAGAATTACTACCGGCGCGGAGCGGTCGATCATCGAGAGCATGCTCGACCGGAACCGCGAGGCACTGATCGAGACCGCACGCGGCCTGTCTGATGCCGACGCCCGCCGACGACTCGTCACATCGCTGACGACACCGATCTCGTTGATCAAGCATGCCGCTGCGGCTGAACGGATCTGGTTCCAACGGTTCTGGGCGGGACTCAACGAATCCGAATGCGATGGATACTCGCGCCGCGACGAGGGCACCTTCGCCGTCGCCGACGACCAGTCGCTAGCAGATGTCATCGCTGAGTTCGAGCGAACAAGCCAACGATCACGTGAGATCGCGTCCCGCTTCGATCTCGACGATCACAAGGACAATCCCCGCGAGGGAAACGTCAGCATGCGATTGACACTGCTTCTCATGATCCAAGAGTTCGCCAGGCACGCAGGTCACGGCGACATTCTTCGCGAACAGATTGACAAGCCTGTACTGCGACAGCCGAACTCGTGACAATTCTCGTTACCTAGCGCATTTCACTCGCAAAAGTGTGCTCTACCGAACAGTTGGGTCAGCTCTGCCACTGCCAGCGCACCGTCCGGACCTACGACGAGCCGAGAGCGTTCGCCGGCAATGCCCATCGGAACCGGTTGCGGCTTGACTCCTCGTTGATCGGAGGTAGGTCAAGGGTTCGTCGACGCCACCACCTTCGGCGACACCCCCGGATCATTCGCGAAACAGGGCACGAAGTCATACCGAATCCGGCGACCGTAGCCCGGCGGAACGGGACCACGAAGAAGGTAACGGGGGTAAAGCCCTGGGGTTGGTCGGATGTATTGCTCACGCGCAGGTAAACGATGGTGTACTCCTCGTGCCCGGTCTCGGTCTAGTCTCGAACCGTGCGTGAGATTCCGAAATTCCACCTGTGTGCGCCCGAACCGACCGACGCCGATGCGATCGCTGAGGTACAAATTGCGACCTGGCGGGCAACGTACGGCCATCTCCTCCCTAGCTCTCATTTCGACCACAATGCGCTGGAGGATCGAAAAGCAATGTGGCGCTTAATTTTGAGCGATCGCAAGTTACCGCAGCGACTACGTGTTGCGGAAGTAGGCGGGAGTATTATCGGGTTCGCCCATGCAGGCTCACCACTCGACGACGATGACCCCGTGCGAGATCTCCAGCTCTACACTCTCTATCTTCTGCCCGAACACCACGGGAGCGGGGCGGGGCAAGCGCTCCTCGATGCAGTTCTAGCCGGCGACCAGGCACAGCTTTGGGTCGCCAAGGACAATCCCCGCGCTCACAGCTTCTATCGACGCAACGGTTTCGTGCCTGACGGATTTGAGAAGATCGACCGAGGCGCGGCCGATCTGGTCGAAGTGAGACTCGTCCGATAATGGATGCGGATCAACAGATTCGCGGTCGCCGGTACCGGGTCGTTCAGCGGAAGGCTCATATCTATGTCGCAAACATATGTCCCGTATGGGAACCCATAGCCCGTATCGACTGTCTAGTGAACGGTCGTGGGCGAGCGTGGTCCGACATGGTCGATCCGGCTGTTCAACTACCTCACCGACTAGGGGGAGTCCAATAGACGGTGGGCGGATGGATGTCGGCAGTCCCCGTCAGAAGTACAGCGGATGCTAATCGCCGCGGCCGAGTGGAATTATCTCGGCGCGCAACACTTCAGGTGGAGGAAGTTCGAGGTACGTGGCGACCGGCTCGAGTTCGAGAGCAGGCCAGGCCGTCACCAATGGCAACTCGGTAGTGTCAGGCAACGGCGAGACCTCATAGTGGTCTTCGCGGCGGTACGAGCCCGGCTGCTGATAAAAACCCTGCGTGGGTGCGCGAGGCACCGGCTGAAGGACGGAATCCTCGAGGTCGGGTAATTGCAACTGCTGGCGTTCGCCCGTCCATTCTCCGGGATGAGATCGACCCGTCACCGGATCGATCTCGGCTGGGGAATTGGAACAGGCGTTTCATGACGATCGCCTTGTCGCCCGACGCGACCGCGACGACCGCCACATCGAGACCCCACGAGTACGCCACAATCGAGCGCAAACCCACGACAATTCCGGCGCCCCGAGCAAGTATCCGCGGACCGTGAGCGAGCGCACCCATCTCCGACGCATCGGGAGGCACAAATGCGCTGCGGCCGCGTCATTACCCGAGCCTGACATGCCGACCAGCCCGCAAACGACGAAAGGCGGCTACGACTGGGATTCTGTTCGTCACTAGACGGTCGCCGAGCCGAACGGCCGGACGGTGTGTGCAGGCCGGAGGTAGATGGCACGTCCGGCGGGGTCGAGGTGATGCAGCGTGCACCACCTTGGCGACCTCGTGAACCCTGTGACCGTCCGCGCAACGACATTGCCCTGGGCATTGTCGAGGCGGGTTGATTGCGGGGTCGAGCACACCACGGACTCGCCGCCGGCGGTTGTGTCTATTGTTCGGAGACGAGGGCGCCGGTGCCGATGGAGCAGGAGATGTCCCACTGTTCACGGTGCTTGTCGATCTCCAGGACGGGCGTGGTGAAGTATGGATCGTGAGGACGGTTTCCGTGCCGTCATGGGCGGTGCGAGTCCACAACGACACGGACACCGGTCGTTACCGGGTGCGGTTCGTCCGTTCGACGCGGGTCTCTTCGGCGAGCACCGTGGTCGTCGATGCGTCGAGAATGACTCCGTAGTCGCGCAGTGCCGCCTCGGGTGTGACCTTGCCGTCGAGGACGTCGTCGAGGACGAGTTGCGTTGCCCGGGTGAGGGGGTCACCGTAGCCGCCGCCGCCCGCTGTGACCTGTCGGTGCCGGTCGCCGGCACGGACAGCGCGGTGTGGTTTGGACGGAAGCAGTTCCTCGTCAATGGCACCGAGATTGAGGATGTTTGCTGACGAGGCGCCGCTGTGTCCGCCGTTGAGTCCGTAGGGCTGGGAGGTGCGTCGGTCGGAGCGGATTTGGATGGTGGTGTTGTCGTAGAGCAGTGTCATGTCTCGGTAGGTTGACAGTCCGCCGCGGAACTGTCCGGCGCCACCGGTGTCGGGGAGGTAGCCGTATCCGTCGATTCGAAGGTGTCCGGACTGTTCGAGCTCTTCGATCGGTGTGTTGGCCAGGTTGGCACCGAGGGGGCTGATTGCGTCGTTTCCGTCGCCGGTGGGGGTGGCGCCCCAGGAGCCACAGAGGATGTCCCAGAGGACGATCGAGGTTCCGTTCGGTTCCGTGACGCCGACTGCGACCGAGTTTGGGCCACCGTCGCCCGCTGCGGGGACCCGGTCGGGGAAGGCGGACGCGAGCGCTCCGAGGACGGTGTCGATGATGCGGTAGGCGACCAGGCCGCGGGCCCCGCGCGCCGCCGGGCGTCGCCCGTTGAGAATTGAGGCGTCGGGGATGATGAAGGTGAACGGGCGGTAGAAGCCGCTGTTGGCAGGGATGTCCGATCCCAGTGCGCCTTGTAGTGAGGCGTAGGACGCAGAGCGGGTGAAGGATGCAGTCGCGTTGAGTGCCGAGGCCACCTGCGGGGAGGACCCGGTGAAGTCGAAGGTGATGTCGCTGTCGGCGATGGTGATCTTGACCTTGAACGGGATCGGGCCGGATCCGAGGCCGTCGTCGTCGATCGCGTCGTCGAATGTGTACTCGCCGTCCGGTGCGCCGTCGAGCGCTTTGCGGACTAGCAGTTCGGAGTAGTCGAGTAGTTCGTCGACCCGGTGATCGAATTCTTCGATCCCGTATCGGGTGACCAACTCGCGGATGCCCTTGCTGCCGGCATGGCAGGCGGCCAGCTGCGACTCGAGGTCGCCGCGCAGCATTTCCGGCTCGCGCACATTGCGCAGGATGAGGTCGTAGAAGGTCTGGTTGGTCACCGACGCGTCGACGAGCCGGGACGGCGGAATCTGAATGCCTTCGCCGAAGATGTTCGTCGATTGCACGGCCATGGAGCCGGCGGCCCATCCGCCGACGTCGGCGTGATTGACGACGGTGACAGCGAACCCGACCAGCTGCCCGGCGGGGGAGTCGGTGAAGATCGGGGCGATCGCGAAGATGTCGGGCAGGTGCATGCCGCCGCGGTCGGGATCGTTGAGAAGATAGATGTCACCCTCTCGGAACGTGTCTCCGAACTCGGCGAACACCGCCTCCATGGCGTCCGGAATGGAACCGAGATGCACGGGACAGGTGTTGGCCTGAGCGATGATTCGTCCGCGAGCGTCGCAGAGTGCGGCGGAGAAGTCCATGCTGGACGCGACGATTTGTGAGTGCGCGGTGCGAAGGATTGTGATGGCCATTTCGTCGGCGAGGCCGGACACAGCGTTACGGAAGACTTCGAAGGTGGCTGCGTCGCGGATCGTGGTGCTCATTTCGTTACCTCGTCGTGGTGGGTCGGTGTCCAGGTGATGATGATGCTGTGGAACTTGTCCAGGTGTGCGGTGGCGCCGGGTGGGACCAGCACCGTCGAGTCCATGTCCTCGATGATCAGGGGGCCGAGACGCGGTTGATCTGATAGGTGGAAGCGTGAGATCACCGGGGTGTCGACGTCCTCGGCGAAGCGGCACACACGTGAGGCCTCCTCGAACGCAGGAATGCTGTCCGAGGTGAGGGCTTGGTCGATGCTGACTGGGTTCGGAAGGAATCCGCGGACACGGACGTTGACGATCTCGATCATTTCGTCGCTGCCGGAACGACCGTAGGTCTTGTGGTGCTCGGCGTGGAAGCGGCTGTATGCCTCGCGGACCAGATCTTGGTCGACTGTTCCCTCGGGCAGAGGAATTCGCAGTTCGAAGCGCTGCCCGTGGTAGCGCATGTCGAGGATGCGCTCGATCTGAACGGTGTCGGTGTCGACGGTCGAGTTGGTGAGTTTGCACGTCACGTGCTCGACGAGGTCGTCGAAGGCCCGGCCCAGTTCGCTGGGCTCGGAGTGTTCGGTGCGGTACGGGGCGACGAGCTGGTACTCGGTGTCCGCGACCAACAGTCCGAGGCTGCTGAACAGGCCGGTGTGAATCGGCACGATGACGGTGCCGATGCCGAGTTCGCGGGCGAGGGATGCGCCGTAGAGGGGCCCTGCGCCGCCGAAGGCGACCATGACCGAATCTCTTGGGTCACGGCCACGCTCGCTGGTGACCGCCTTGACGGCCTTCGTCATGCTCGAAATCGCCACGTCGTAGGCGCCGCGAGCGGCGGCTCGGGGCTCGCGGCCCATCGGGTGTGCGATGGTCTGGAGAACCTTGTCTGCGAGTTCGGGCTGGATGTGCACACGACCGCCGGCAATCGCGTCGGGGTTGAGATATCCGAGAACGACGTTCGCGTCGGTCAGGGTGGGTTGGTTGCCGCCCTGACCGTAGCAGGCCGGCCCGGGGCGGGATCCGGCGCTTTCCGGGCCGACATGCAAGGCGCCGGCGTTATCGACGGAGACAATACTGCCGCCGCCGGCACCGACTTCGGCGATGTCGATCGACGGGACTCGGACCGCGTATCCGGCACCCTTGCCCAAACCGCGGCTGATGTTCATCCCTCCGCCGACCTCGTAGTCGTTGGCGACGAACGGCTGGCCGTTCTCGATCAGGGACGCCTTGGCGGTGGTCCCGCCCATGTCGAAGGCGACGACATTGTCGAGTTCGAGGAGTTGGGCGAGCTTCTGCACCGCGATGACGCCGGCGGCCGGGCCGGACTCGATGATCTGTGCCGGACGCTCGACCACTGAGCTCGCGTCGAGGAGGCCACCCGAGGATTGCATGATCGAGAACGGGGCGATTATGCCCTGCTTGCGCAGATTGTGGCCGAGTTCGGTCACATAGTCGTGGACGACGGGACCGACGTAGGAGTTGACGACGGCGGTGCTGCTGCGTTCGAACTCCTGCATTTCCGGGGAGATGTCGACCGATGCGGTGACGTACACGCCGGGAAGCAGGTCGCGGAGCTGGTCGGCGACGTTGCGTTCCTGCTCGGGGACGACGTGGGAGTTGAGTAGGCAAACCGCGACCGCTTCGATCCCGTCTGAGCGGAGCTGGTCGGCGAGTGCGGTGACCTCCTGTGGGTCTACTGGTCGTTCGATGTGACCGTCGGCGAAGATGCGCTGGTCGAGTTCGTACCGGTGCCGACGCCGCGCCAGTGGTGTGGGCTTCTTCCAGGACAGGTCGTAGAGCAACGGCCGCCGCAGCCGACCGATCTCGAGTACGTCGCGGAAGCCCTTGGTGGTCACCAGCGCGGTGCGTGAGCCGCGCATCTCCAGGATGGCGTTGGTGGCGACGGTCGTGGCGTGCAACACGGCAGCGACCTGGGTCGTGTCGACTCCGGCCTCCGCTAGCGCGGCGGTGGCGCCGGTGATGACTCCGGTGCCGAAGTCGGGAGGGGTCGAGAGCACCTTCATCGGCACGATGCGAGCTTCGGGGCCGAGTGCGAGGACATCGGTGAAGGTGCCGCCGATGTCTGCGGCCACCAGCCATTGCCCATCTGAGGTCGGTGTTTGGGTGTTGTTGTGCGAAGCCATGTCTCTCCTGGAGTGGATCGTTTTTGGGGAAGGGCGGGGGCAGCAGGTCGGGGCCGGGCCGCCGGTTGTGTGCCGCGTCACGCTAACCCTAAACCCAGGTTAAGATATTTACAACTAGTAGTTGAGATATTTATGGACTCTACTCATCTCTGGTCATCTCCGCCTCGTAACGGGTGACCAGTGCTCCGCCGCTCTGCAGTCTCGGTGGGCGTGCCTCGCCGATCCGCCCACTGGACGTCCCCGCGCAGTGTCCGCGAGAACACCAGTCACCTCGGGGCAGGTGTGGCGGGTCGAGCGAGACTCGCCCTCTCTCAAAGTGACTCGTGTATCAGCGCAAGGCTGGGGGCAGGCGGCCGCAGTGCTCCGCGGACGTGGCTCAGTGACGCGCGGCGTCGATGCGGGCGTCGGCGACTCGGTTGGCGGCGGCGCCGGCCGAGACACCGTCGAGGGCGGCGACGTCGAGAATTTCCTGCACCGTGTCGAAGATCTTCTCCACGCGGGGGGTGACGTCGGCTGCGGACTTGTGCTCGAGCTCGCCTGCCATCTGAATCAAACCGCCCGCGTTGGCCACGAAGTCCGGCACCCAGGTGATGCGACGCCTGGACAGGGACTGTTCCACGGTCGGGTCGACCAGTTGGTTGTTGGCGGCCCCGCAGACAATGGTTGCCGACAGGTCGCGAACGCTCTGATGGCTCAGGGTCGCTCCGAGGGCGCAGGGGGCGTAGATGTCGAGCGGCGAGGAGATCACCCCGGTCGCCGGTGTGAGGTCCGGGAAGTCCTGGGTGGCGCGGTTGAGCGCATCGGCGTTGATGTCGCACGCGACAACGGACGCGCCGGCTTCGATCAAGAGACGGATGAGGTGATATCCCACCTTCCCGGTTCCCTCCACGCCCACGTGCCGCCCCGCAAGGTTGGCGGATCCCCACGTGGATGCGGCCGCGGCGCGCATCGAGTGGAAGACGCCGAGCGCGGTCAGTGGTGCACTGTCGCCCGAGCCGCCCGCCGCCACGTTGCGACCGGTTACGTGGTGTGTGTACCTGCCGATTACGTCCATGTCATCCGAGGTGGACCCTACGTCGCCGGCGGTGATGTAGCGGCCGCCGAGGGTTTCGACGAAGTGGCCGTACGCCGCGAGTAGTGCCTCGGACTTGAGCGTGCGGGGGTCGCCGATGATGACCGCCTTGCCGCCGCCGAGTTGCAGTCCGGCAGCGGCGGCCTTGTAGGTCATGCCCTTCGACAGCCGGAGGGCGTCGGTCAGTGCCGCCCGCTCGTCGGCGAAGGGGTAGAAGCGTGTGCCTCCGAGGGCCGGGCCGAGAACGGTGGAATGGATCGCGATGATCGCCTTCAACCCGGATTTCGCATTCTGGCAGAAGACGACTTGCTCGTGAGGTGAGTCCACGAAGTCGAGACGATCGAAGACGAAGGTGCGGTCGACATCTCCGACGGTGTCGTGGCTGGTCAAAGTCATGTTCGTGACCTATCTGAGGGGCGGCGCCGGATGAGACCGCCGCCATCGGTCGTGTGGACCGGAGTTGGTTGGCTGGGGTGTGCCAAGCGGGGCATGATTCGCCGTACCATCCTGAGATACTTTGAGATCGTTGTAAATATCCTAATCCGGAGTTACTGTCGTCACAAGGCTGCAAATGGGTGTCTCGTTGCGACTTCCCGCGCGGCAGGCCAGTTGACCGCCTGCGCTGCGCCTTTCCGACGTGATCGAAGCTTCGAAGGAGTTCTCATGCTCGAACGACTACCTGCGCTCGTACTGTCCGAGCGTGCCCAGGTCCGCTGGCGCGCCGGCCAGGAGATGGTCCCGATGCGCGGTGTCCCGATGTTGCCGATGCCGCCGCACGTCGTCGATGTTGTGTCGCGGGCGGCGCCGGAGGTCTTTCCGCGTGACAGCCGAGGATCGCTCATCCTCAAGACCGCGGTCGCCGAACATTTGCGGGATGAGTTCGACTTGGCCGTGAATCCGGACCGGGAACTGCTGGTCACGCACGGCGCTCAGCACGGGCTCAGCGTCGCATTGCGCGCGCTGCTCGGGCCGGGTGACGAAGTCCTGATTCCTGCGCCCTCGTACTTTTTCGACGGCACCGTGCGGCTGGCCGGTGCGATGCCGCGGTACGTGCCGTCCGTGGAATCCGACGGCTGGCGGCTTCCTCTCGACCAGCTGGAGGCCGCGATTTCGCCCCGGACCCGGGCCGTCCTCCTGTGCAATCCCAACAACCCGACGGGGACCGTGCCCACACGGGAAGAGCTGACCATCGTGCTCGATCTTGCCCGCCGGCACGGCTTGTACGTGTTTGCCGACGAGTCCTACGAACGGTACGTGCACGAAGGGCCCGGATATGTGCCTCAGATGTCACTCGTGGACAGCTACGACCGGCTCGTCACGTTGACCAGCCTCAGCAAGAACTACGCGTTCACGAGTTGGCGAGTGGGCTACATCCACGCGAAAGCGGATCTGATCGACATCATCCATGCGGCACTGGAGTGGGATGCGATCAACATCGGTGACATCCCGCAGCTGGCCGCCGCGGCGGCGATCAGCGGACCCCAGGATTGGCTCGACCGTGAATTCTCCACGTTCCGGACGCGCCGTGACCTTCTCCTCGAAGGCGTTGCGGCTGCCGGCTTGACGGTGGTCACTCCGCATGCGGGGATCTTTGCTTTCGTGAACTTTTCGCCGCTTGGAGTTACGGGAGTTGAACTCGAGGAGACGTTGCTCGACGCGGGTATTGCCGCGCTCAGCGGTGACCGTTTCTTCGGTCCCGGGACATGCGCGCGGGTGCTGTACGGGGGAACCGAGCCCAGCCTCGTCCAGCTCGGTCGACAGTTGAAGTATTGGCGCACCGCGTAAGCGCGTAGACGCCAGGGGGCCCCTTTTTCGCATGGTTTCCGTGTGAATAGGGGCCCTTAGTTCTCAATCGGTACGTCTGCCAGGGACGCACCGAAATGGTTAACGCGGCACGCGGGCGTTGTCGACGGCGGCGGTCGGGATGACGGGAACCCGGATTTCGACCGAGGTCACTTCTGGGCTGGTTGTGAGGGCCTGCAGGATTTCTCGCCGTGCGGACTGAGTGCGGACCTTCATCGCTGCTCGTGCTGCCTCGGGATCCCGGTTGATGATGGCATCGACGACCGCCCGGCGCTCTTCGGTCCTGAAGGGGGGCATCTCGGGTTCGAGCATGACCGCGAGCCTGCCGATACGTTCGATCTCGTCGAAGACGTCGATGATGCTCGCGGCCAGTCGGTCGTTGCCGCATCCATTGGCGATGATGGCCTCGAACTCGTAGTTGGCCCGCAGTCTCTCGTCGAGATGGGGGCCGCCGAGTTGTCCGTAGCCGTCGTCGACGCACAATTCGACCAGCCGGGTTCGGTCTTCCTCGGACAGGCCCTTGGCGGCGGTGAGCGCCGCGGCCTCACTCTGGAGGATTGTGCGCATGTCGCAAAGATCGGCTACATCGCTGAGAGTGATCGACGAGACGACATATCCTGCCCGGCGGATCGGGACGACCAGACCGTCGCGGTGGAGCCGTGCCAACGCTTCCCGCACTGGGGTCTTGCTCAGTCCCCATGCGGCTGCGACCTGCTGCTCGGTGAACTGCTCGCCGGGCTTGCGCGCGAGTTCGATGATTTCTCGTTTGAGGCGCTGATATGCCTGCTCCATCAGGTTCGATCCGTCGTGAGCGGATTGGATCAAAGCTGGCTCGAACTTCATAGCGTCTCCTCCGCTGCACTTTCAGATACCAGTACTCATCGTAGAGGGAGGCTAGTCACTCACTAAGTATCCTAAGCAGCTCTTGTAAATATCTTAAACTGTCTCTACTGTCGTGATACAGGCCACAGCGAGCGGCGACCCGAGTCAGGCTCAACTGCAGCAACTCGACTCGGTCACTACCGCCACGGGCCGCGTCGTATCTGAAAACCGGGTTGGTCCGATCGCCACACGCAGTCCTCGTGCTGGGCACTGCGGCTGCGAGATAATGCTCGCAGCGGGACATGGCCAGCCATCCTCCCTAATGAAAGGCCCAGTCATGATCAATGACGGTGCTGTCGTCACACTCGATGACGAATCCGAACACCGCATGTGGCGCAAGGTCGGATTCCGAATCCTTCCGCTGGTCGGTGTCGCGTACATCGTCAGTTACATCGACCGGGCCAACCTCGGTTACATCGCCAAGCCGATGGGCGCGGACCTGTCCATGACCTCGGCTCAGATCGGGCTGGCGGCGGGCCTGTTCTTCATCGGATACATCCTTGTCGAAGTACCCAGCAACATGATGCTGCACCGCTTCGGCGCGCGACTGTGGATCAGTCGCATCATCGTCACCTGGGGAATCATCACTATGTTGACCGGGGCGGTTCACTCCGCCAGCCAGCTGTACATCGCACGGATTCTGCTCGGATTCGCCGAGGCCGGCCTCGCCGCAGGAATCCTGCTCTATCTGACGTTCTGGTTCCCCAAGAAGCAGCGCACGTGGGCGATGTCGACGTTCTTCCTCATGATTCCGCTGTCCGGGATCCTCGGCGCACCGGTCGCGGCGGCGCTCCTGAAATGGGGACAGAGCGTATTGGGTATCGAAGGCTGGCGTTCACTGTTCGTCGTCGAAGGTGCGGTCACCGTCCTCGTCGGCATCGTGATCCTGCTCTTCCTCCCGGACCGGCCCTCGAAGGCCAAGTGGCTCAACGCCGCAGAGAAGGCGCACATCGAGGGTGTCCTCGCGCACGAGACCGAGCAAAGCGTCGGCCACGGTGCACTGACCGGCATGCGACAGGCACTGCTCGACAAGAAGGTGTGGGCGCTCGGGTTCTCGTTCTTCGCGATCGTATTCGGGCTCTATCCCATTGCCTTCTTCCTGCCGACGATGATCTCCAACCTCACCGAGACCATCGGGTCCGCCGGGAACGTGTCCAGCGTCTTGCTCGCCGCCATTCCGTCGGTTGCAGCCATGGTGGCAATGGTGCTGTGGGCGCGTGTCGCCGCGAAGAAGTCGATCATCTTCTCTACCACCGTGCCGATGGCATGCGGTGCGATCGGACTGGTCGCCGCGACGTTCACTCAGAACGGTGTGCTGTTCATCATCGCCGTCTGCGTGAGTGTGTCGGGCATCTACACCGCGATCCCGCAGTTTTGGCGCCTGCCGGCGCTGAGTATGACCGGTGCGGCCGCGGCCGCCGGAATCGGCCTGATCAACTCTATGAGCAACCTCAGCGGATTCATCGGGCCCTACATGACAGGTGCTATAGAGACGGCCACCGGCAGCTACACCTACGCGCTGCTGGCCATCGCCGTCATCATGGTTCTGGGCATCGTGGTTCTGCTCACCGCTGGGCGGCGTGCGGAACGAATCGGCAGCGAGGAGGGTGGTACCTCCTTTCACACGGACGTGACCGAGCCCCGACTCCTTACGGAGAACAAGTGACCTCCAGTCGAAACGTTGGATTGATCGTGGGCGATGTCCAACGCGGGATCATCGCCCAATTCGGTTTCGCCCGCCAAGTTCTCCCCACGCTCGAGCACGTAATTCCCGCTGCCCGAGCGCACGACATCGATGTGATCTTCCTGCGAGCGGGATTCCGTGCAAACGGGGCGGATATCAACCCTCGAAACACTCTGTTCCGCAACCTGTTCGAGATGGGTGAGGTCTTTGATGCCGACTCGCCCAGTACCGCCATCGAGCCGGGTCTCGGACCGGAAAAGGGTGACACCGTCGTCCTGAAGAGGCGGACGAGCGGGTTCTTCGGAACTGAACTCGATCTCATTCTCCGCAGCAAGAACATCGATAACATCGTCATCTGCGGTGTGGCCACCGGCGCTATGGTCGCGGCCACCGTCTTCGCCGCATCCGACCTCGACTACCGTATTACCGTCCTGCGGGACGGCTGCGCCGACGGCGACCAGTCCGTCCATGATCTGTTGATGGACAATCTCTTTCCATCGCGCGGCGCACAGGTATTGGACGCCAAAGAGTGGATCGACACCCTCTGAACACGACCGAAACGATGACGCGGCGGGACACGATCCGATCTCGTGCCGCAGACTCTCCACCTTCGATATAGATGCGTCCGCCGCGATCCGGCTTCAGACGCAAGAAGGACGACGACAACATGACTCAGTCCATCGAACCTCACCTGAGGCCGCACGACCTCGCTGATCGATGTCGATCCGGCTCCGGGCCGGTCCTGCTGACCGGTGTGCAGGCCATTGCCCGCGGCCGGGTCGAACCCACCGACCGACTCGAGGACAGGGAGCCACCGGTGGCGAAACCGTTCGCCACCGGCGGCGAGACGCGGTTGGACATGCTGTCGATCGAATGCGAGGACACCAGCGCGATGGTGCCCCGGGTGACGTCGATGTTCTTCCGGCTGGGAGTCGAGCTGAGAGATTTTTCGACCTGGAGATCGGTGCGAGCGGAGGGCCCGGCAAGGCGTCGTTGTCGCTATCCGGATCCCGGGGCACCTTTCGCCGGAAATACTCGTCAAACGCTTGAATCGGCTGATCGGGGTCATCAAGATCAGGCACGCGGATTCCATTCTCGAGGTCCCACACTGCAGCACCTTCGTGGAGGTGGGGGCAACCGGTCATTTCGTCGAGGGCGTCGCGCTACTCGGAATCGAGTTCCGTGCGGCAGTCCTCGACTACACCCGCAACTTCATCGTTCTCCGCTTCTCCGGACCGCCGGACCGTCTCGGCTCGGTCTTGGAGCGCCTCACCAAGCTCGGCGCCAAGAGGATGCGTGGGGACATCCGGGTGTCGACACGACAAGTGACGTCCGCGGTCCTGCTCGGCCGCATACCAACCCCCACCTGATCGGAGCAGGCTCATGTGACTCGAAGACATCTGGTGCGGGCCCACCTACACGACCCGACCCGTAGGTCCACCCGGAGAACCGTCGACTGTGGGTACAGGTCACGTCCTACCACCGGGCGTCCACTGTCGATCCAACGCCTTCAGAAGTTTTGTGGGGGCTAGCGATACCCTAAAACCACAATCACCGGCGAAGCATCAGCCTGCGCCAGCTCACCGGAAACCCAACCTCAGCGCGGTCGCGGCGGCCACCCCGTCGATACCGAACGCAGAAATCTCGGCAACCATGTCCGACTTCGTCCCCGACAAGACACAACGCCACCTCCCTCGGATCAAATCGGACCTGGACGCGGCCGGCTTCGACGACGCAGAGGAAATTGCGCGCGGCGGTTTCGGCGTCGTCTATCGATGCCGTCAGGCACACCTCGACCGGACCGTGGCAGTCAAGGTACTCACCAGCGATCTCGATCAGGCGAACTGTGACCGTTTCCTCCGCGAACAACGCATCATGGGGCGCCTGACAGGCCACCCCAATATCGTCAACGTCCTCGAAGCCGGCGTCACCGATGCTGGCCGACCGTTCATCGTCATGCCGTACCTGCCACAGAGCTCACTCGAGTCCCACATCCGGCGCGACGGTCCCCTTCCGTGGACCGCGGTCATCAGCCTCGGCATCAGCATGGCGTCGGCCCTGGAGACGGCGCACCAGAGCGGAATCCTCCACCGCGACGTCAAGCCCGGCAACATCCTCTTCACCGACTATGGAGGACAGCAGCTCACCGACTTCGGAATCGCACACCTCACGGGTGGGTTCGAAACCGGCGCCGGCACCCTCACCGGGTCACCGGCCTTCACCGCCCCGGAGATCCTGCTGGGCAAGCCTGCCTCGATCGCCGCGGACATCTACAGCCTCGGTGCCACACTCTTCTGTGCGCTGACCGGCCATGCCCCCTTCGAACGCCACAGCGGTGAGAAGGTGATCGCCCAGTTCGTCCGCATCACCACCGACCCGATCCCACGGCTGGCCGGGCTGGGCATCCCCGACGACGTGTGCGCGGCAGTGGAAAGATCAATGTCCGCGAACCCCGCCGATCGCCCGAAGACCGCAGCCGAACTCGGTATCGCGCTACAACACGCTCAGCGCCAACACGGATATCCCGTGGACGAGATGGCCTTGAATACTGCGCACCCCGAGCACCCCGAGCACACAGGGCACACACCGCCCACCGAGGAGCCGATCGCAGACAGCGCCGCCCGCATCCAGCCTCGCTTCACCGTCGCCGAGGCACCGTCACCATCCAACATCAAGCCCACACCCCCCGCGTTCGGGAACGTTCCCGGGAATCTCTCGGTAGAACTCACCAGCTTCGTCGGTCGCCGCCAGGAACTCGCCGCGGCACGCAAGCTGCTCACCAGCGCCCGCCGCCAGGAACTCGCCGCGGCACGCAAGCTGCTCACCAGCGCCCGCCTTCTGACATTGACCGGTATCGGAGGTGTCGGAAAGTCCCGGCTCGCGCGACGCATCGCAACGGACATTCGCCGCGTGTTCGACGACGCCGTCTGGCTCGTCGAACTCGGAGACCTGCACGACCCGGACTTACTCGCCGAGATCCTGGCCACATCACTGCACCTGCGCACGGACACCGGACTACCCGTCGAGCACATCCTCATTCAGCACCTTGCCTCACGCCGACTGCTTCTCGTGCTCGACAACTGCGAGCAAATCATCACCGCAGTCGCGAGACTCACCGAGACATTGCTACGAGCATGCCCGGATCTGCGGATCCTGGCCACCAGCCGCGAGCCGATCGGCATTCAGGGCGAAGTCGCTCTGCGAGTGCCACCATTAGGGATCCCGGACGCCGACAAGGAGCCGCCCCTACGCGGGCTTCCCCAATACGACGCCGTGCAACTCTTCGCCGACCGAGCGACCGCCGCCGTGCCCACCTTCGAGGTCAGCGACGACAACCGCGTAACCGTGACCCGCATCTGTCAGCGCCTCGACGGGCTCCCACTGCCCATCGAACTCGCCGCAGTCCGGCTGCGCGCTATGTCCGCCGAGCAGATCCTCGCGAGGCTGACCGACCGCTACCAGCTCCTGACCTCGGGCGGTCGCACCGCCCCTACCCGCCAGCAGACCCTCCGGCTCTGCATCGACTGGAGTTACGACCTGTGCACACCACAGGAACGAACACTGTGGAGCCGATTGTCCGTATTCGCGGGCAGCTTCGAACTGGACGCGGCCGAGGCGATTTGCGGGCGCGACTTCTCACCGCAGCTGCTGCTCGACCTGGTGTCTTCGTTGGTCGACAAGTCCATCCTCATCCGAGAAGACGCCGGGACAGTCGTGCGTTATCGGCTACTCGACACACTCCGCGAATATGGTCGAGGCAAACTCGATGCACAGACAGACCTGGAAGAGCTTCGCCGCCAGCACTGCGAGTGGTACTCGCAACTAGCAACGCAGGCCGAAGCTGAATGGCTCAGCTCCCACCAGGCAACGTGGATCGCGCGACTGGACCGCGAACAAACGAACCTGCGGGACATGCTCGAATTTTGCCTCTCCGACGCTGCGGATACATCAGGTGTCGAGATGGACCGAAGTACCGGACTGCGAACGGCAGCGACGCTATCGGTGTTCTGGCTCGCACGAGGACAATTCAGCGAGGGAGAACGCTGGCTCACCCGCCTCCTCTCGCAGCCGACACCCGGACCCTCACACGAACGGGCATCCGCGCTGTACTCCACGTCCATGTTCGCAGCCGCGCAAGGGCTGATACCCGCAGCGCAGGATCGCCTCGCCGAACTCAGACTCTTTGCCGACGAGCTCAACAGCCCAGCACTGCGGACCCTGTCCACCCACGCCGCCGGATATCTCGCGCTCTACAGTGGTCGGCCCGCCGACGCGATCGGAGACTTCGAAGACGCTGTCACCAGCTTCGAACAGGAAGGAAACCTACTCCGACAAGTCGGAAGCCTGATCGGACTGGCACTCGCCTGCGGACTTACCGGCGACGAATCCCGGGCTGTCCGCTGCCATGAGCGCATTATCGCGATCACTGAACCATTGGGTGAGTCGATCTACCGCTCGTACTCGCGATGGGCGTGTGGGCTCGCGGTGTGGTTGCAAGGTGACCCGGAGCGGGCTGTGCAACTGCTCCAACAAGGTCTGCGGTTGACGCGTCTCGTCGACGACCCACGCGGGTCCGCATGGTGCCTGCAGACGCTGGCGTGGATTGCCGCCGAGCGGCGCGACGCCAGACGCGCCGCAGTGCTATTGGGCGCTGCGGAAACGCTCTGGCAGGCGATGGGCAGCCCCACGATGCAGTTTCCGAATCTTCGCCGCTACCAGAAGGAATGTGAGCGACGCGTCCAAGCGATGCTCGGCGGCAAGGGATTCGAAGCTGAGTCCGCACGTGGCCGCTCACTCAAATCCGATGAGGCCATCGCCTTCGCCCTCGACGAGAAGGCCGAGCAACCCGCTCGAGACAACGATCCGGGCGTGAGTTTGACACGTCGTGAATTGCAGGTGGCCCGGTTGGTAGCCGAGGGAATGACGAACCGGGCTATCGCCGACAGGTTGGTGATCTCACCCCGCACCGCCCAGGGACATGTCGAGCATGTCTTGGTCAAACTCGGCTTCACTTCAAGAGCGCAAATCGCAGCCTGGATTGTCGAGCGCGAGCCGACCCCTCGCCCCTGACCAGGGGTCATTCGCCTCCCTCTCCCTCTGCGGGGGCGGTGAGCGCCACGTCGGCGGCGTTCCACCCGTCGAGTTCGTACCCGGGGCCGCATCAAGAAGCGCGTCACCCAGTCGAGGTTTGCAGTTCTGAATCGAGTTGCATTGGAGCATCGTTCGTGCCGTGCCGTGCCGTGCCGTGCCGTGGCTTCGGCGGAGTTGGCTTGGCGAGGGTCCGGTACATTCGCTGTGGGTTAGTCGCTAGCGGAGAATGGCGACCGGTGATCTGATTTAGTTTCAGATGGCCACGTCCAGCCGCGTTGCGTGTTGCGGTGCAGGGTGTTTGCGATGTCGTGGCCGGTCCAGTGTATGGAGTCGATGCCGGCGTCCTCGATGGCGTCGCATAGGCGACCGAATTGACGGTTGCGCGATTGTAGGATTTCCCTGTCTGACACACGGCTTGGGGCGACCATATATCGCCACCGCGGTTCCCGAGCGGTCAATATCGAGTGGGGGAGGGTCCGCTCCCGACGAGCGGTCCGGCAATGGCCCAATCTTCCCGCGAGCAGGCCGCATTGAAATTCCTGTACCCGGCGACCTGAGCGCTGGGCCTTGAACACGGAAGGCATCGAGTAGTTGTACATCGGGACGGCAAACAGGTAGGAGCTCGCGCCCAGGAACTCTTCGACGAGTTCGTCCTGCAAGGTTGCCACCGTCCTCTGCTCCGGGGCGTGTTGGTGGGCGGGTGTGGTGCGAGCGGTGATACCGGCAGCGTCCAAATGGCCGAGCGGGTTGAGGGCAAGGTCGCGTTGGACGACGTCGCCGCCCCAGGCCTCGGCGAAGGTGTCAGCGACCTGCCGGGAGTAGGAGGCGGCCGGAGGCCGAGGAGTCGATGCGCAGAAGGTAGGACATGGTCTTGCTTTCTGTGTCAGGTGATGTCGCTGTGTGGTTGTGCTCAGGAGGGCTGTGTGCCTGGGACGACGCAACCGTCCGAGCCGCAGATGCCGTCGGCGTGGGCGACGGTAGGGAGCGCCCGCGGGACGGTATGACCGGCGTCCCACGTATCGGTCATCGCGGCGAGAAGATGATCCGTGCCGATGGCCCCGTTGATGGTGCGGCTGCCGTCGATGACGAGGAAAGGCACGCCGCGGGCACCTAGGCGTTGAGCCTCGCGCTGGTCGGCTAACACCTGCGCGCGGTAGCGACGGTCGTCGAGGACCTCGGTGGCCTCCTCTCGATCCAGACCCAGTTGTGCAGCGAAGTCGAGCACCTCGCTTCCGATCCCGGAACTTGTCAAGGTGTTTGAGTCCAACGGGTGTTACGCGGCGGGCTGATCCGCGGCGGGTTAGGCCTCCTCGTGCTCGGCGACGGGCTGGTTGATCCAGGCGTCGGTCGGCAGGTCGAGGATCTTCGGGGTACCGGTTGTGCCGAAAGGCTCGGGGCGCTCGAGGCGGGCCGAAGAGAGCACCGCAGCGCGTTCGTCGGCCTTGTGAGCGGCCAGTCCGACGTGCGCGTTGGCGGGGGTGTGCAGGCCGATGCCGGTATGGCGATGGTCGTGGTTGGCCAGCATGGGCTACGACGCCGCCGCTGATCCACGGTAGCTTCGACCGCCTCCGTACGGACTGCTGCCGGAGCGCTTTGCTCCGCGGTAGCGAGTACGGTAGCGGAGGTTTGCCCTGCTCGGTCCATCAAAACTGCTCCCCGACCGGCTACCATCAGAACCGTTCGGTTTGTCGACAACCGCGAGATGAGACTCAAGCGCCGCAAGCTATCAGTCGTCAGCAGTCTTGAGCGCCCGGACGTGCGACGACGAGCGCACCCTCCGCGTTCGATGGTGAATCGGACTTCTCTCTCCGCCCGAGCCGCAAACCCGACACGGGACGAGTAGCCCATTACTCGCGACGGCGTGCGTCACCCAGGGCAGACTTGAATCGTCCGATGGAGCACCTTGAACCGTCCGATAGAGCACGCCGACGTTGCTGGGCAAGCGGCAGCACCCCCATCCACCGGAACATGAACGTCGAAGGAGAGCACGACGATGAGATACTCCCTCAGCCCTGTGCGGCGACATGGTCACAGCACCCTGGGGCCATGTCCAGTACCGCTGTCCCCGAAAGCGATGGCGCAACTCTATACGCGCTACTTGGAGCTGAAGAACTCGAATCGGTTGCCGGCGGACATCACGTTCGAGCAATACTATGACGTCTGGCGATCTGGACGGCGCGGCGAGAACTTTGTAGGTCTCGACGACGGGGCCACGACACACGGGCCAAGCACCGACAAGGAACTGATCACCCGCCCGGACACGCAGCTCAAGGGTGTCATCCGCACCATCGTTCTCCTTGTTGACTTCCCAGACAAATCACACGATTCCGAGCACGGAACCGGGTACTACGAGGAAATGCTGTTCAGCAGCGGAACCTTCCCGACCGGAAGCATGCGCGACTACTACCGGAAAGTGAGTGGCTTCGATGCGGCCACCGGCACCGGGATCGACATCCAAGGAGCCGTGCACGGCTGGTTCCGGCTACCACGACCGCTCAGCGCCTACGCCGACGGCAACTCGGGTATGAGCAACAACTTCCCCCGCAACGCACAAGGTTTGGCGCGAGACGCCGTCCGCGCCGCCCTCGCCGAGGGCATCGACTTCACACCCTTCGACGCGCTTGGGGAAGATACGGTCACCGCCATGTTCATCGTCCATGCCGGCAGTGGGGCTGAGGAAACCCGGTCCAAGGACGATATCTGGAGCCTGAAATGGGTGATTCCCGGTGGCGTCGAGGTTGGCGCGAACCTATCTGTGAGCACTTTCCTCACTGTCCCCGAAGACTGCAATATGGGGGTTTGCGCCCACGAGTGGGGTCACCTTGCGGCACGCTGGGCCGACTACTACGACACCGGGCAGAGCGATCACACTAGATCGGCCGGACTCGGAAGCTACTGCCTGATGGCTGCAGGCAGCTGGGGAAACCAAGGACTGACCCCCGTCTTCCCCAGCGGGATGCTGCGCATGTTCCATGGGTGGACAACGCCGAAGCTCGTCACCAAGTCGACCACGAATATCGCATTGAAGCCGGCGGCCCAGGGCGGGAATATGCTGTTCGTTCAGAACAAGAGGAAGATGAGCGAGTCTCAGTACATCGTTGTCGAATACCGCCGTCGGCGAGGTCAAGATACGTTCTTGCCGGATGAGGGCATTGCTATCTACGTCGTCGACGAGGCAATTGAGAATGTAAATGACGAAGAGGGCCTGGCGATCGAATTGCTCCAGGCGGACGGTCGGCGAGATCTCGCAGCAATATTCCGTGGCGGAAATCGCGGCGACGAGAATGATTTGTATCCGTTCAACGGCAACAATGTCGTTGGCGAAGCAACGAATCCGGCGCTTAACCTTCCTGGTGACAGATGGTCAGGAGTCACCATCAGCGTGAAGGGCACCCCAGGCGATGACCAGATGCATGTTGATGTAGCGATGGCGTGATCAACCCCGACCGCGCGGACCGAACAGACTCATTACTGAGTGACAGAGCGTCAGTACGCATCGGCACCGTATCCACCGCCGAATCACGGTGATCGCGGACGTGACTCGGGCGGATTGGTACCGGGGTCCAAGTCGGAATTGAGGTCGGGCCGATGCCTTTCGTCCCGCCATCAACTTCATTGCACGAAAGGAGCTAGGTATTAGCAGTATTCACCAATCCCCAGGGTAGAAATAGATTTCACGTAAGTCTGACGGCCCGGCAACCGGTGATCGCACCACCTCCACGCCGTAGTCGTCAGCTCGTGCGCAGGCAACTGCACTCAGCAGCCGAACTTCGTGAACCTGGACTTCCAGACTTTCCACAGTCTCCTGGTCACCCTGGGCGGCACCCGGCCGGATCGAGACTTAAGGTTCCGTTCTGATCGACCATGGGTAGCGGTAGGGTTCCGACCCAGCATCCAAATGGTTCGCAGGGCGTCCGCATTGGGACGTACAGATCGGTCCTGGCGAACGTGAGACATCCAGTGGTGTGCGAAAATTGAACCGTCGTCGTACTTCCCAGTGACAACTTGTCGTCGCACCAGCCGACAGCGCCACACCAGGAGCAACCCGGGCAACGGAGGGCGAAGCCGGCCAACAGTTCGCGTGAGGTTGCACCTTGAAAGTGGACACCGGATTTCATGCGGCAGCTGACAGCGTAGACAACGCGATCAGTCGTTGTCCGAACTCGATGGGAGTGAGGTAGCCGAGGGCGGAGTGACGGCGTCGCCGGTTGTAATACAAGAGCCACTCGAACAGCTCCAGCCGTCCCTGCGCCTTCGATGTCCAGCCCCGTCCGTGCAGCCATTGCCGTTTGAGGGTCTGGAAGGACGACTCGCGAGGGCGTTGGCGTAACTTGACCCGACCCGGTCTCGACTACGGTGGCGGTGCTGAAGGTTGGCGCCCGAGCTAGATGGTTGATTCCGTGAAGCGTGTCGCGGAGGAGGAGTAGGCGGAGGGTTTCCAAGATCAAAGCGTGACCAAAGAACTGGAAACCCTCCTGACCGAACTGTATGTGCTCATCGACGATCATGTCGTCGAACCCCGCTCCGGTCGGGGTCGGCGGCCCGTGCTCAGCGATGCCGAACTGCTCACCCTGGCCGTGGCACAGATGCTGCTCGGGTTCGATTGTGAACGCCGGTGGATCCGGCACGCCCACCACAGCGTCGAGTTGCGTGCCCTGTTTCCCTACATTCCCGGACAGTCGGACTACAACAAACGTGTCAGGGCGGCACGAGGGTTGCTGTGCAAGGCAATTCAGACACTGGCGCGGATCTCACCATCCTGGTTCGACGACCTGTGGATCACCGACGCCACCCCTGTGCCCTGCGGTATGTCTCGTGAGACGGTGAAGCGGTCGGACCTGGCCGGGCACGCCGGGTACGGCTATTGCGCCTCCCATTCGCGCTTCTACTGGGGGCTGAAGCTGTATCTGGTCTGTGCGGGCGACGGGATGCCGATCATGTGGTGCCTGGCGAATCCGAAGCTCGGTGAGCGTGAGGTGGTGACCGCGCTGCTCGAACGCGATCATCACCTGATTCGGTCGGGGCAGATCCTGCTCGCCGACAAAGGCTTTTCCGGCGCACAGTTCGCCGATACCACCGCCGCGATGGGTCTGAAGCTGCTGCGACCGGACCGTAAGGACGAAACGTACAAGAACGGCAATCTCGGCGGGGTGCGGCAGTGGATTCGAATCGGTCAACCACACGTTGAAAGGGCAGCTTGGCCTGGAGGAACACGGTGGCCGTACCACGCACGGGGTGTTCGCCCGCGTCGCCCAGCGTGTGCTGGCGATGGCCGCCGGCATCTGGCACAACTGGAACATCGGCGCCACTGCCAAGCGATCATTGATCGCCTACGACCACTGATCCGTTCAAGGAATCAATCATCTAGAGTGCGATCCGACTGGAATCGGGTGCGCTTGCCGACTGAGCGGTGCGGGGCTGGAGTCGGTAGACGAGGTGTGGCGGGCTACCCCGCGACTTGCGGTAATTTGTCCACAACCTGGTAGATGCGGTGCTCTTCGGGCCGGTTTCCATCTTCACCCAGCGATGCGTATCTGAGCCGTACTGGGTACGGCTTTGGGGTAGACTTACCAGGTCAGCTCACACCTTCAGGAGGACATCATGAGCAAGGACGGCGTCTCCAAGGTCACCGCGAATCTGCCCAACGACGACATCAAGACGCTCGACGAGATCGCCAAGCGGCACGCCTCGACCAAGACCAGCGCCCTGGTCCGGGCCATCCGCACCACCGCCTACATCGACGAGGCCGCCTCGAAGGGCGCCAAGGTCTTCATCGAGGAGCCCGATGGCACCAAGCGGGAGGTTGTCTTTAAGTGACCGAACCGGAAGGGCACATCGTGCAGGGGGAGGGCACTGACACCGCCCTGGACGACGCGCACGTGGACGAGGTCAACGTCGGCACCGCCGACCCCCAGGTGACCGAACAGCCCGAAGTAACCATCCGCCGCCTCGACGAACGCCAGGAGGACACCCGCAAGGCGCTGGCGATCGGCCTCTCCGTCGCGACCTTCCTCGTCGGCCTGATCTACCTACTCGTGCCCCTGTGGGCAGGGGCCGACAAGTGGGACCGCGCCAGCAGTCCGTTCCAGGTCGTCTTCACCGCGATGGTGGGCCTGACCGGCAGCGCCATCGGCTACTACTTCTCCTCACGAAAGCCCCCGTCGTAGGAAGGACGAGCACCGCGGATCGGCCTCCCCGGTGGCTACGCCGACCCTCAGCAGCGGGTACAGAGGTGTTGTCGGCGGTGGCCGGTAGCCTGCGGTGATGACCATCGACCGGGGAGCGGGCAGGCGCGATGACAGGCGATCGTGAACAGGGTGGGGGGCCGATGGGTCCGCCGATATCGCTGCTCAGGACACGCCGTCGATGCAACATCGGCGGCCACACCGTGCGGGTCACTGGCGACGCGTCACTCGCCTGGTGCAACCGCCCACGCTCACACGGCGCTGACAGCACCACATGGTGGTGGCCGCCAACTCGATCGACGCGGCCGGCACCACGCTTCGGAGGGGGAGCGGGCGCGCGCACCCCCCAGCACCAGGTCATTACTCGGAACGTGTCGTCGCCCGAACTTTCATGTCCGTAGATTCGGGCAACTCATGCCCGCCACGCGGATTTCCTCGCGACCGTTGACAACTGGTTGGTCGACCATGGTGTGCTCCGGGAACGAGTAGGGCGCTACTCGCGATATTTTGCCGCGTCGAGCGTCACACTGATGTTCGGGCGAACCGTGCGGGCGCGCGTTGGTGTCGGTGCGTGGTCCTATCGTCCGGGATGCACGACGCGACGACCATTCGCCGCGGCAGGGTCGGCGACCGCCCGATCGTGGTGGTGAGACAGAAACGAGGGTGAGCGCGATGGCATTTCGCACCTACCAGGGGAACACCTTCTCCGAGAACGGCTGGCGCATTTGCGATACCGGCGAGATCGTCAAGCCGCTGGTGCCGGGCACGGACAACGTGCGTCCGGAGGTGCGGCGCGGTGCGGCGGCGACGATCCTGATAGCTTGGGCGGCGGTCTGGCATCGGCGGATTTGGCGGATCGACAGCTACCGGCCCCGCGACTACTGGGGGTTCAGCTGGGACAACGATATTGCCAACAGCAATCACCTGAGCGGGACGGCGGTGGATCTCAATGCCACCCGGTTGCCGTGGAAGGTGCGGGCGTCGGTGAACATGCCGGCCGACAAGATCGCGGCGGTCCGCCAGATGCTCACCGAGTTCGAGGGCACGGTGTTTTGGGGTGAGGACTGGGCCACCAAGGACCCGATGCACACCCAGATCAACCTCCCCGAGGGTGACACCCGCCTGGACGCCTTCGCTACCCGGCTCGAGAACGGTTACCTCTGGGTGTACGGGCCACCCGATCCGGACGCGTTCCCCCTCCCGGCGGGGTACTACTACGGTCCGCTCGACGGGCCCGCCGAGGCGATCAGTGGCCTGTTCCCCACGGACCCGCAATCCTGGAAGGACGGCCTCAAGCGCTGGCAGAAGACCTGCGGGATACCGGAAACCGGAATTTGGGACACAAACACCGCACGCGCGGCGACCGCGCTGCAGATCGCGAACGGATGGCCGGTGACCGGCTATCTGTTCGAGGGCGAATGGAATGTCGTGATTCGCCACGGGCAACGCCCTGACCTCGACGGGCCGGGCACCCCGCCGACGCCGCCGGTGGTGCGCGGCAAGACCTGGGCGGATGTGTCGCAGTACCAGATCACCCCCGTCACCGACGCGTACCCGTACGACATCTTCTGTTTCCGGTCCAACAGCGGGAACATGCGGGATACGAAGTTCGCCGCGAACCACGACTGGGCGGTGCGTGCGTGTGAGGACGGCCGGCTGCGGTTTTTCATCGTGTACTGGTTTTTTCGGCCCGGTCAGGCGAACATCGATTTGCTGATGCAGATGGTCACCGAGCAGGGTGGGCCGCATCCGCGGATGGTCGTCATGGCCGACGTCGAGGACGCGGCCGGGGCGATCACCGGTGACCAGTCGGCGGAGGTCAATGACGAGATCCGGCGGGCACGCGAATGGCTCGGCGAGCGGCGGGTGATCGGCTACTGGAATCCGGTGTCGAACGCGGACCTGTGGCGCACCCGCCCCGCGGGGCTGCGGTTGGTGACTCCCAGTTACGGCCGGGAGCCCGGATCGCCGAAGATCAAGCCTGACGGCTATTTCGCGCACCAGTACACCGACAACGGCCCGTGCCCACCGTTCGGTCGCTGCGACCTCAACTACACCCACCTGGGTACCGACGAACTCGATTCAATGCTCGGGCTGGGGCAAAGCCCCCCGCCCCCGGTTCCGGAACCGTTCCCGGTCGACGACGCGGCGCTGTGGGACTACATCGCCGGGGAGGTTCTCGGTCGATGAAATTGGTGCGGTCATGAAGATCAGGAATCTCACTCCGGTGCCGCAGTTCGGTGTGGGCGGGACCGACCTGGGCATCCCGGTCCGGGTGCCCACGGGCGAGATCGGATTCTTCTTCGGTGACACCTTCGCCGAGGACCGGGTCGGCGGCCCCGGCTGGCGCAGCCCGGTACTGCTCTACAGCCATACCCACGACCTCGATGACGGGGTGCAGTTTCACCGTGCGGCCGGGGGCAGTACCGCGAAGCAGCTCTGGGACTACCCGCACAACAACCCGGAGTTCAGCACCGTGCTTCCGACCGATGCGATCGTGATCGGTACCCGGATCTACCTGCACGTCATGGTGGTTCGTGGCCTGCCCGACACGCGGTGGACCGAGATCCAATACTCCGACGACAACGGGGAGACCTGGACCCACGGCGGACCCAAGGCTCGGTGGGAAGGATGGGAATTGGGCGGGCATCGTCGGATGCTGACCTGGGAACGCGGCGGTGACGGGTTCGTCTACGTGATGACCACCGGCGGCCTCGAACGTGACAAGAACGTGCTGCTGTTCCGCTGCCCCGAGGACCAGTTGCTGGACCGGGACTTCTACGAGCCCTGGGGGTTCAGCCACGGCGTGTGGGCGTGGGGTAATCCGGCCACCCCGATCCTGCCGGTCGGCTCCAAGGTGGGGGAAATGTGCCTGCGCCGGATGCAGAACAATTGGGTGCTCAGCTACTTCAACGAGGCCGAATACAACATCACCATCCGCGTCGTCGGGGAGATCACCGACAATTGGCACACCGCTCCAACGTTCCGGCCGGTGCGGGGACCGTCGGGGAACGGTGGCCCCGACGTCGTGACTCGCCTGTACGGCGGATACGTGCACCCGGACAGCACGTTCGACAACTTTCACATCATCGTGTCCGAATGGGCCGAATCCGGATGGCCATACCGGGCCATGCAATTTCGAGTACCGGTCCAACCCGCAGTACCGATCGAGGAGGACGAACAAATGAGTGCACGCGAAGTCGCCGCCGCGTTCCGGGACGACCACCCGGTCGCCCTCTACGACGGATCCGGCCGCAAGCTCGATCTGAGGGAGGCCATCGCCGAAATCTTGTGGAAGGAGGTCACCAATCTCGGTCTCGAAGGCCGACCAGTGTCCGCGGACCGTCAGGACGATCAGTTCGGCCACATACTGTCCACTCACGCCCTGGCCGAGCAGAACAACAAACTGCTCCGGGCACTGTGCGAGAAGGCGGGCATCGACGTCGATCAGGTGCTGGGGTAAACGCACGGTCCGTGCGGGTGGTGACACGGCGCAAATATTGGTCCTGCCCCGCTGCCGGTCCCGGCGGTGGCCCGCCCGCTGCCCCCGGGCCGGCGTACCGACCTGGGTCGGGCCGGCGTACCGACATGGGTCGGGCCGAGCGTCCCTCAACCTGCCGTCACCGCCGCGTTGCGCCGATTTCTCCGGCGACTGCGATTGCTTGACGCGCCTTACCGGTTCCCCATCGACAGCCCCCTATCGAAGGAGCGGTTTCCGCGCCGCCTATCCCACACACACAACACGAAACGTTGGGAAGTGGTACCGGGCGTCCAAAGTTGTTGGTATCCAGCGTCCAGCTCTGAAGGAGGGGGCCGGCCGACTGCGAGGGGGTCGTCCGTGCGGATCAACTTCGGGGTTTGACATTGTCATTCAGGTCAACAGGACCAGCCGCGATCCCACCCACCGGCGTTGCGGTCCTGCAGCCCGGAGAGACAGTGTCGAAGACCGCCGTTCCGGCGAAGGTCTTGTCAGTATCCGGGAACTCCGAGTTGGTGGGCGAGTGCGGCGATGGCGTCGACGATCGAGCGGCTTCCGAGTTGATTCCAGCCTTTTCCGTCTGGCCCTCTGATCTGATCCCACACGTCGCGGGCCCGGTCGTCGGTGCTGGCGGGCAGCGGGGCGGCCCCGGCGCCGGCTGGTGGGGGTGTCATCCCGGGAACGCCTTGGTGCATGCCGATCTCGGCGAGTGCGTCGACGACGGACCGGTTGTTGAGCTGTGGCCAGCCGGCGCCGGTGGGGCCGAGTAGTTGCAGCCAGAAGTCGAGGACGCAGTCGTCGACGCTGAGTTTGCCGGGGGCGCCGCTGAACAGTTCCCGGAGGCCGTCCAGTGTGCCCTCGTAGGCGTTGACGTCGACGAGTCGGCCGGCGACCTGGCCCTTGTCGGAGAATTGCAGAATCTCGACCGGGGCGCCGGGTGTGTAGTCGTTCCAGCCTGCGAATCCGCTGCCGGGGTAGATGACGGATGCGAATCCGGAGGCGGTGACGTAGTGCGAGTTCCACAGTGGTGGGGAATTGTTCAGCGGTGGTGATCCCATGTGGTCTCGCCAGTACCAGCGGGGAAGGTAGATGGCGCAGACTCGCATGCCGGCGGAGTTGATGGCGTCGACGAGGCTGCGCATGTTGGGTCCGCTTCCGGGGGTGTTGGGGTCTTCGTAGTCGAGCATGACCGGGATGTTGGGGTCGCCGAGGTGTGCTTTGAGGTTGGCGACCTGTGCGTTGATCGGATCACCGTTTCGGGCGAAGTGGTAGCCGCAGAACATGCCGGGGAAGTGTTCGAGCATCAGGTCGCGGTTGCGGGGCCAGAACGTGTCTTTGAAGAAGTCGCCCTCGGTGCACTTGGCGGCCATGAAGGAGAATCCCTCCCGTTTGGTGGCGGCGATGTCGAAGTTCCCTTGGTGGTTGGAGATGTCGACCCCGTAGAAGGTGCCGGCTGTCGGGTCGATGGTGCCGGGGTCAGGGTTGGCGGAGCCGACGAGGAGCGGTTGGGGGTCGATCGCGGCGCCCCCGAAGCGGCCGGGGGAGGTCCAGACCTCGAAGTGCAGGTGTGGGCCGGTGGAGTCGCCCTCGTTGCCCACGCGGGCGATCTGCTGGCCGGCGCGGACGAACATGCCTTCCGAGACGAGGAGGTCCGCGGCGCGCATGTGGCCGTAGACGGTGTCCACGTGGGCCGTGGGTTGGTGGTCGATGACGATCCAGTTTCCGAAGCCGGAGGCCGGGCCGGAGCGGACCACCACCCCTTCTTCGGCGGCGTAGATCGGTTCGCCTAGCGGGGCGGCGAAGTCGATGCCGTTGTGATTGGGCCGTGCAGGGGTGCGGAATCCGGATGAGATGATGTTGTTGCCGTTGATGACGGGCACAAAGCGAAGGGCCATGGGACTTGCCTCTCGAACGGCGGTGGTGGGTGTCGTGGCCGGCACCACCGGTTTGATGCCGGAAATTCGGTATTGCATCGCGCGGTAGGGATTTCCGCTGGCCGCCCACTGGCTCACGATCATGGCGAATCCGCCGGTACGGTCGAATCGGCTGTCGGGGTGGATGTAACAGCCGTAGAGCCGATCGACGACGTCGGGACCCCCTGGACTGAAGAACGATCCCTTCACCGGACGGTAGGTGGGGGCGGTGTGCCAGTTGTCGGTCGGTTTCGCCGCGACCTTGACGAAGGCGTTGTAGGCGCCGGCGTCGAACCCGGAGAACACCAGGTTGCCTTGGATGCGGCGGAGGCAGATTTCGCCGAGCTTGGTGCGATCGGGGAGGATGCCTTTGGTCGGGTCGTCGCCGGGCGGGTTGCCCCAACCCCAGGAGGTGCCGTTCCAGCCCCACGGTACCCAGGCTGAGGGGTCGGTGATCTGGGTTTCGGGGACGCGGTGCAGGATCGCGTTCTTGTTCCGGGCGAGACCGCCGGTGGAGATGATGTAGACGAACCCGTCGCCACCCTTCTCCCAGGTGACCATGGTGCGTTTGCCGCCGTAGACGGAGGTGGACCATTTGACGCCGGTGTCGGTCCAGTTCTCGCCGAGGTCGTCGGAGTACCGAATTTCGCACCACTTCTCGTTTCCGAGGCCCTGTGTGACCATGACCCAGAGGTAGATTCTGTTGCCGATCGAGATCGCATCGCAGGGCAGAATGGTGGAGTATTCCGGGTTGTCGTGTACGTAGTCCCAGAGCTGCCGCGCGTTGCGTGCCGCGGACGCGAAGGTGATCGGTGTGGTGACGTCGTGGGTGTTGCTGCGTAAGAGCATCGGGGATCGCCAGTTCGGTCCCCCCACCTGGGGTTGTGTTCCGGCGAAGGTGTCGCCGAGGACGAAGCCGATCTGGCCGCTGGGCATGCGGAACGGAATACCGAGGTCGGTGCCGCCGATATTGAACTGGGGCAGCGGGTTCAGAGACTTGACGAATGTCATCCTGCCCTCCCTCGGTCGGCACGAACTTCGCGCACCACCCCGGTTGGATGGAGATGGTGGGTGCCCAAGCTGCAGGCGATGTCGTTCAGAAGTTCAGCTCGCACCAACTTCGTCTCGCGAAGCCCGTTTTCAAGGAAAGAGCAGGGTTCTATGGGCTGAAGCCCACGTGGACCGGCCTCGGCTACCTATCAAGACCGGTCTGTTTCTATGGTCCTCCCATGGGGGTCCGAAGTCACTGACCGTTAGGAAGCCGAACTGCCTCGGCGACAGGCTGTTCACGGCATGGGGGAGCCCCGGTCGATCGCCTCGGCTCGACTTTCATTTAAGCCGGTGGTGGTCATCGTTTGTTGCCCTTGACTGCGATACTTGCCGCCGTCGCCGTCCGCTCGATTTTCGAGGTCGCCACCATCGTGGTGGTGCGCCGTGCCTCGGCAATCCGCGCCTGAGAGTGGCAACCCTGTGCGTTCGAGCACCTAACAATCAGTGACATTTGCCGACCGCGGGAGGACGATCGAAACAGACCGGTCTTGTCTCATACGACTGCCGTACCGGCGCGTTCCTGTCAGATCGGAAGTGCGAAGTGACCGCAATAGCCGACATCGAGACAACGAAGTTCACCCACTCGCGCGAGAATCGCGCGGCCGGGCTACCCGTTAACGATGCGGCGTGGATAGGTGAGGTATACGCCGCGTCCACCGCACTGGTACCGGATCAGCCTCTGTCTGACGCCGTCCTCCGCGGCTCCACTGTTCTCTTCGTCACGATCGGCGGCAGATACGTAGCGACGAGCCGTGGAGTGCGCTGATCATGACCTCGGACCGCGACAACCTAGTCAAGCTGGCGAACAAGTTTCAATTTCAGCTGTTGCTCGTGGCTGGAATAGTCATCGCAACCGGTGCCATCGGAGGTGTTCTCTACTCTTTAGTATACCCATCGGGGCAAAGGCTTGGAATAATAGCCTCGGGATTGGCTACGGGCGGCGTCGCGTTCTCTCTCGGCGTGTTTCTCGGATTCTTGTTCGGCCTTCCCAAGACAATTCAGTCCGAGAAACTTGGTGAGGACCGCAGGCTTTATCTTGCTAATACGAACCTCGAGCAAATATCTGACTGGCTGACAAAAATACTAGTGGGGGTGGGTCTGATACAACTGGGCCAGGTATCTGGGCAATTGGGGCGACTGGGGGACGCGTTGGCGCCCATGTTTGGGTCTGGCCCATCCAGTGCAGGCTTCGCTCTTGCGCTCTGTATCTACTTCTTGGTTAGTTCATTCATTCTCATGTATCTGTGGACCCGCGCGGGTTTTCCCACCGTCCTGCGAGCATCTGACGCGTACCTCGACGAGAAGATAGAGGCAAAGATTGAGGATGCATTCAGCAGTCGGGCGTCGGCGAACGCTAAGGCGCTTTCCCTTGCGGAACGGCAACTCAACGCAGATGAGGATGCGCCCAGTCAAGGTGACTTGGATAGTGCGACCGCGGGTGCGGCCCCGGAGTGGCGCGGACATCTATACCGGCGCGCAGAGGATCAGCGGTCGCATTCTTGGATTTTGGAAGACGCGACTTCCATTGAACGGCACCTCGAACCATTCCCATTTTCCGTGCGCTCATAAAAAATGATACGGAGCGTAAGTACTTTCGCAACTTTGGAAGCCTCGGATTCGCGTTGAAAGACATGCCGGAGCCGGATAATCTGGAAGCCGAGAAGGCGCTTACCGATGCAATCGATATTCGAGTCCAGTCGAATTCTTGGCGTATCTACGAATGGAATCGAGCGGTGGTCAGGATCCGGCTGGACCAGTCCTTTATTCGCGGCGAGCCATCGAATCCTCAGGTAGCTGACAGAATTAAGGCTGATCTCGCGGCGGCTCGAGCTAGCCTTCCGGCGCGATATTTCACGGCGGGGGAGGATGACGATGCCGATAGGGTGAGCAGGTGGGTGAGTCTGAATAGTTAGTCGGTGTGCATTCGGGCATCAAATGGGAATTTCGAAAAGTGCGTGGAATTCAGTGGGGTGGACGCCGCGGGTCTTCGCTGCCAACGCGTATTGCAGCCCCCGCGCGAGATACTTCTCGATCAGGCAATCGTCGATGTCTCGTCGTTCGAAGATCGGGACAGGTGGGGTCATCGACTCCATATGGGCGACGCTGAGGATGGGTGACTTGATGTCCGGGTGGTGGTGCAGACGACGCTGTAGGCGGCTTCCCGGATCATCCGCGGAGGATTCACCGCGTGTGACGGATCGGCTCCCTGCGGCAGTGGCACTGTAGGTGACGGCGAATTGGCGGGCGAGGGGGCGTACTCCGCGAGCAGAGTGTCACCAATGTCAGGTACAACGTCAACCGACAGCTGCGCGCACTCAATGGTGTGAAATATCTTGCTACACAGGTAGTTTAGGCTACACAGGTTAGATGCGAAGCCGTCTCGGGAACCCGATTCATCCAGTTCGCAGACGAACCACGCAACACGCTGACCCGGAATCGTGACTTGATGATTCACTAGATGAATCGATCTATTTGTCCTACAGGACGTCGTCTCTGAACTCCGTGGCACCGTCGATCAGGGCGCGTGTGCCCGCGCTCAGGTCGTCCCGCCGTGTGCAGAGGCACACCGCTGACCGCGGCGCATCCCTGACCGGCACGAAGACGACGCCCTCATGCCGTCGCGTGTCATCCACGAATTTGCTGGTAATCACAATCGCCGCTCCACTCGCCACCACCTCGAGCATCTCGTCCATGGTGCGCACCGACGGGCCGTAAATCACCGGCCGACCACTCGGCCGCGGGTCGCACGCCCACCACCTGACCCATTCGGGGTCGGCGCCGTCCGACCGGACATG
>NZ_JBHXWI010000084.1:0-32903 GCF_042671975.1 Rhodococcus sp. NPDC127593 | reverse complement strand
TGCTTCTCGGTCAACACCTGATATCGATCCATCACCTCTGTCACAGCAAACATGTTGCCGCACGACACCCCAAATCATTGGGAGACACGCCCTAGCTCCAGTTGAAGGAATTGCGTGCCGCTGCGAAGCACCGGGCTGATGATCTGCCGGTTTCTTCTGAATCCCGGCGTGGGCGGCGGTAGATCGAGGTTCTCTCGGGTTTCATCCGAATGCTGCGACCCAAGGGTTTCGTCAAAGGTTCAGTCAGACGATTGATACGGACAGTGTGGCGGCGTTTCGTGGTGATGGACTTGTGCGCGATGGTGTTCCCTCACTGAAAGACTGGGCTTTCGAGGAGCGTTACGCCGTCTTGCGGTGTTCAAGCGGGTGATTCAGCGCCGTATCGAGGGGCGTGTCCTGTCGGGCTTCGATGATCAGCTCGTGAAGTCGTTGGCGAAAGCGGGCCGGCGTCATTCCGAACGTAACGAAGGTCTCGTCGTCAGGTGGGCCGCCGTAGGGTGCCCATTTTTCGGCGAAGTCGATGAATTCATTCAATTCCTTCCGTTGTAGCTGGCCGAGAAACGTGCCGGATCGGACAGCGCGGCGGTGGTTGCGTCGGCGCCGGTAGTTGCGAATCGCCGCTTCCACGTTGGGTTCGGCGCTATTGGATGGCATGGCCGACTCAGAATCGGCGATCGCGCGGCGGGATGGTCGCGTAGTTAATGTAAGTGGGGCATTGCTCTTGAGTGCTTTCGTTTGTCGGGCGATTGGTGATCTTGTAGGAGGCGCCGATTCACCTGGTTGGTTGGCAGCTGTCAATTACAGTGACTTCCACAGTTGAACTCCGCTGCAGTCGAACCGATCACAGTGCCGGGGCGGCGTCGATTTGGCCGGATGTCGGGGTACCCCATGAGGTTCGGTGACGGTTGCCGCTGCGACCATGGGCATAGCGCTCGAGTCGATGACGTAGAGGTCCATTTAGGGAGAGCCTCTGGTGGTGTAGGTGAGGTCTCGGGCGAAAGGGGCTGCGAGGGTGCCGCTGACGACTGCGCCAAGTGCGGATCTGATGGATGTCACCGGAGCATCGACATCCGGAGAGAAGTACTTCCGTGTACACCGTGGACATGGGGCCGTGTGCCGTTCGGATCAGCCGCACGGCGACCCCGCATCCGGCACGGCATTCGTAGCGGAGCGCGAAGGAGTGGCCGCGGTGTTCGTGGAGTTTCTCGAACATCGGGTCTTCGCCGCCGGTACGTCGGCGAAGATATCCGACAGAGACGAGGGTGGCGGAGACCGCGAAGGGGCCACACCAGCCCCACTCGATGTACCGCGTGCGCACGGCCCCCGTAGGTCGGCGTTGGCAGGATGGACTACCTGGGCTGACTGGTGGTTTGTCCCTTCGAGCTCGCACGATCGTCGCAATACCGACGATTCATCATGCCGAATTCCCGGCGGTACATCGTGCCGGTGTCTTCGAGTCGACGCGCATATGCGGTGGGTTCTGCAGACACTCTTCTGTGCGCACCACTTCGAGACCGTGGCCGGGCCCGTACTGCGTCTTCACATCGAGACGCCGATTGCGTCCGTCCGTTCCATTCGCACACCTCCTTCAAGAGAGTGTTGCGACCCACTACTCGAGCCCGCCCGCCATGGTGTGTTCAGAATTCATGGTGTCGACACGTACATGTGTTGTATCTCCCGAGCACCTCTCGCATTTCCGAGTTTTCTGTTGTGCGGCATGGTCGTCGGACGCAGGGAACACCACCGCCGGTCAAGCTGGCGGTGGTGTTCTCGAAGTGTCGGGTCAACTCACGGAGAGACTTTCGGGCGGTGTGTATTCCGGGAGCGAGCCGTTCGGACCCGCCATTGCAAACAGAGCTTCGCGGTCATCCACTGGTGGGTAGATCCATTCGGTGTTGATCGTGGTCTTGAGGTGATGATCGGCGGCGCCGGTCATGAGGACGGTTCTGTCCCATCCGGAAGTCACCACTGCTCCGGCAGGCCCCAAGGCCAGGCATGTTCGGTATTCGTCCGGGGCAAACGGTACGAGGGGTTCGCCGAGCAGGTCGGCAGCAACATTGTGGCCCGCGAACTTGCCTAGCGGCATAGCGTGCTGGCAACTCTGCATCACCGTGCGACCTTCGGTTGCGCTGGCAGCAGATGTGTCGCCGGCGGCGTAGACATCGGACGTGCCGGTTACGCGAAGGAATTCGTCGACACTCAGCCTTCCGATCCAATCGCGTTCGGCGGGGATGAACTTTGTGAGCGGGCTTGCCGCCATCCCGGCGGTCCAGACCACGGTGGCTGCAGCAATCTTCGAACGGTCGGAAAGGGTGACGCCCTCTGCGTTTACGCTTTCCACGCTGACGTTCAGACGGGTTTCGATTTCCAGGTCGGACAATGCCGTGATGATCGCCGGACGGGGGCCTTCACCCAGCTCTGGCCCTACCTCGTCTTCCCGCTCGACAAGGATTACGCGGACGGTCGCGCGGCTGTCTGCGATCTCTCGTAGACGTCGGGTCAACTCCGTTGCAATCTCGAGGCCCGTGAAGCCGGCCCCGACGACGACGACGGTGTACTGCCCTGCGCTGGTGTTTCGTTCAGGCAGTCGATGCAAATGCGAGTCAAGTCGCGCAGCTCCAGCGAGGGTATCGACATCGAACATGTGTCCCGCGCCGGCTACCTTCGGCTGGACAACTTGACTACCGGAGGCGAGTACCAGTCGGTCGTAGAAGATGTCGGAGCTGCGCCCGTCTCTGCTCACTGCCGTAGCTGTCTTGGCTACGGTGTCGATACCGGTCACAGTTGCAGTGAGTCGCTGGACGCCGATCGGGCCGAGGACTTGGTCGAGTGGGACGCGCATTGTGTGGGGTGCGGACTCGTAGAGGCGGGGGCGGATGACTAGGTCATCCCCGGCGTTGACGACCGCAATGCTCAGGTCAGCGCGACGCAGCTTGGCTGCGCTCGCCGCGCTCCACACTCCCGCGAACCCGCCTCCAACAATCAAGACGTGTGACATGAATCAACCTCTCATTGAGTTGTTTTGATGTCGCCTTGCGCCGATCGGCGCCCGGCGGTCGATCTGTCGATCGTGTGATCGCTTCTCGCTGTTCGGTCGTGGCTGATTGCACGTGGCACAGTCGTGTACCATGTCCAGGTTCTCCCAGACCTTGGAAATCAGTCCATCGAGCGCTTCGAGCCAGCGACTGTCATCGTTCTCTCAGCGTGCAAGCTCGAGGGCTCGCCGCCCGTGCGGAATCGCACAGCGTCGATGTTTCGTCGATGATCGACTTACCCTTCGAATGGAATTGTTGTCCATGCCGTTATGACGTTCCAGCACCGGGGAATGTGACATTTCGGCGGCGGTCGCGCCGATCCCTGAGCGACGTGATGGGGATGATGACGATTCCAAGTGCGGCGACGAGGAGATTCAGCGAGTTCAGCGCGATGGCCTCAAAGGTGGTGGTGCCTGCGAGGTGATGTAGGTGATGTAGGTGATGTAGGTGATAGTACAAGTGCGGAATGGCGAACACTGAGAATGCCAGTGCCGTGGGACGACGAACACTGTGCGTGGCTTGATCATCGCGCTCGGCTGAGGCCATCTGGCTGATCCTTCCGGTGCGCTGTTTGCGTGGTGACGAACCGGGGAGCGAATTGACACCGCCCCTGGGCGACTCGCCCAGGTGGGGGAGGTCGATCCGCTATCGTCTACGGATGAGCGATGACGCGACTCCGTCCGGTCCGACCCGCGCTCCGACGAGCACCCGGCGGGCGGTGCTCAACACGATGAAGGGCTCGGCAGGAAACCTCGTCGAGTGGTACGACGTGTACGTCTACACGGTCTTCGCCACGTATTTCGAGGCGCACTTCTTCGACGAGAACGACGCCAACTCCACGCTGTACATCTATGCGATCTTCGCGGTCACTTTCGTCATGCGTCCGGTGGGGTCCTGGTTCTTCGGCCGGTTCGCCGACCGTCGTGGCCGCAAGGCGGCCCTGATGCTCAGCATCACCATCATGTCATCGTGCTCATTCGTGGTGGCGGTCATGCCGACACGCGAAGTCATCGGGTATTGGGCGGCGGTGATTTTGGTCCTCGCTCGGCTTGTACAGGGATTCGCCACGGGTGGGGAGTACGGCACCTCGGCGACGTACATGTCCGAAGCGGCGACCGCGAATCGGCGCGGCTTCTTGTCGTCTTTCCAGTACGTGACCCTCGTGGGCGGTCACGTACTCGCGCAGTTCACGCTTCTGATCGCGCTCAGCGTTCTCGATGTCGATGCGTTGAACGAGTGGGGATGGCGGATTGGCTTCTTCATCGGCGGCATCGCCGCCCTGGTCGTGCTGTGGATTCGGCGTTCGATGGACGAGT
This sequence comes from Rhodococcus sp. NPDC127593, assembly GCF_042671975.1. NCBI lineage: Bacteria > Bacillati > Actinomycetota > Actinomycetes > Mycobacteriales > Nocardiaceae > Rhodococcus > Rhodococcus sp. NPDC127593. Next base: position 28,552 of record NZ_JBHXWI010000084.1, on the reverse strand, counting down.
CGCTCAGCGAGTCGCATCTGAAGGCGATCCGTGCGGGTGAGGACCGTGGGGCGGGGTCCTTGACGGCGTTGTTCACCGAACACTGGCGTCCGCTGCTGCTGGTGTTCCTCATTACCGCGGGTGGCACGGTCGCGTTCTACACCTACAGTGTCAACGCGCCGGCGATAGTGAAGTCCACCTTCGGGGCCGACCGGGCGCTGACGGCAACGTGGATCAACCTGCTGGCGCTGATCTTGCTGTTGCTGCTGCAGCCGGTCGGCGGCATCATCAGTGACCGCGTCGGACGTAAGCCGCTGCTGATCTTCTTCGGTGTGGGTGGTGTCCTCTACACCTATGTCCTGCTCACCTTCCTTCCGCGAACCACCTCGCCGCTATCGGCGTTCGCGCTGGTCGCGGTCGGCTACGTCATCCTCACCGGGTACACCTCGATCAACGCGATCGTGAAGGCGGAGCTGTTTCCCGCCGACATCCGTGCCTTGGGTGTGGGACTGGGCTATGCGCTCGCGAACTCAATCTTCGGCGGTACGGCGCCGGTGCTTTTCCAGGCATCGAAGTCGGCCGGTCACGTCGGCTGGTTCATCTCCTACGTGACGGTCGTGATCGGAGTCAGCTTGCTGGTCTACATTTTCGGACTGAAGAACAAGGCGGTCACGGTGCTCGATCGCGAGCAGGGGAGCGCCTGGGGTGCGCCCGTGGCTTCGGGTCCCCGCTGAGCTGATCCCCGCGGCCCGGGTTCCGGGGGTTCGGTGCCGGCACCGCTGGCCCGTGGTGACCGGATAACTGCCCGAACGGACCACCCGGAAAGCGGACGACCGCGACCGTCGACTGTGGGTGGTCGAGGTCGGGCAGCAGTGCAGATCCCGCGCAGACACCAGCCCAGGCGAACGTCTCGGCGAGCGACGACGGGACGCCCCACCTGACCGGAAGAAAAGCGGCTGCGGCCAATCCAACCGGGGCACCGGACATCGCGTGCGTCGGCCTGGCCCCGTCACCATGCCACCGCCTCCATCGACAGCGGGGCGAAGCTTTCGACCGCAAGTTCGCTGTCCGGCTGCGATGTCAATCCGCCATCGATCACGCCGAGCAGCGCGGGGATCCACTGCTACGTCAGGTCAGCGACCATGTTCACCACGACCCCGAACACGGTCCCGATCACCAAGACAAAGAACGCAACTCGCGAGACGATCCCATCACGCACGCGATCCTTCCGCGGCGGGGCCATCAGGCGACCCACAGCCATCCCTCGGCAGCCGAAACGCGCTGCATACGCGGAGAAAATGTCCAGCCATCACGGCCCCTTCAGGTCGAGTCGCGCCAGGCTACGAATCTGCTTCTCCACCCAGGCGAACTCCCGAACGATCCGGCAGGTGCAGCACGTAGTCCTCTGCCCGTCTACCGGCCTGGAGTGCATCGACCGAGGTCGACATTCCCGTGAGGTGGGACGGACCGGCGACCAGTTTTGCGCCACCGCCTATAGACCCCGCTTCTGCTCGCACGCCTACACCGTGCTCGAGGGGCTGTCGTCACCCCCTACGATTCTTCGGTGACCGATTACGACGATCTCGACATGTTCGGTGGCCTCGATGCCTCCACCCTGCCATCGCGTCAGCAGCGGATTCTGGCCGCGATCCGGGACTGCGTGGCTGCACACGGATGCACGCCGAGCACCCGACAGATCGGGGACGCGGTGGGCCTGCGGTCAGCGTCGTCGGTGTCCAAGCATCTGAAGAGCCTCGAGGAAAAGGGCTTTCTCCGACGGGGCACGGCCATGGCTCGGCAATTGGACGTGCGCCCGTTCCTCTCCGAGGCGAGGCAAGGTCGCTCGTCTGAAAACAATGTGACGGTACCGGTAGTCGGCGACATCGCGGCCGGCGCACCGATCCTGGCGGAGGAGCACGTCGATGAGATGCTGACGCTCCCTCGCGAACTTGTCGGCTCCGGCACTCTGTTCGGGCTGCGGGTGCGCGGCGAGTCGATGATCGATGCCGCGATCTGCGATGGCGATGTCGTTGTGGTGCGCCGCCAGGACGAAGCTCATTCCGGCGAGATCGTCGCCGCGATGATTGATGGCGAGGCTACGGTGAAGGTGCTCCGGCGCCGCGATGGCCACGTCTTCCTCGAGCCCCGTAATCCCGCGTATGCCGTGATTGACGGCGACGACGCAGTTGTTCTGGGCAAGGTGGTATCGGTGATGCGCCGGATCTGAGGATGTGCAAATCTGAACGGTGCAATGCGCCCCCTCCGCCGCCGACGTTCCACACTTCCGTGTCGGTTTACCGATTGCGTGTTGGTAGCCCGTCGGTTTCCGCAATTCATGTCGGTCGGGTGTTGGCAGACCGGGTCAAGTAGCCACGCCCTCGCACCAAACCGCCCCCCGGGGGGCCACCGACGTTCAATGCGGGGCACCGGCTGCCACTGTTGCAAAACGTAGTACTCCGTGTCTATTTCGTGAACAGGCAGCTGTCGTCAAGCGCGCCACTTCTCTAGCGCCTCATCGATGAGCGTCCTCTGTTCCTGGGCGTGCCGTTTGCTCGAACCTGTCGCCGGGGCGGCAGAGGCTGGGCGAGACGCGAGGCGAATTCGCCGCGAGCCGATGGTCCCGAGCTCGCTGAGAAGGAACGTCCACGCGCCTTGGTTTCTGGGCTCTTCCTGCACCCACACCAGTTCGGCGTTGGGGTAGGAGCCGACGGCATCAGCCAGCTCTGCTTCGGGCAGCGGGTAGAACTGTTCGATTCTCACCAGCGCGATTTGCGGGTCTGGAGACTTGGCGAGCCTGGTGAGCAGCTCGTAGTACAGCTTCCCGGTCACCAACAGCACGCGGCGGACGTCGGCCTTGTCAATCGCCCGCTGATCATCGATGACGGGTTCGAACGTGCCGCCGGTGAAATCGGACAGGGCACTGGTCGCGCCGCGCATGCGCAAAATCGACTTCGGGGTGAACACGATGAGCGGCTTGCGTGGGCGAGCGTATGCCTGGCGCCGGAGGAGGTGGAAGTACGACGCGGGTGTCGACGGTTGCGCCACCGTCATGTTGTTCTCCGCGCAGAGCTGCAGGAAGCGTTCGATGCGCGCTGAGGAGTGATCCGGTCCGCTGCCTTCGTAGCCGTGTGGCAGGAGCAGTACCAGCGAGGACCGCTGTCCCCATTTCTGGTCGGCCGAGCTGATGAACTCGTCGACGATGATCTGAGCGCCGTTCACGAAATCGCCGAACTGTGCCTCCCACAGCACCAGCGCGTCGGACCGTTCCACCGAATAGCCGTACTCGAATCCCATCACGGCGTACTCACTGAGTAGCGAGTCGTAGATCCAGAACCGAGCCTGGTCCTCAGCAATGTTGGTGAGCGGGAGCCATTCCTGACCATTGTCGCGGTCGTGAAGCACTGCGTGGCGTTGGACGAACGTGCCACGGCGACTGTCTTGACCGGTCAGCCGAACGGGTGTCCGCTCCACCAACAGCGAGCCGAATGCAAGGAGCTCGGCGAAGGCCCAATCGATATCCCCATTACGGCTCATGTCGGCTCTTTTGTCGAGCAGCTGCTGCAACTTCGTGTGGACGGTGAACCCTGCCGGCCGATTGCTGAAAGCATCTCCCACGAGAGCTATCACGTCGGGACTCACCCCGGTGGCTTCGGGACTGCTCGCAGTTTCGGGTTCGGGAGCAAGCATCTTCTCCAGCGCGTCGATCGTGTTTGGCTGGGAGACCGGCACGAGGCCGGGTTGTCCGGCATGAGTCTCGGCGAAGGCGCTCTCGAGACGGCCGCGGAAGTCGAGGTTGGCCCGTTCGTACTCTTCGAGGGTGATGTCACCACGCCCGACCAGCGCCTCCGTGTAGAGGGTCCGAACACTGCGCTTGGCCTCGATGAGGTCGTACATCTGCGGCTGTGTCATCGACGGATCATCGGCTTCGTTGTGGCCACGCCGGCGGTAGCAGATGAGGTCGATGACGACCTCGCGGTGGAACGTCTGACGGTAGGCGAAGGCGAGCGCTGCGACCCGGACAACTGCCTCGGGATCATCACCATTGACATGGAAGATCGGTGCCTGGATCGCTTTTGCGACGTCCGTCGAGTACACCGAGCTCCGTGCCTGACCTGGCAGGGTCGTGAAGCCCACCTGGTTGTTGATGTTGATGCGGATCGTGCCGCCCGTGCGATAGCCGCGCAGCTGTGACATCTGCATGGTCTCTCCGACTACTCCCTGGCCGGCCATCGCCGCGTCACCGTGGATGATGATCGGCAAGGTCAGAAACGTACCGGCCGGTCTCAGGTCCTGCCGGGCACGTACGATGCCCTCCAGCACGCCATCGACCGCGTCGAGATGGGAAGGATTCGCCCCGACATAGACAGGGATCTTCTCGCCATCTGCGCCGGTGAAGATTCCTTCGGTACCCAGGTGGTATTTCACGTCCCCGGAGCCGTCGCTGTTGTCCGAGACGTCAGTTCCCTCGAACTCGTGGAACACCTGACCGTAGGTCTTGCCTGCGATGTTGGTGAGCACGCTGAGCCGTCCCCGGTGAGCCATCGCGACGGCCACACCGTCGAGACCACTCTCGGCCGCCGCATGCATGATCGCGTCCAACAAGGGGATCGTCGACTCGCCCCCTTCGAGGCTGAAGCGCGTCTGGCCGATGTACTTCGTCTGGAGGAAGGTCTCGAAGGCTTCCGCTTCATTGAGCTTGCCCAGGATCCGCAGCTGCTCGTCGTGGGTCGGCTTCGTATAGGGCAGCTCGACCCTGTTCTGGATCCACGCGCGTTGTTCTGGATCTTGGATGTGCATGTACTCGATGCCGACGGTTCGACAATAGGCGTCACGCAGAACACCGACAATGTCGCGGAGCTTCATCTGCCGCTGGTCGCCGCCGAAATCACCGGTGACGAATTCCCGGTCCAGGTCCCAGAACGTGAGCCCGTGACTCGCCACGTCCAGATCGGGGTGGGACCTCTGGACGTACTCGAGCGGGTCGATGTCGGCCATCAGGTGCCCGCGGGTACGAAACGCATCGATGAGCTGCTGGACACGCGCTGTTTTGTCCACCGCGCTCGTCGGATCCACCCTGATGTCGGGTGCCCAATGGATCGGTTCATAAGGGATTCGCAAGGCCGCGAAGATCTCTTCGTAGAACCCATGCCGCCCGGTCAGGAGTTCGTGGACTCGCTCGAGGAACTCCCCAGAAGCCGCGCCCTGGATGACCCGATGATCGTAGGTGCTCGTCAGGGTGACCGTCTTGCTGATGGCGAGATCGGCGAGGGTCTGTCCGCTGGACCCCTGGAACTCGGCCGGATATTCCAGAGCGCCCACACCGATCACACAACCCTGACCTTTCATCAGGCGGGTGATCGAATGCTCTGTCCCGATGCCGCCGGGGTTGGTCAGCGACAGCGTTGTACCGGCAAGATCCTCTACGGTCAACGCGTTGCTTCGCGACTTGACGATGAGAGCCTCATACGCTGTCAAGAATTCACCGAAGCTCATCTCGTCCGCCCGCCTGATGTTCGGGACGACAAGGAAACGTGATCCATCGGGTTTCGCGACGTCGACGGCGATTCCGAGGTTGACGTGATCAGGCGTCACGGCGAACGGCTTGCCGTCCACTTCGGCGTACGACACCGTCTGGCTCGGGAAATCCTCGAGGGCCTGTACGAGCGCCCAGCCGATCAGGTGTGTGAAACTGATCTTGCCGCCGCGGGCCCGCCTCATGTGGTTTATTGATGACGATGCGATTGTCGATCATGAGCTTCGCTGGGATCGTGCGGACGCTCGTGGTCGTCGGAATGCTCAAGCTGGCGGTCATGTTGGTGACCAGAGACCTGGCCATCCCGCGAATAGCGGCCGCAGTGGATCTGCCCTCTGCCGGTTCGGCCGGTGGCTCAGGGAACGTGGCCACCGGGGCGTCCGCCGGCACCGGCTCCGGGTTCGGCGGGATCGACGTCGTCCGTGCAACCGGTTGTGGGTTACTGGCAATGGGTTCGGCCGACGGCTCGGTCGTGGTATTTGGTTCGGTCACGTTGATTGACACAGCCGATCTCCTACTTTGTTTCTGTCCGATTCAATGTTCTTTTGTCGAGTCTTCATGGGGCCAAACGAGGTTCACGCGAGGCTACCTACGTCAGAGACGCTCGATCGTGCCGCTTCGGAGTCGAATTCGCCGGTCGCCGAGTCTGATTCGATGTCGACCCAGAATTCCGACTGGATTCCGTCGAAAGGCTCAGCCGCAGACTCTGTTACCGACTCGTCGGCATGGCCCAGCTCCGCAACGGAGAGGACGAGGAAGTAACCTCGTTCATTCGAACCGACGCGGGACAGGCATGCCGCCGCGGCGTTCGGCTTCGCCTCATCAGGCCGTCATCCTCCAAACCCTCTGCCCGAGACTCGAGGTGCTCCGCGCTGTATTACCGCAGGGCCAGGCCGAGCAGGTTGTGCTTGTTCCCGAAGGAGCGAGAGAGACCGCGCGTGCGGATGCCGCGCTCATTGACCAGCTCCACCGTGGTCGTCCCGGAATATGCCTGGCGTCAGAACAGGTCGACGGCTCTGTCTACCAAGACATCCGGCTCGAACTTCAACCATCTGCCGATGCTCCGATTCTCCCATCGTAATACGATTCTGTACCTGTGAGTCAAAAATGTTGTGTGCGGTATGTCACTCGACCGGCGCACCAAGCAGCGCTTCGGCAGTGGACGATCGCCGGCATCCTGTACGCGACCAGCCGCCCACGACGCGGTTCGTTATGCCCTGTGCAACCCCCGCGCTAACTCTGCCGATCTGCTCGCGGTCATGGTCGGATTCGCGAAGATGAGGGGGATCACTGCACTACGTGAGGCTCGGCCATGGCGGGGAATCGATAACCTTCGTTGCAATGACCATCCAGCGATTCTTCGCCGCCTACATGGCCTCGAGTTCATCGGTGGAGAGTCCCTCGCTGCCGGAGTCTCGGCACGCGCTGGGGCTGTTCGAGTTGCCGGATGATCTGCGGGTGCTCGATTTGGATGATCCTGCCCAGTTGGTGCGGTTGGGTCGCGCCCGACGCAGGTGGTGACCCGGAATCTGACGGTCACCCGAGGGAGCGGGCATCGGATCTGATCGGAGACGGGACCGCATACGGGGAGCGGGCGTGGCAGGCGGTTTCGTGGTGGTCGTATTACCGCCTGCAGTGGTCGGTGCCGGCCAGTTGGCTGCGCCCCGAACTGGTGCGGGTCGAACCGCTGGGCCTAATCACCCGGTGATCCTCGACTCGGCGAAGGCACTGCAGCGCATCGTGACGCGACCGATCGCTGTGGTATCCGCTGTGACGGGTGAGGAAGTGAGGCTGGCGGTGCCTGAATGTGTAGGCAAACCAGGAGCACACTCGACAACTACGCGAAATACCTGGGTCGACTTAGCGCTGAGTCGGCCCTGGTATCGGCACCATCAGTTTTCTGTTCCTGGCCCACAGGGTGGGGAACGACCTGGCGCGTGGGCACCCGGGGCGGAAGTGCCTGATGCTTATGTAGCGCTGGCACATTCGAGGGTTGGGTCACCCATGCATCCGCTATGGCGTGCGCCAGAGTCAGATCCACCGATTTCCTATGTCACGATTGATCGTGTCGGCTGGTCCTGGGTCCATTCACGGTGCTGAGGAAATCGTCGATGATGGGGCCGAGTGTGGTGGCGTTGGTGAGCAGGTCGACGTGGCCGCCGGGGTGTGTGTGGAGGGTGGCGTGTGGCAACAGCCGGGCCATGATGTGGGCGTTGATGATCGGAATGATCGGGTCGTCGGTGCCGGCGACGATGAGGGTGGGTTGGTGGATCGCGGGGAGGGCGACCAGGCTCGACCACACCGCCCCGGCGAGCAGTTGGTACAGATAGCCGCGGCGGGATCCGGCGGCGAGTTGGTGGCCGACGATCTGGGTGATGTCGGCGTTGCCGTAATCGGTGCTGCCGCCGTATATGGTCGCGGCGATCGAGGCGAGGTAGTCGCGGTCGACGAACCGGCGGGGGGTGAGCATCTTCGTCAGGACCGACGGCCGGGCGGGCACCATGAGGACACCGGTTGCGGTGGCGGCGAGGACCAGGTGTCGGCACCGGCGCGGGTTCTGGAATGCGAATTGCTGGGCCAGGGCACCACCCCACGAATAGCCCAGCATGTCGACCCGTTCGTAGCCGAGGGTGTCCAGCATCCGCCCGACTACTCGGGCGAGGTACGGAAACCCGTACGGTAGTCGCGAGTTCGGTGACGCTCCGACTCCGGGTGCGTCGAATCGGATCAGGGTGCGTCTCGCGCCGAGGTGCTCGACCAGGGGGTCGAGGACCTCGAGGCCGGCGCCGATCCCGTTGCAGAGCACCAGCGGTACGCCGTCGCCGTGTCTGATGGACACTCGCAGGTGCTGCCCGCGGGCGCGCACCATTCGGGTTTCGTCTGCCGGGTTCACGGCGGGGGTGATCATCGGTAGATGCGTATCGGTTCGGCGACGCATACGGGTCGCGGCGCGCCGTCGGCTTCGACGGTGATGCCGAAGACGACTTCGATGCCGGTGCGGCGTCGCTGCGCGGCCAGGATCCGGCCGGTGCAGCGGACCTTGGCATCGGCGGCTGTGGGTGCGGGAAAATGGACGGTGCCGAGTCCGTGGTCGAGGGTGGTGGGGGCGCTGTCGATCCAGACCAGGTCGTCGAGGGCCCTCGGGAGCAGTGCCAGCGTCAGGTAGGCGGGGGTGATCGGATTCGCGAGGAGCGTGCCGGCGGTCCGCTGCGGGTGGGTGGGGATCGTCCGGTAGTCGCCGGTGGCGTCGGCGAACAGGTTGACCTGCTCGTAGGTGATCTCGTACCAGTCGGTGGTGCCGATCTGCTCGCCGACCAGGCCGAGGAGTTCTGTCGGGTGCGCTACACGGGTGGTCATGGGTGATCCTCACTGTTCTTGCGGCGGTTCATCGCTCACGGACATACGAGCCGGGAGCGGGCATCAGCGGCGGTAGGTCCGGGGCGCCGAGCATCGCCGGTGCGGTCTTGTCCGGTCCGCTGCGCTCGGCCAGCCAGGTGATGTAGTCGGACCACCAGGAGTCGGGCTTGTTGTCGGCGGTCTCGAGCCACTCGTCGGGGTTCTCGGTGTCGGGTGAGGCAACTCGGTAGGAGGCGCGAGGGTTGCCGGGCGGGTTGACCAGCGCGGCGATGTGCCCGCTGGTCGAGAGAACGAACCGGATGTTGTCGTTGCCGAGCAGGCGCGCACTGCGGTAACAGGCCTGCCAGGGGCTGATGTGGTCGGCGACGCCGGCGATCACGTAGGTGTCGACGGTGATCTTGGTCAGGTCGACCGGGGTGCCGAGCATGCTCACGGCGCCGGGGACGGTCAGCGCGTTGCTCAAACCCATCTGCACCATCTCCTTGTGGAGGGTGGCAGCCATCCGGGTGGTGTCGGCGTTCCAGAAGAGCACGTCGAACGGCGGCGGCGTGCGGCCCTGGATGTAGTTGTTGACCCAGTACCGCCAAATCAGGTCGGTCGGGCGCAGCCAGGCGAACACCTCGGCCAACGAGCGGCCGTCGAGGTACCCGCGGGCGGCGGAGACACGGACCGCGGCCTGCGCGGTGGTCGGGTCGAGGGCCGCGGCGGGGAAGCCGGCTCGGCTCTGGTCCAGCACGGTGACCCCCAACGTCACACTCGCGAGGCGGTCGGCCTGCCCGATGTCGGTCAGGTGTGCCGCGGTCATCGCCGCCAGCATTCCGCCCGAGCAGGTCGCGAACAGGTGGGTCTGCTTGGCCCCGGTGATCCTGTCCACCGCGTCCATTGCATCGAGGATCGCTTGCCCATAGGTGTCGAATCCCCATGTGCGGTGGCGCGCTTTGGGGTTGCGCCAGGAGATGGTGAACACCTGCTGGCCCTGGTCGAGGAAGTGCTCGACCATGCTTCGGCCTGGTGAGATGTCGACGATGTAGAACTTGTTGATCACCGGCGGCACGATCAGCACCGGCGTGGTGCGCACGGTCGGGGTGCGTGGGGAGTACTGGATGACCTCCATCACCCGGTTCTGGAAGATCACCGAGCCGGGTGTTGCGGCGACGCTGCCGCCGACGACGAACGCGTCCGGGTCCACCATCGCGGGCACTCGTGGTGTTATCGCGAGGTCGCGAACAAGGTTGCTCAACCCACGCACGACCGAGCTGCCGCCCGTGTCGATGACCGCCTTGTATCCGAGTGGGTTGAGCAGCGGGTTATTGCTCGGGGACGCGGCCTCGACGATGTTGTCGAGGGCGAATTGCAGGCGTTCGCGGTCCCGCCAGTCCAAGTCGGCGTCGGCCAGCAGCTTGTCGGCGGTCTCCGCGGCGGCGAGGTAGGCCTGCAGGATCCGCCGCAGGAGTGGGTTTCCCGACCAGGCGGGGTCGGTGAAGCGTTTGTCGGCCCGCGCCGGGGCCCGGGTCGACGTGCCGCGCGCGATGTCCGCTAGTTCGACGGCCAGGCTGCGGCTGCGGCCGAGGAGGAAGTGCGGCGCTCCGGCCAGGCCGGCTCCGAGGCGCAGCCAGGAGCGGTTGGGCAGCATTCGGCGGGTGATCCCGAGTGCCGAGTCGGTCAGTAGCAGGTCCAGCGGTGCGGCGAGCTCCTCTGCGGCGGCCTCGGTGTCGACGACGGTCGAGTCGGTCATGGTTGGTCCTTCGGGATGATCAGTCGGTGCGGGGGTGAATGCGATGGGGGCGGTGATGCTGCGACCGTGCGGCACCGATGCACGGCCGATGGGCCCTACGGCATGATGTTCCGGGTGGCTGGGGGTTTGTTCGTCTCACATGTCCATGCCGCCGTTGACGCTCCAGACTTGCCCGGTGATGTAAGAGGAGGCGTCGGCGGCGAGGAAGTGGACGACGCGCGCGATCTCCTCGGGTTTGCCTGCCCGGCCTGCGGGGATCTGGCTGGTGAGCCGGGCGAGGACCTTCTCGGGGATCGCCGCGGTCATTTCGGTGTCGATCAACCCGGGCGTCACGGCGTTGACGGTGATGCCGAGGCCGGCGTCGGTCCGTTTGCCCGACTTGGCCAGCTGGAATGCGGCTTCCTTCGCGAGCGTCTTGGTGAGCCCGAACAATCCGGACTTGGAGGCGGCGTAGTTGGCCTGGCCGATGTTGCCGGTTTCGCCGACGACGGAGGAGACGTTCACGATTCGCCCGGTTCCTCGCTCGAGCATGTGGGCGAGCGCGGCCTGGGAGAGGAAGAAGGCGCCGGAGAGGTTGACCGCGAGGACGTTCGACCAGTCCTCGTCGGTCAGTTCGGCGATTGTCTTGTCGATGGTGATCCCGGCGTTGTTGACCAGAATGTCCAGTCGCCCATGGGTGTCGATCACTTCGGCGATGGTGCGCCGGCAGTCCGCGGCGGAGCCGACGTTGCCTTGATGCATCGAGGCCGACCCGCCGCGCTGTCGGCAGGTTCGGGCCAGATCGGAGACGAACTGTTCGGCGCTGCGTTGGTTGCGGCTGTAGCCGACGGCGACGGTCGCGCCCTGGCTTGCCAGGCTGTGGGCGATTGCGCCGCCGATGCCGCGGGTTCCGCCGGTGACGAACGCGACCCGACCGGCCAGTTTGTCGGTCGATGGTGTGGCGGTGGCGACGTCCTGTGTGGCCAGGGAGTTCATGAGGGTTCTCTTTTCGGGGTGGAGGTGTGGGATTCGAGGGGTCAGTGGTTGAGGTGTGCGAGGGCGTCTTCTGCGGCGTTGGCGCCGCACATGCCGTGGGCGCCGGGGCCCGGTGGCGTGGCGGCCGAGCACAGGTACATGCCCGGAACCCCGATTCGATACGGCGACAATGTTGTTCGCGGGCCGAGTACGAGTTGGCGGATGTCCTTGGAACCGGTGAGGATGTCGCCGCCGATGTAGTTGGGGTTGTAGGTGGCCATCTGCGTGGTCGATCGGGTGCTCTGGGCGATGATGCGGTCACGGAAGCCGGGAGCGAATCTTTCGATCTGGGCGATGACCGCCTCGGTGGCGTCGCCGGTGTATCCGTTCGGGACGTGTGCGTACGTCCACAGCGGATGGATGTTGCCGGTGGAGCGTCCCGGGTCGGCCAGATACTGCTGCCCGACCAGGACGAACGGCCGCTGGGGCATCCGCCCGTCGTGGATCGCCCGCTCGGTGGTGGCGACCTCGGCGTAGCTGCCGCCGAGGTGAACGGTGCCGGCGCGGTGTGCGTGCGGGTTGGTCCACGGGACGCCGCCCTCGATCGCGAAGTCGACCTTGAACGCGCCGGGGCCGTGCCGGAAGCGTCGGAAGGCCCGCGCCACCCGAGCCGGCAGGCGGTTACCGACAATGTCGGCGACCGCACTCGGTACCAGGTCGAACATTGTCACGTCCGTGACCGGCAGTTGGGAGACCGAGTCGATCCGGGTTCCGGTCTCGATTTTCCCCCCGAGGTCGACCAGCAGCGACGCCAGGGCGTTGGTGATCGACCGCGACCCGCCGGCGGCGACCGCCCAGCCGTGGCGGTGACCGGCGGTGATGATGCCCAAACCGATCGCCGAGGTGAGCGGGTAGTGCATTGGCCGGAACGCGTGGGCAGCTACTCCACCGAACAGGGCCCGGGCCTGGTCGGTGCGGAACTGCCGGGCGAGCAGGGACGCCGGCAGGACGGTGGGTCCGCCGAACCGTGCCAGGGTGAGCGGGTGCTCGGGGACTCGCAGCAAGGGGCGCATGATGTCCTGCGACAGCGCATCGAACCTGGCCGACGGCCGGTCGAACAGCCGTCGCCACCGGCCACCGTCGCGGCCGAGGCCGGCGGCGGTGTCGTCCACGGATCGGTGCAGCACCCCGGCGGACCCGTCGTCGAGTGGGTGCACGCAGTCGATGCCGGGTTGCAGCCACGTCAATCCGTAGCGTTCGAGGTCGAGGGTCTGCAGGAACGGGGATCCGGCGGCCATCGGGTGGGCTGCCGAGCAGTGATCGTGCAGCAACCCCGGCACCAACGCCTCACTGGATCGGGTGCCGCCGCCAATCTCGTCGGCGGCCTCGAAGACTGTGACCTGAACCCCGCGTCGGGCGAGGGCGACGGCGGCGGCGAGTCCGTTGGGGCCGCTTCCGACCACGACTGCGGTGCTCACGCCAGCGCTCCATGGCCGCGGTCCTGCTGGTCCCGGCCGGCGTTCTGGTCCGACGCCAGCGACCAGGTCATCTGCAACGGGATCGGTCCGTTGGGCAGCCACGGCTGCTCGGAGACGGCGTCGGCCACCTTCCAGGTGCCGCGCTCGATCACCCCGAGTGCGGCGTCGATCAGCTTGTAGTGCTGAACCCCGCTCCCGAGGGCCTCCGATTCCACCCAGGCGATGACCGCTTCGCCGGGTTCGAAGTGGGCTTGGCTCTGCACCGCCCGGATCAGGTCCTCGTTGTGCAGGTGCCCGTCACCGAAGTTGAACCCGATCAGCGAGTTGCACAGGAACTCGCCCTCGCGCACGGTGCGGGTGTCGATGTCGGGGAGATTCTTCAGCAGCAGCGAGAACAGGCCGCGGCCCTGGCTGTGCATGCTCCGCCACGCGATCGTCTTCTGCAGGGTGATCTCCGCCCACTGCGGCTCGTAGCCGAACGCGATGAACTGATCGATCTGATTGCCCGCCGATCGTGTGACCTGGTTCAGCTTCGTTTCGGCGCCGGGCGCGAACGCCCACACCGCCGACGCCCAGTTGCCCGCGTACTGCCGCATGGACGGCAGGAAGGAGACCTTGTCCGGCCGCAGGTTCCCCAGGATCGGGAAGAACAACAGCGCAGCGACGATAGCCAGGGCTAGCCAGGGCGGGGACATCTCCCACGGCGCGTATCCGTCCCAGTTCGGGAAACCGAGAAACAGGAACACCGTGGCGTAGGCGAACAGCACGTTCCATTCCAGCGGCACCGCCAACGGGAACGTCGAGACGATGAATAGGTGGAACCCGACCATGACCAGCGCGGCGGCCAGGGTGACCCACATGTTCGTCGAGAACAGCAGGATCAGCGGGGCGGCGATCTCCACGACGGTCCCGTTGCCGTGCGCCATCACGTCCGCCAGTCGCGACGGCCGCAGATCCTTGGGGAAATCGCGGTACTGCGCCCGCTTGAACCAATTGGACGGAACGAACGGGCTGTTGCTGACCATCGGCGGGACAACGTTGGAGAAGTGCTTTCCGAACTTGGAGAACCCCGCACCGACCCACACCAGGACGATCAGCAGCTTCAACGCAACGATCATGTTGACGAACGGCAGCGCGGCGAAGAACACCAACGCCGGCAGGTACTGCTCGCCGCGTGCGCCCAGGAAGATCGTCTTGTCCCGCAGACCCACCAGTACGAGCAGCGCAATGGGCGCGACGATCAGGGCGGGGCGCACCAGCCCGGAGGTGTTTTCCGGCATCACCGCCGCCAACGAATCACTGTGCACCCCGGGCGAAAACAAGGTGACGGCCAGGCTGACCAGCAGACCGACGTAGAGTACGACGTCTCCCCAGGTGCGCCGGTCACCATTGGTGAGCGGCACCCACCGCCACGGCCGCAGCCGGATGGTCCCTGGCCGCGCCCAGAACAGGATGCCGCCCGTCATCGGCTTGACCTTGCCGGCCAGCGGACCCCAGGACCCGGCGACCCCGATGGTCTCGAGCAGCACGGTCCACAAGATCGCCTTCTGGTACACGATCGGCTGGTTCCACCACTCGCTCACGTGCCAGAACGCGGGCAGACCCGACGTCACCGTGGCGATCGTGATGCCGCCGATTGCGTAGAGGAATATGAGTTTGGCAATGTAGATGGTGTGCACCATCCGCGGTGAACCGAAGCCGTTCTCGGCCCAATCGAGGGCGAGAATCCGCATCCGCTCCATCAACGGCTTCGTCAGGAAGGTGTCCGGATCGACCGGCGGCAGGTCCGGTTTCGTGAAGCTCATGGTGATCTCTCCCGTTTCGGTGGGTGGGTTTCGGTGGTGGTTTCAGGCGTTCTGGCGGTGGCCGCGAAGCGACGCCCGCAACGCAGGTTTGTCGATCTTGCCGATGGCGTTCCTCGGAAGCTCATCGAGCACAGTGATATCCACGGGCAGTTTGTATTTCGACAATTGGTGGCGGGTGTGCGCGTGGATCCGGCCCGGCTCGAGGCTGGCGCCGGAGTTCAGTGAAACGAACAGCACCGGCTCCTCGCCGTAGACCGGATCGGCGCGTCCGACGACGGCTGCCTCGGCGACCTCCGGAAGCTGGTAGACGACGTTCTCGATCTCTTTCGGATAGATGTTCTCGCCGCCGCGGATGATCATGTCCTTCGCACGGTCGACGAGGACGAGGTACCCGTCCTCGTCGAGCCGGCCGATATCGCCGGTGTGCAGCCACCCACCTCCGAGCGTCGTCGCCGTTTCCTCGGGGCGGTTCAGATAGCCACGCATGACGTTCGGTCCTGCGATGAGCACCTCCCCGGTCTGCCCGTCGGCGACCGGGCTACCGTTCGGGTCCGCGATCCGGATCCGCTGGCCCGGCAACGGCAGGCCGACCGTGCCCGATTTGCGTATGCCGGTAAGCGGGTTCACCGTGCTCGCGCACGCCCCCTCGGACAGTCCGTATCCCTCGACGATCGGGATTGCGTATCGGGTTTCGAACTTCTCGAGCAGCTCGACACTGGCCGGGGCCGCCCCGCACACCGCGAAACGCACCGACGATGTAGCCGGTCGAACATCCGCGGGCAGGTCGGCCAGCATCGTGTAGATGGTGGGGACAGCCGAGAAATAGGTCGCTCCGCTCTGCTCGATCCGTTCGAAGAACGTCCTCGGACTGAAGCGACCCGCGATCGTCGCGCGCCCGCCAGCCAGCAGCGGTGACAGGGCGCCGAGGATGATTCCGTTGACGTGAAACAGGGGCAGGATCAGCAGGCTGTGGTCGGTGCCCGTCATGGTGAACGCGTCGATGACCATCTGGCACATCGCACCGATATTGGCGTGATCGAGCATCACACCCTTCGGACGCCCGGTCGTTCCGCTGGTGTAGATCAGCAATGCCAGCAAGTCGTCGCCCTGCGGTGGATCGGTCACTGTCGCCGAGACCTGGGACGTGAGGGCAATTGGTGAGACCACCGTGACTCCGTCGAGGTCGATCGGCCGGTCGATGATCAACACTTTCGCGCGCGCGTCCTGGATCTGGAAGGCCGCCTCGGCGTCGGCGAGGGAAGGGTTGATCGGAGTTGCCGTTGCACCCAAACGCCATGCAGCAAAAAGCGATACGACCAGACTGGAGGTGTTGGGAAGCATGACTGCGACCACGTCCCCCACCGCTATCCCGCTCGCCTGCAACGTCGCGGCGGCGCGCTGCACCGCCTGAAGGAACTGTGCGTTGTTCAGGTCGCCGGCGTCGTCGCAAATGCATGGTGCCGTCGGGTTCTGCGCGGCGCGGAGATCGGGCAAAGACGAGAGATTCATGGGCATTCCTGGCGCTCGATGTGCGGGTCCACACAAACGTAAAATTCGGGGGACAGCCCCACACCGTCGCGAATCGACGACATTTCCCGACGCTCTTGTTTCCCGGAAACAACACCACCTGGAAAAGCGTGCACATCAACGACCGCTGCGATCTACCGTTTCTTTCATGACAGATCGCCAACGCGACCGCGACGCCGCAGTCGGTGACGCCGCCGCGGCGATCATCGGAAGCCTCGGCGCTCGACTACCGCAAGTGTCACGCTCGATCCAGCAGCGGCTGGCCACGGAGATAATCGAGCTTCGCAACGACCCCCAGATACTGGATCTACTCGGCGCCAGCGTCGAAGGAAACGTCGAAACGGTATTCGACGCCGTCCAGTACGACATCCCGATCGACCGAGTCGAGCCCCCGACCGCGGCGCTCGAGTATGCGCGTCGGCTCGCACAACGCGGAGTGCCCGCGAATGCACTCGTGCGCGCCTACCGGCTCGGTCAGCAGGCACTGCTCGGCACCATCCTGGACGCGATCCGTCAGGCCGACCTCGATCCCGGTCTCCGCCTCGACGTGTACGACCGAATTGCAACGGTGACGTTCCGCTACATCGATTGGATCTCCCAACAAGTCGTCCAGATCTATGAGGCCGAACGCGACCACTGGCTGGAGAACCGCAGCAGCGTGCGCGCGGTCCGCGTTCACGAGGTCCTCGAGGCCGCCGACATCGACGTGGACTCGGTGACCGCCGCGATCGGGTATCCCCTGCGGCGGACCCACCTGGCGCTGGTCCTGTGGTTCGACGACGCCGAAGATTCCCGCACCGAACTCGGACGGCTGGAGCGGACCGTCCGCCACCTCGCCCAATCGATCGACACCCCCGGCGACGCACTCTTCGTAGCGGCGGATCGAATGACCGGCTGGGGATGGATCTCCCTCCGTCCCGACGACGTCGAGGGCGCGGTCGGGGCAATCCGACGGACCGTCGCGGAGCTGCCGGACCCACCGTACATCGCGATCGGTGCACCCTTACCCGGTGTCGATGGCTTCCGGCGATCACATCGCCAGGCGCAGAACGCGCGCAACGTCGCGCTCGCCTCGGCCGGCCTCACGCGGCGTATCACCACGGCAGATGAGCCGGGACTCGCTGCCGCAGCCCTCCTCGGCGAAAACCTCCCAGAGGCGCGAAGGTGGGTGCACGAGACCCTCGGACCCCTCGCCGCGGACACCGAGAACGATGCGCGGCTGCGCGAGACACTGCGCACCTTCCTGGGACACGGTTCGAGTTACAAGTCCGCCGCCGAGGAACTCCATCTGCACTTCAACTCGGTGAAGTACCGCGTCCAACGCGCGGTCGAACGCCGCGGCCGCCCCATCACCGACGACCGCCTGGACATCGAGATCGCCTTGCTGGTCTGCCACTGGTTCGGCGACGCTGTGCTTGCACCGCACGCGTAGCGGAGAGGGTGCTCCGAGCACCCGAGCCGGCTCCGGCGAATCACTCACCGCTCGCTACCGCTCCTACCGCCACACCATGATGCCCAGGCGCGGAGAAGCGTTCGACCGTGGCGTCTGGCGGCTTCACCGAGTCAGTCCAATCCACCGATACCGATCCTGGCGGCGGACCAGGCCGGAACCGCCAACCGACACAGTGCAAATCTTCACGTACACGCAATCGGAGAACGCGCCTGCACGGTGCGTTCGGTCGCGGTTCGGGAATCGCAACCTGTGGTCTTGACTGCTCGCCACGGTCGCTCCCAGGAATTGATGCTGGGAGATCTCAAAG
Source organism: Rhodococcus sp. NPDC127593 (assembly GCF_042671975.1). NCBI lineage: Bacteria > Bacillati > Actinomycetota > Actinomycetes > Mycobacteriales > Nocardiaceae > Rhodococcus > Rhodococcus sp. NPDC127593. The sequence continues at coordinate 10,424 of NZ_JBHXWI010000084.1, read as the reverse complement.
GTCTATCATGTTCGGCCACACTCGGTTCGGGGGCATCACTTCAGTCAGGTGCGAGACTGTCGTCCTGAGTTCGGAACGTTCGGGACTCGACCCGAGCGGGAGGGCCCTGTTGCGTTACGAGAGTTTCGGATTGAGGAAGACGTACAGCGCAGAGATCTTGCTCTCGCGAACGATGACAACATCGAGTCCCGTGTACTCAGCCGCCTCGCCTTTCGGGCCCGAGCCCCATGCAAGGATTCCCCCGTTGTGTAGGGCTTGGGCCTGTCCGTGGGGTGTGTAGGCAAATTGGGGATGGGTCGAGCGTAGTTCCCCGGCGAATTTTTCGAGTGCGTCGTGTCCGCTGAAGACGCCGTCCGGGGCGTAGAGCACGCAATCGTCGGTGTAGAACTCGTCGATGGCGGCGCGCCGGCGGGTCGCATCGCCCTCCCCGAAGACTTCCTGAAGGTTTCGATGAAGAAGTTCAATGGTCCGTTCGGTCATTTTGTGTCTCGTCCCCGCGGTGGTGTTTCGCGGTCTGTATCGGCAGTCCGCTTCTATAGCGTGAAAAGCGGTCCGGTGAGGGTCAGCCCGAGGTCGCCGTCGTGGGCGAAGAACGCAAACAGCATCAGTGCGGCGCCGGCCAACGCGATGTCCTTGTTGAACTGGATCATCTCCGTCTGCCGGGTTTGCGGGTCGGATTCGGACCAGAAGTTGTGCATGAGCGCCGCGGTGGGGGCAAGGAAGGCGACCAGCAGTAGGGATCCGAGGTCGGCCCAGATGCCGAGAAGCACGCTCAGCGCGCCGGCGACGAGGATCACCCCGGACAGCAGGACCGAGGCCTGGGGGAGGGGCAGGCCCTTGGCGGCGGCGTACTGCGCCATCGTCGTGGACTGGGTCAGGTGGCCCACGGCCGAGGACAGGAACAGTGCGGAGAAGAGAATTCGGCCGATCAAAACGACGATATCCATCGTCAACCTCCCGTGGGTGGTTGTGGAGTGTGGTGGCGACGCGTTGGGGTGATGACGCTGTTGGTCGTTTCTCCTACCGACTCCTGGTGGTTGTGACTCGAATCATGTCGTTGTGCATGTCATCTGCGGCACCCGGCCCGGGGAGGGCATCTTGCGTGCTTGACGGACCGGTAGTGGTTTGCGGACTCGATTCAGGCTGCGGCTGCTGCGGCCTCGAACCGGGCCAAGCGCAGTGCTCCACGTGATGACCTGATCGAGCATCGCGTTCGCCGCGGCGGCCTGGTGTTCGCTGGGGGTGAATTCCCTGTAGTGCTCGAAATCGGCTACCAGCGACAGGGTGACTTGCTGCCGCACGTCGGCCATCTGCAGTTCCCCGGCAATGGCGCGCAGGTGTTCAGCGGCGCGGGCCCCTCCGACAGCGCCCCAGGTGACGAATCCGACTGCCTTGTTGTTCCATTCGGCGTACAGGTAGTCGAAGGCGTTCTTGAGTACTCCGGGGATACCGTGGTTGTATTCGGGGGAAGCGATGACGAATCCGTCGAACGCGGCGATCGTGGCGGACCACTGCTTGGTGTGCTCGTTCTGGTATAGCCCGAAGGACGGCGGCATCGGTTCGTCCAAGTGCGGCAAGGTGTGATCGCGTAGGTCGATCAACTCGAATTCCGCGTCGCCACGCTGGGAGGCGATGTCGTGAACCCAACGGGCGACCTTCTCGCTGTTGCGGTTGGGACGGGTGCTGCCGACGATGATGCCGATTCTGGTCATGGCGATCACTCCTGCACGGAATCGATGTGGTGTTCGGTCCCGACGGTGCGGTTGGAGGGCTCACATCAATTTGTTGATGTATCCACAAAACTACTCCCCGCGTTGATGACGTGTCAACAAAAAGCTAGGGTTGGGGCATGGCGACGAGGTGGTTGGACGAACGGGAGAGCCGGGCATGGCGCGGTCTTCGCCGCATGCACGCCGACCTGAGTGCCCACCTGGCACGGCAGCTGACCGAGGAATTCGGCCTCACCGAGGCCGACTATGTCGTCCTCGTCGAGGTGTCCGAAGCGCCCGGCCGTCGGATCCGTTCTCGCGATCTCGGCCGGGCGTTGGGATGGGAACGAAGCCGGCTCTCACACCAGATCGCCCGCATGGAAGCCCGCGGCAGCGTTCGCCGCGCTCGGTGCGACACCGACGCCCGCGGATTCGACGTACTGCTCACCGACGAGGGCGTGGCCGCCATCGAAGCGGCGGCGCCGCTCCACCTGGCCGGGGTTCGGCATTGCTTCGTCGACCTGCTCACCGCCGAGCAACTCGACGTCCTCGGCGACATCGCGGACACCGTCACCGGCCACCTGGACACGGAGCACCTCGGCTCCGCCGGTTGATCGGTGGTACCACACCTGTCCTGTCCTGTGCCGGCCGGCGCGGTACCTGTCGGCGCCGGCCTCGGTGTGGTCCCTGTCAGAGTGTTGGGTTCAACCGGCACCCTTCGCCAGCGTGACGCCTTCACATGAACTGCGCCGCTGGTGCTCGGCCTGATCCTCATTGTCCTGTACGGAATTCCGGGGGTCCCAATGACGTCCACCTCGCCCGCCGATTGCGTAGTACCCGCCCGAGTAACCTGAAGTCCATTTGGTGGGTGTCGTCGATGAACCCGGGGCGAGTGCCTCTCACTGTTGGTGCATCCGCGACGTGGGGTGGCGGCCGGGGCGCATCGCGGGCCTGCCGATGTTTGACGCGATCGCATGGACGGAAGGGTGGACTCGCCGGCCCGGTGAATCGTCTGGCCCGGGGAGGTGACGAGTGCGAGTTCACTGGTTGTCGATGGGTCGGGGGATTTCTATCCCGCGAAGGAGGTCGACGGTGGGCCGGTCCGCTGGGTCGGCGGGGCCGCCGCCAACGGCACCGCCGCGCAACCCGTCATGGGCTGGGATTCGGTGGCGGGAACCTGGCAAGGAACAGCCCGGGGTGTGGCACGATCTGCTGGAAGTCGCGGTTGACATCGCCTGCGGCCGGTCGTCCCTGCGCGTTCTGACGACGCGGTTTTCACCGTTCTTTTCGGGCTGCACGTGGTCGCGGCGTTGTGAAACCCACGGCCGCGTCGTAGAAGCTCCGCGTAATGTAATTGTTGCTGCTCTTCTTCGGCGGTGAGGGCGTAGCGAATTGGGCGACCGCGCACGTCCTGGGTGGCGGCGTTCTTCGACGGTGTCACCGGGAGCTAGCTGGTCAGTGTTCTCATGTCCTGGTGTGGTGAGCAGGATGGCCGCGGCCTTGCCGTAATCCTTGCGCGTTGCGCTGGCGATAGTCGTCTCAGGCATCCATCACGGCGGTGAACGTCATGCGGTCTCCGCGGTAGAGTGACCGTCTCTGTTCGATGGGCACACCGTCCTTGTCGTAGGACACTCGATTGAGCAGAAACATCGGAGTTCTGGTGTCGACGGTCAACAGCGCAGCTTCCCGGGCGTCGGGCAGAACCGTCTCTATGGTGTCGACGACGCGACCGAACATGATTCCGCGCGTTCTCAGTTCGGCATACAGTGACTTCCGGTAATCGAACCCCTCCATCAGGCCCGGAATCCGGTGGGCGGGAATGCGTGTTGTCTCGAGCCCGACGCGGACGTCTCCGGTGGTGAATACGCGCTCGAGTTGAATGACGGTAGCGCCGACGTCGATGTGCAGCAGTTCGGCGAGGTCGTCGTCCGCTTCGTCGGCGGACCATCCGACCAGGATGCGAGAGGCCGACATGCCTTTTTCCCGGGCTGCCTCGGTGTACGAGCCGATAGCAAGCGGAAGAACGACTTTGGGGTCGGCGACCACGGTTGTTCGACCGCGACGTTCGATGCGGCCGGCAACGAGCAGTTCACGCATCGCCTGACGCAGTGTTTCCCGGGCAACGTCGTACTTCTCGGCGAGGTCCCTCTCGGAGGGAAACGAATCACCGGGTGACAGATTATCGAGCAGTGCGTCGAGATTTTTGCGCACGATTTGGTGTTTGAGCATACGAGGTTCCGCGTCGACCGCCATGCGCCGACACTATCATTTCTTGGTCTAGACCAAGATGTCACCGGTCGTTCATCGTCAGTTCACGCGGCAGCTTTGCCTTGGTCTATACCAACCTGAATTGTGTGCGGCATGACGAATCCGACCGCGCCGACCGCGTACCGCACCCCTCCCGTTCCTACCGCTCCCGCAATCGAACTCGTTGTGATGGACATGGCCGGCACCACCGTCGCCGACGACGGTCTCGTCATCGACGCGTTCGACAGCGCCGCCACTGCTGTCGGTCTCGCGGAGACGGGCGCCGAGCGCGAGGACGCCCGCCGGTACGTGCTGGAGACGATGGGACAGTCCAAGATCGAAGTGTTCCGTGCACTGTTCGGTGCCGAAGACCGCGCCCAGGCCGCGAACACGGCCTTCGAAGCCGCTTACGATGCACGCATCGACGGCGGTGTCATGCCGATTCCCGATGCGGCCGAGACGATTACCAGCCTTCGCGAGGCCGGTATCGCTGTGGTGCTGACAACGGGATTCTCCCCGGCCACGCAGCACCGCATCCTCGATGCGCTCGGGTGGCAGACCATCGCGGATGCATACCTGGCGCCGGGAGACGCCGTCCGCGGACGCCCACACCCCGACCTCGTCCTCACCGCTGCCATGCGGGTTCAGGTCGGTGACATGGCGAACGTTGCCGTCGTCGGTGACACCTCCAGCGACATCCTGTCGGGTCGTCGCGCCGGTGCATCCATCGTGGTCGGTGTGCTCACCGGCGCCCACCGCGCCGAGACGTTAAGGGGCGCCGGGGCGACCGACGTCCTCGACAGCGTCGCAGCCCTCCCTGCCCTGCTGATGCCCTGACCTGCGCAGCCCTCTCATCGCGTTGTCCTACCCGCTGTAACCTTCCTCGACCGAACGGACGATTCACATGCCCACCCCCACTCGCCACCGGCTCGGCATCGCCGCCGCGTTGCTATCCGCCACCGCACTCGTCGCCTCCGGGTGTTCCGGCTCCGGCGCCGGGGCCACCACCGAACAAGGATTTCCCGCAACCCTCACTCTCGCGGCCATCCCCGCCGAGAACTCGACCGACCTGAAGGCGAGTTACGATCCGGTCATCGAACGCCTGCAGCGTGAGACGGGTGCCACCGTCGAATTCGTGCAGGCCTCCGACTACGCGGGCGTCGTCGAAGGCCTGATCGCCGGCAACGTCGACCTCGCGTTCTTCGGCCCATTCGCCTACGTCGTGGCCGGCATCAACGGCGCGAAGATGACACCGCTCGGGGCCGTCGTCAAGGACGAGGGAACCCCTCCCGGGTACCAGTCCTACGGCATCACCCGCTCGGACAACACTTCCGTCAACGGTCTCACCGACTACGCCGGCAAAAAGGTCTGCTTCGTCGACCCGAGTTCCACCTCGGGATTCTTGTATCCCTCGGCCGGGCTCATCGAGGAAGGCGTCGTGGCGTCCGGGTCGGAAGCGGACATCTCCGCAGCCATGACACCGATCTACGCCGGCGGGCATGATGCGTCGGCGCTCGCGGTCAAGGCGGGAGACTGCGACGCCGGTTTCGCCTTCGACACCATGGTCGACAAGACCATGATCGACAGCGGCGAGCTGGCGCCGGGAGATCTGAAGACGGTATGGAAGTCGGAGACGATCGCGGGGTCGCTGTTCGCCGCGAACGACGAGCTCGGCACCGACGCGATCGACACGCTGAAGAAGGTGTTCAGCGAGGGCATGAACGTCAGCGCCTTCATCGCCGACGGCATCTGCTCCGAGGGATGCCGAATCACCGACGAGCGTGCCTGGGGTGTCGTACCGGCACAGGACAGCGATTACGACGGCATCCGCCACGTGTGCGAGGTCACCGGATCCGAAAAGTGCCAGGGCTGATCATGTTTGCGCACACCGACCCCGCCGACACCGTCGTCGTCAGCGCCCGCGACGTCACGAAGACGTTCGGCTCCACCACGGCGCTGAACAACATCAACCTCGACGTGCACCGCAGCGAGATGCTGGTCCTGCTGGGCTCGTCGGGTTCCGGCAAATCCACGCTACTACGGTGCATCAACGGCCTGCACCCGATCACCTCGGGCACCATGACCGCCCTCGGAACTCGCGTCGACACCGCGCCACCCCGGCAGGTGCGCGAGCTGCGAAAGAACGTCGGCTTCATCTTCCAGCACTTCAACCTCGTCGGCCGCCTCAGCTGCCTCGAGAACGTCCTCGTGGGCGGACTCGGACGGCTGCGAATCCCTCGCTACGGCGCGCTGACCTACCCCAAGACCATGCGTACCGAGGCGCTGACCTGCCTCGATCGTGTCGGGCTCGCCGACTTCGCCGAGCGCCGAGCGGACACCCTCTCCGGCGGGCAGCAGCAGCGCGTCGCCATCGCCCGCACCCTGATGCAGCGACCGAGCATCGTGCTCGCCGACGAACCCGTTGCCTCGCTCGACCCGGAGAACGCCGCCGTCGTCATGGACCTGCTGCAACGGGTGTGCACCGAGGAAGAACTGACCGTCGTCTGCACCCTGCACCAGGTGGATCTCGCGCTCGGCTGGGCGCATCGCCTCGTCGGTCTGCGCGACGGAGGAGTCGTCCTCGACCGCCCCGCGGCCGGATTGCAACGCGACGACGTCATGCCCCTCTACCGGCCCAGCGCACCCGAAAAGGACACCGTGTCGGCGGCGGGGCCGGTATGACCATCACACTCGGCCCACCGCCATCGAAAAGCACGACAGTCGAGAAGGATTCGCGGCGCCGCTGGCTGCTACCGGCGTTGGGCGCCCTCGCTCTCGCCCTGACCATCCTGTCGGCCGGGTACATCGACTTCGCCCCGGCCACCCTCGTCGATGGTCTCGAGGACGTTCAGCGCCTGCTTGCGCGCATGCTGCCTCCGCGAGTCGACGACACCGGCCGGATCGTCTCCCTCGCGTTCGAGACGCTGCTCATGGCAGTTCTCGGCACCGTCCTCGCGGCGATTGCCTCTGTCCCGCTGGCGTTCCTCGCTGCCCGCAACACCACCCCTCATCCCGTGGTGTACAGCGCCGCGCGGGCGATCATCACATTCTGCCGGGCCATGCCCGATCTTCTCTTCGCGGTCCTGTTCGTCCGAGCACTCGGAATCGGGGTAATGCCGGGCGTTCTCGCGTTGGCGTTGCACTCGATCGGCATGCTGGGCAAGTTGTTCGCCGACGCCATCGAGCAGACCGCCCCCGCCCCCCGGGAAGCGATCCGTGCCACCGGCGTCGGCTACCTCCGTGAGATGATCAACGCCGTTGTACCGCAGGTGGTCCCTGCGTGGATCGGCGCCTTCGTCTACCGCATCGACATCAACTTGCGCATGTCGGTCATCCTCGGCTTCGTCGGCGCAGGGGGTATCGGTTTCGCACTGCAGGACGCACTGCGCGGTCTGATCTACCCGCGGGCTCTCGGGATCGTGCTCGTCATCCTGGCCATCATCGCGGCGATGGAATTGGCTGCGATCGCCATCCGGCGGATGCTGCTCGTTCCGTCGCAGGCCGGGCCGCGCCGCGACCGAGCCATGCGCATCGGTGCCTCCGCGGTGCTCGTCGCCTCCTGCATCGCGTCGTTCGTCGTACTCGACATCGACCCGAGGACGCTGCTGACCTGGATCGGGCCGTCCATCGAGGTGTTCGGCCGCATGGTGCCGCCCGACTTCTCCTCCCTCGGCGTCGAACTGGTGGACGCCCTCGTCCAGACCCTCGCCATCGGCGTCGTCTCCACGGCCATCGGCGTCGTACTGTCGATCCCGGTCGGAATTCTCGCCGCCCGCAACGTCACCCCCCATCCGGGCGTGTACTGGGTGGCGCGGTCATGGATCCTGATCGTGCGTGCGGTCCCCGAGCTCATCCTCGCCGTGGTGTTCGTTGCGGCCCTCGGACTCGGACCCGTCGCGGGCACCTGCGCTCTGGCGATCGGATCGATCGGATTCCTCGCCAAGCTCGTCGCCGACGCCGTCGAGGAAATCGACCCCGGTCCGCTCGACGCGGTCACCTCCGTCGGCGGGGGCTGGTGGAATCGACTGTTCAGCGCTGTCGTCCCGCAGGCTGTTCCCTCGATCATCGGATCGAGTCTGTACCTGCTCGACGTCAACATCCGCACCTCCACTGTCTTGGGCATCGTCGGCGCGGGCGGTGTCGGATTCCTGCTGTTCGAGTCCATACGGACCCTGAACTTCGAGGTCGCCGGTGCGATCGTTCTCGTCATCTTCGTTGTCGTCTACTTCGTCGAAAGGATATCCGGATGGATCAGATCACTCCTCGTCTGACGCGGGCCGCAGTGTGGACTCGTGACGGTATCGACGTCCACGCACTCGAGATCCCCGAACTCGGGCCAGGCGAGATCCTGGTCCGGATAACGCTGGCCACGGTGTGCGGAAGCGACCTGCACACCGTGTCGGGACGCCGTCCGGCGGCGTGCCCGTCGGTGCTCGGGCACGAAGCCGTCGGACGAGTCGCCGCCACCGGAACCGGCGCCGACCCGGCAGTCGTCGGCGACGGCGGTCACCCACTTGCGGTCGGGGACCGCATCGTGTGGTCGGTGACCGTCCCGTGCGGCCGCTGCCCGCGCTGCCGGTCCGGGTTCACCGCCAAGTGCATCGACGTACGCAAAGTGGGACACGAACCCGCAGAGGGACAGTGGGTGCTGAGCGGGTCGTACGCGCAGCACATCGTCCTACCGCACGGGACTGCCATCGCCCTCGTGCCGGAGTCGTTGCCGGATCCGGTGGCTGCCCCGGCCGCATGCGCGACCGCTACCGTCATGGCCGCGCTCGAGGCGGCCGGCGATGTGAAGGGCAAGCGGGTGCTGATCGTCGGCGCCGGAATGCTAGGAGTCACTGCCGCGGCGGCGTCCGCCGAACGCGGCGCGTCGGTTCGGGTGATCGATCATGACCCGGTGCGTCAGAACAAGGCCCGCAACTTCGGGGCGGTCGACGACGACGGTGACCCGGTGGATGTGGCCATCGACTTTTCCGGTGCGTCGCCGGCAGTGCAGGCCGCGCTGGGGCGACTCGACACCGGCGGCCGGCTCGTCCTCGCCGGATCGGTCACTCCCGGGTCGTCCATTACGGTCGATCCCGAAACCGTGGTCCGGCAGTGGCTGACGCTCACCGGAGTGCACAACTACGAGCCTCGACACCTCGCCGAGGCTGTCGGATTCCTCGACGCCACACGACACCGCTACCCGTGGGCCGAACTAGTCGACACGCCGGTGCCGCTCGATCAGCTGAACCGCGTCCTGAGACCGACGCCATCGGGCATCCTTCGGTCCTCTGTGGCGCCCTAAAGGTGCCACCGGGGCACCCGAGTCACGCTCTGCCGTTGCGGGGCCGGGGGTTCGATCCTGTGGCGGTTGATCAGCAACACGATCCTGAGCACCGGGTAGAGCACGATGGGTGCAAGAGCCCCCAGATCGAAGCTCGAGGGTGGTCCGGATCCCCGCCCGCACGATCGGGTCTTCCAGGATTTCCAGGATTTGCCGGGCGATCTCACACGCAGCAAACACAATCTGTTGGAGCGACGCTGGACTCACGGTCAGGCCCTTCTTGCGGCCTTGGCAGAAATAGCCGATCAGACCCACACGCCGTGCTGGCAGCGCAGATTCTAGTAGGTCCGTCGGGTCACCGACGGTCCGCCCGGTGCGGGCACCAACATGTTGCCGTCCCCAAGTTTCTGAGCCGGAGGCTTTCAGCTGTTACCGACATATCTAACACTAATCAATAGGTTCTGACACTGTCTGCCGGTATGAATTGGTGAGGCCACGGGAATACTTGGGATGTCGGTGGTTGGGGTGTGCAAGACGGCACGGGAGGGCCGGTTGCCCTCTGGGCGCGCCAGTTCGGGTCACCGAATCCTTGACCGCGCGGACCTCGACTCCTATCTATCGGGCAGGCCCGGATGGGAGTGTGCGGGAGCGACACAGGGGGCGGCAGTGTATTGCCGGGCGTGGTGGCCCGACATGACAAGACGTCGATGGCCAATCGGGAAAAGATGTTGCGGGGCAGCGCTACTGGTGAGGCGTATCGGGGTCTGCATGGATCGCGGCTCGAGTCCGCGGGGGCAGCGGGCGGGGTTGGGCCGGATGCTCGACGACGCGACCGAGGGTCGGTGCACGGTGGTGCGGGTGGTGTGGCGAGATGTGTTGGCGATCCCGACCGCCTCCACACCTTCACCTACTTCGGGCGCTCCCGCACCGGCCAGTTCTACGCGCGGAAGGTCGCCTGGCGCATCGACCGGTGGTTGTTTCGGCGCCTCCGGCGAACGTCTGCCGTCACAGGTCTGGACGGTCCCTTCAGCGCCGCTCGAGACCACAGGCGCCCGGTCGGTTCGGTCACGCGAGGTGCAGTCGACCTACTTCCGCGATGGCGCGGAGGATGTCCCGAGCTCCGTGGAACTTCGGTGGCGGCCCGGTGAGCTTCAGGCTGCGTTCTCCTGATCATTGTGCACGACGGGTGCGACAGATTC